>JBIOWI010000363.1:0-5257 GCA_044868325.1 Hyphomicrobiaceae bacterium
CGTTTGCTGCTGCTGCTCGTTCCAGGGCGTAACGCCCTCCCAGAGGTTGCCAAGGCCTTGCCCGATGCCGCCGAAGAAGCCGCCCACTTGGTCCGCCAGCCACTTGGCCACCTTGGGCAAGAACACCAGCGCCAAGACCCCGACCACGGCCCACGGCGCGAGGCTGCTGGCCACGCCCGCGAAGCCGTTCTTCGCCATGGTCACCGCTTCCGGAGCAGGAAGTAGGCCGCGCCGCCGAGCAGGGCCAAAGGCAGGAGCGGTCCCAAGCCGCCGCCGCCGCCAGTCGAGCCGAGGTCGCCCTGCTCGCCCAAGGCGTTGCCGTGCATGGCCATGAACTCCGCGATGGGCATCCACCCGCTCCAGGTGTAGGTGTTAGCCACAGGGTTGGGGCCCTGTTGGCCCAGGTCGCTGCGAATGCTCACAGCATTCGGGCCCGTGCCGCTGCCCACGTTGAACTTGACCGCGTAGCGGGGCAAGCCCAATTCGTCCACCTTCGCCCACGCTTCACCCAGGGTCGTCATGGTTCACCTTCCAGCCACCACGCATAACCGCCAAGGCCGTTGACCCCAGCGGTGCGGTCGAACAAGATGCTCACGGCATCGGCGGCGGCGCTGGCGATGCTGCCGGTGGCGCTCTTGGTGGTCGAGGGCGCGTCCGCATCGCTCCAGGTCGTTTTCAGCGCGCTGAGGCTGCCGTTCACGGCGAGGCCCACGTCCACGGTCGTGGCCGCGCCGGGGGCTGTCCACAGCGCGACCCTGAGCCGCTTCCACGTCAGGGCCGCGTAAGGCCTGAGCCTCGTATTCTCGCTGCCCGTCGCTGGCGCGACGTTGCCCACGGGCAAGGCCTCTTGCAAATCCGTGGGGGCCGCGGTGACCCTGCCGGCGAGCAGGGTTAGCTGCGGCGTGGGCGGCGAGATGAAGCTCGCCATCAGACGCTGACCCCGTTAATGGCGACGGTGGCGTTCGCGCCAGCGGTGGCGTTCCTGACCCACCAGCGCCGAAGGTCCCAGCCAGCCCTCGGGTCCCTGACCGGGCCCACAGCCACCCCGCCGTTGACCGCGACCGTGATACCGCCATCGGTGGTGGCTGGGTTCGTTTCTGGGCCGTACAGCAAGACCGCGGCGTTGCCGGTGACCCCCACGAACCCCTCGCCCATGATCACATCCTCGATGCGGTTCGGGTCGCTGAGGCAGAGGTCCGCCAAGCTCCTGAACGCGTCGGCGGCGAGGGTGCCGCTGCCCGTGATGGCCCCGGGCATGGGCACCTCAGGCGCGGCCGATGATGGCGAGCGTGCTGCCCCTGGGAATGGTCTTGCCCAGGGCGGCGCCGAGGCGGTCCTGCTGGCTGCTCGTGGGGTCGAACACGGCGGCGCCGTTGATGAACAGCGGCCGGTCCACCCCGTTGACCCGGAATTGGAACGCGGTCGCCGTCGCGGGGGCCGTGGTGCCTTGGCCCTGGATACCTTGGATGGTCCAGTCGTCGTCAGCCACGATGGTGGTTCCAGCGCCGTAGTCGGTGAAGGTGCTCGCGGTGGCGTCCGTGTCCACCAGCGTGACCCTGACCGACTTCAGGCCCACGCGCGGGCCGCGGAGGCTGAGGATGGCCTTCTGGTTGGCCAAGTTACATCACCACCTGGCCGCCGCTGGCTTGCATCTGGCCCCCGCCGAACAGGTTCCCGAGGCCGCCGAGGCCGCCAGCCATCAGCCCCCTGCCGAGCTCGTAGCCGCCGATGACCTGGAGGGTGCTGTTGTGTAGGAAGTACCCCGCTGCGATGGCGCCCACGCCAGGCAAGGGCACGATAGGTCCGATGATGGCCGCAGCGACGCCGCCCAGGGCGCCGTCCACGATACCGCCGGCCTTGCTGCTGCGCGCGCTGCTGAACGCTCGCCTTGCCCGTCCGCGTCGTGCCATGGTGTGACTCCTGGGACGGGAAAAGGCTCGCCGCGCACGCCGCGAGGGTCGCGCACGCCGCCTGCTACGGAAGCGGCGACTTCGTGGTGATGCGATGGCGGATGCCTGGCGTGCGCGTCGGCGGAAGCGGCGAGCCAATGACCCATCCCCAAGCTGGGCAGGGAAGTGCCAGGCTAAGGGCTTGTCGCTAGGCGATGACGTCCTGCTGCTCCTGGCCCTGGCGTTGACCCATCAGCCTCGGCAAGAGGGCTTGGACCTTTGCAAGCTCTTGCACGTCCCCAGCCCACACCTTGGCCAAGTCCACGCCTGCGCCCTTGGCGGCGGCCTTGAGCCAGAGGGGCAAGGGCACGTCGCTGTCGTCGCCGGGTTCGGCGCCGTTGGTGCCGTCTTCTTGGGCCCAGCGGCGCTGCGCCATGGCCCTGAGCCGCTGGCTCTCCGCGAGCTTCCACTCCGCCGCCAGCGTCCTAGGCTTCACCAGCAGTTTTGCCGTGGCCCATGCCGTCGTACAGGCCATCGCGAGCGCGGCCAAGCTGAACATGTCAGGGTCCATGCTGGGGCGCATGGGTCCAAGTCAGCGTCAGCCTGCCGCTTCTGCGCCGACGGCTGCGGCGAGGCCGACGGCTACGCCCACTTCCCCCCCGACCCCCCCTTCTCCCATCCTCGATTTCATCCGTCCTCCCGAATAGAGGGCCTAGGAACAGCGAGGAGCGCGGAGGCCCGAGGGTGCGGGGGGGGGAGGAGAAAGAAGAAGCCCGGGGAGCGCAGGGCCGCTGAGCGCCGTCGTAGGGCTCCCCAGCGGCGTCGTCGGGGCGGCCCGCCGGTCAGGCCTTGCCCTTGGCCTCGGCGGCGAGGCTCTGGTTCAGGGTGCGGAGCACCAGGACCGCCTCGGCGAGCGCCTTGTGGCCGCGCTGGAGCAGGGCGTCGCACCAGGCCGCGACGGCGCACGCCACGGCCAAGCCCGCGGCCAGGCCCCAGCCCACGCCGGCGAGGAACTCCCAGGTCATGGCGCGGCCCCCTTGGTCGCCTTGGCCTTGGTCGCCTTGGAGCGAATCTCCCAGACCCCATCACCGATGAGCCTTGCCTCCATGTGCGCTGGCAACCAAGAGCGCGGGGCCCATTCGCTCATGGCGTGGCCCCCGCGCTGGCTTCATCCTCGGGTTCGCGCGCGCCCACCTCGTCCTGCCAGTTTTCGAGGGCGGCGATGCGGCCTTCGAGGAAGCGGACCCTGGCCCAGAGGGCTTCGGCTTCTGCGTGGGCGTAGTCGCGCACGGCTTCGAGGTTGTCCTTGATGGGGCCGTGGGGCAGGCGCACGTCGGGGAATGTGAGCACGGGTCACACCTCGCCGTCGTCGCTTTCAGGCTTCGCGCCGTTCTGGAGCGGGGCGCGATAGCTGTCGGCGATGGTGCGGTAGCGCACCTCGAAGATGCCCATGCATCCTGGGCACCGGAGCCTCAGGGTTCGCTTCTTCCAGGCGTGCACGCCGCCGACCTTCTGCGCCGCCGCGCTGCCCGGGTTCGCCTTCCCGGTCATGCCTCAGGCCCCCTTGACCGGAGCCTCGCCGTCGTCCAGCATGACGTCGCCCAGCGGGCTGAGGAGCAGCACCTTGCCGTCCAGGGGCCTGAGCTTCTTCAGCGCCGCGCCAGCCTTCGGGCTCAGGATGAGAGTGGCCTTGGCCTCCATGCCCTCGGGCGGGGGTTCCATGGCGTCCAGGTCGATGGCCAGCGAGTGACCACCAGGGCCCTTGATGCCGTAGGTGGCCCTGGGGTGCTCGTACACGGTGCCGTTCACGCGCCAGCGCATTCCCCCTGAGGGGAGCTTGCTCATGGTCAGGAATCTTCGCTCGCCCGCGCTGTCAGGCGCGAGGTCCAAGAGGTCGTCATTCATGGGTTCACTTCCCAGCCCGGCGTGCGCGAAGGCGACGTGGAAGGGGTGCGCGACCCAGCGCCAACAGGGGCACTTGCAAGAGGGCTTGCAGCCACATTCCATGCGCCTTCCCGCACAGCCAAGGCCCGGGCGCCGGGAAGGCGGCGCCGGGCGCGAGGGCTGCAGCGCTGCGAAGCCTTGCAAGACCAAGAATGCTTCGGAAGCGCAACGGCCCCGGTCGTGCCCAAGCCCTTACCCGAGAGGCCGGTTGCGCGGCCTTGTGGTCCAGGGTCCAAGCCGTGTCCGGGGCCAAGCCTGGAATGCTGTCCAGGGCTTTAACAGCACGCCAAGGCGATGGGGCCCAAGTGGTGCGCGAGGCACCACGTCGCGACCATGGCCGCGTAGCTGCCGGTCGCGACCCCGACCCAGGCCGCGGTGCTGGGCTTGCGCCTTGCCGTTTTTTTTTGCGGCACGTCCCATTCATCGGGGTGGTCAGGTGCCATTGATGACCCAGCCAGCGAGGTACAGCGCGAAGGCCGCGGCGAAGGCGGCGATGGCGAAGCGGCTGTCCGCGAGGCTCAAGCCGAACGCGATGAGGGCCACGGCGAGGGCCCAGAGGTTCCAGAGGTTCATGGTCATGCCAGGTAGGTTGCCACCAAGGTGACGGTTGCGGCCGCGGCGTCATCCAGCCCGTTCGGGCTGCCCGTGAACACAGGCGCAGCGACGGTGCCGGCAGGGGTCAGGGTGTGGGTGTGCCCGCCAAGGCCGGGGTGGTTCTGGTTGCACGTCGCGATGCACGCCGCGCTGGCGCCGGTTTGGTTGCTGCTCGTCGTGCCGAGGTTGCCCGTGAAGGCTGGCGCGCTGTTCGTGCCGGTGGGCGTGTACGTGGCCTTGCGGACGTGCACGGTCGCCACCTTGCCCACCAAGGAAATGACGTTGCACACCATGCCGTTCTGGGGCACGCCGCTGGCCTGCTGCGCGCTGACCACCAAGGCATCGAACCCGAGCGGCGCGCGGGCCAGGGTCAAGCTCACTTCGCCGTTGCCGTCCAAGACCTTGGAGCGGAACATTTCCACCTGCAAGCCGGCGGTTCCTTGCACGCCGCCAGCGCCCCAGAAGTGGGCCATCAGAGGAACCAGCCGAGGTACCCATCAGGGTAGGGGTTGCCCTGCGGCGGCGTCCATGGCTCCTGGTACCATTGGGCGCCGATGCTTTCGAATTGGTGGAAGTCGGGCGGTTGCCATTCCTGGCCCCAGATGGCGTTCCAGAAAGGCCATTGTCCCTGGAACCCAGACGTCAACCAAGCCCAAGGGTCCTGCTGCTGCTGCTCATTCCAAGGAGTGAGCCATTGCCAAGGCGTTTGCTGCTGCTGCTCGTTCCAGGGCGTAACGCCCTCCCAGAGGTTGCCAAGGCCTTGCCCGATGCCGCCGAAGAAGCCGCCCACTTGGTCCGCCAGCCACTTGGCCACCTTGGGCAAGAACACC
>JBIOWI010000364.1:0-7091 GCA_044868325.1 Hyphomicrobiaceae bacterium
CGCCCGTCTGTGGTAGTCGATGGTGTCAGACCCAGAGGGTCTGACACCGTCCGACACCATCCTACACCTACTTGAGACGGGCCAGATAGTGCGCGCCACTGGCGAGGTGGCAGAGGCTGACGCGCCATTCCATCGGCCGGCGCGGCAATGCGAACGCCACGCGCTCGATCCGTAACAACGGCATGCCGACCTCGATCTCAAGCGCTCTTGCTGTAGTGCGATCGGCGAGCACGGCGGTGAGCCGCTCCTCGGCCTCGAGAACCATCACCGCCCAGGATTTCTGGTAGATGCCATAGAGCGTGTCTGGCAGCTCCTCCTGGTCGGCGAGACCCGGAAACAGCGCCTCGGGCAGACTGACCCGCTCCAATATGAACGGAGCGCCATCGCGTGTGCGCACGCGGCGGATGCGCAGGACCTTGCTGCCGACGGCGAGACCGAGCTCGCGCCGCTCCGCCCGGTTCGCCGTTGCGCGCACGAGCCGCAAGCTGCGGCTGTCGGCTTCGATCGGCCTCCGCCCGCTGAACATGCGGGAGAACCGCGCCAGCTCCTCCTCGCGCGTGTGCTCGTAGACGAACGTCCCGAGCCCCTGCCGGCGGACTACGATATTCTCGGCCTCCAGCGCCGTCACCGCCATGCGCGCGGTGCCCTGACTGATGCCGAATTGCCTGGCGATGTCGAGCTCGCTGGGAATGGGCTCGCCCGGCGCCCAAGCGCCCGATAGGATTCGCTCCACCAGCTGCTCGCGCACCTGCAGGTAGCGCGGGCGCCTTTCTCCATCGTCTCGCGAGATCATGGTGCGCTGGGTGTGCGCCTAGCAGGCCCGGTGGACATGACACATCCTATGGCTGCAATCAAAAAGAATGCATCCTATAGATGCTTTGCACTGCACTGTCGCCCCATACACGTCTGAACAAGACGGCCAATGGCGATTTTGCCACAGCTTGTATGCATGCTTGCGTGCCCATTGTCCCGATGTGAGGACTGCGGATGCAGGCCAACGGCGGCCGGCTCGTCGGCGAGTTTCGTAATCTCCGGTTCGGCGACGTGCCGAGGCTGCGCTATGCCATCGATCTTGCAGGGAAATAACGAGCCTTGAGGCTTCAGCGAAGGTGTCAGCAACCGCCTCGAAGGCTGTGGAAGACGGGCTGACTTTGCGCCCCCGGGCCTTATAGTGCACGCCCATGGCGACCATCGCAGCACAGCCCACGAAATCGCAGCGCCCCGCAGCCACCTGCTCGGTGCCGCCCGGAGAGCCGGTGCCCATCGTCAAGGGCAGCCATGTCTACCTGATCGACGGCTCGGGCTACATCTTCCGCGCCTTCCACGCCTTGCCGCCGCTCACGCGGCCGTCCGACGGGCTGCCCGTGGGGGCGGTGCATGGGTTCTGCGGCATGCTGTGGAAGCTCTTGCAGGACTCCCGCAGGTCGAGCGGGCCGACGCACATCGTCGTGCTGTTCGACTACAGCGAGAAGACCTTCCGCAACGAGATCTACCAGGACTACAAGGCGCACCGCCCGCCGGTGCCCGAGGAGCTGGTGCCGCAGTTCAGCCTGATCCGCGCCGCGGTCAAGGCCTTCAACATCGCCTGCATCGAGCAGAGCGGCTACGAGGCCGACGACCTGATCGCCACCTATGCCAAGCACGCCCTGGCCGAGGGTGGCGATGTCACAATCGTCTCGTCCGACAAGGACCTGATGCAGCTGGTCGGGCCCGGCGTGTCGATGCTCGACACCATGAAGAACCGCTCGATCGGCCCCGACGAGGTGCGCGAGCGCTTCGGCGTGACGCCCGACAAGGTGGTGGACGTGCAGGCGTTGGCGGGGGACTCGACGGACAATGTGCCCGGTGTGCCCGGCATCGGCGTGAAGACTGCGGCCGAGCTGATCAACGAGTACGGCGACCTCGATACGCTGCTCGAGCACGCCGGCGAGATCAAGCAGGCCAAGCGGCGGGAGCGGCTGATCGAGTTCGCCCTGCAGGCCAAGCTCTCGCGCGAGCTGGTGCGGCTCAAGGACGACGTGCCGGTGGTGGTGCCCGTCGAGCAGCTTGGCTTGCACGACCCAGACCCCGACGCGCTCCTCGGCTTCCTGCGCGAGATGGAGTTCGCAGCGCTGACGAAGCGCATCGCCGAGGGCCTGGGCGTAGCGGCGCCGCCGCCGGTGGAGCGCGGCACGGCTCCAGGTGCAAACGGCGCTGCCGCCCCGCCGCCCGCACCGGCGCAGCCGACGCCGGCTATGGCCGGCGCTGCTGCAGCTGCCACGCCCGCTCCGCCCTCGCCGGCGGCTGCGCCACAGGCCGCCGTGCGCGCCGCGATTGCGGCAGCGAAGGCCGAGAAGGTCGACCGCACCCACTACGAGACGGTGACCACGCTGGAGCGTCTCGAAGTGTGGATCGCGGAGGCCTTCTCCCTTGGCCGCGTGGCGTTCGACACCGAGACGACGAGCCTCGATCCGATGCAGGCTGAGTTCGTGGGCTTCTCCATGGCTGTCGCGCCGGGGCGCGCCTGCTATGTGCCCCTCGGCCATCGCCCGGCCGCCGGCACGCTCGATTTCGGCGACGAGGTCCTCACGCAGATCCCCGTGCGCGAGGCGCTCCAGTCTCTGAAGCCGCTCCTCGAGAGCCCGAGCGTTCTCAAGATCGGGCAGAACCTCAAGTACGACTATGTCGTCCTGGCCCAGCACGACATCGCGCCGGCGCCGATCGACGACACGATGCTCCTGTCCTACGCGCTCGACACGGGCCCGGGCAGGAACCACGGTCTCGATGACCTTGCCGAGCGGCACCTTGGGCATTCCTGCATGGGTTTTACCCAAGTGCTGGAGTTCGCACCAGGCGCCAGGAAATCCGACAAGACCTTCGCGCAGGTGCCGCTGGACAAGGCCACGCAGTATGCCGGCGAGGACGCCGACGTGACGCTCCGGCTGTGGACGATCCTCAAGGCGCGGCTCGCCGCCGAGCGCATGGCGACGGTGTACGAGACCCTGGAACGGCCGATGGTGGGCGTGCTGGCCGACATGGAGCGGGCCGGCATCAAGGTGGACAAAGCCATCCTGGCGCGCCTCACCTCCACCTTCGCCCAGCGCATCGCCCAGCTGGAGCAACACATCTACGAGCTGGCGGGGCACAAGTTCAATCTGGGCTCGGCCAAGCAGCTCGGCGAGTTCCTGTTCGACAGCCTCAAGCTGCCCGGCGGGCGCAAGACCAAGACCGGGCAGTGGGAGACCCGTGCCGGGCTGCTCGACGACCTGGCGGCGCGCGAGGACCTGCCCGAGCACGCGCGCAAGCTCATCAACGTGATGCTGGAATGGCGGCAGCTGAGCAAGCTGCGGTCGACGTACACGGAGTCTCTGCCGGCGTTCGTCAATCCCACGACAGGCCGCATTCACACGAGCTACGCGCTGGCCTCGACCTCCACCGGGCGACTGTCATCCAACGATCCGAACCTGCAGAACATCCCGATCCGCACCAAGGAGGGCCGCGAGATCCGCACGGCCTTCATCGCCGAGGCCGGGCACAAGCTGATCTCGGCCGACTACAGCCAGATCGAGCTGCGGGTGCTGGCGCACGTGGCCGACATCCCGCAGCTGCGGCGCGCCTTTGCGGAAGGGCTCGACATCCACGCCATGACCGCGTCCGAGATGTTCGGCGTGCCGGTCAAGGACATGCCGCCCGAGGTACGCCGCCGCGCCAAGGCCATCAACTTCGGCATCATCTACGGCATCTCTGCCTTCGGGCTGGCGGCCCAGCTTGGCATCCCCAAGCAGGAGGCGGGGGAGTATATCGCCACCTACTTCAAGCGCTTCCCCGGCATCCGCGACTATATGGAAGCCGCCAAAGGCCAGGCGCACGAGCGCGGGTTCGTGGAGACCATCTTCGGCCGCCGCATCCATTTCCCGGAGATCAACACCAAGAACCCCTCCACGCGGGGTTTCCTGGAAAGGGCGGCCATCAACGCCCCCATCCAGGGCTCGGCCGCCGACATCATTCGCCGGGCGATGATACGGATGCCGGGTGCGCTGCAGGCGGCGCAGCTCGGCTCGGTACGCATGCTGCTGCAGGTGCACGACGAGCTGGTGTTCGAGGCGAGGCTGGCCGATGTGGCAACGGCGCTCCCTGTGATTGCCAGCGTGATGGAGAAGGCAGCCGAGCCCGCTGTTCGCCTCGCGGTCCCCATTCACGTCGATGCCAAGTCCGCCGACAACTGGGAGGCGGCGCACTAGCCCTGGTGCGGCTCAAGCTGGACACGGGTGCAGGGCCGGGTTCGAGCCCGGCCCTCTGCATGCAAGGCCATAGCCGACAGCTGAGGCAATGGCGGCGCCGGAACCCCGCGCAGTGCCGGCCTTGTCCTACTTGATGAGAAACTTCTCCAGCTTCGCGCCTTCCTGCAGCTTGGCGTTGAGCCAGCGAGGCTTGCGGCCGCGGCCGGTCCAGGTCTCGCTCGGATCGTCGGGGTTAACGTATTTGGCCGCCACCGTGCGGCCCTTGCCGCCGCGGCCGCCGAAAATATCGCTCAGCCTGAAGCCGGCATCGGCAACCATGGCCTCGATTTTCTTACGCAGCTCGATGCGGTTGCGATCCTGCGCCGTAGCCCGCGCTTTCTTGACCTTCAACTCGAGGTCCTGCAGCTCCCGCAGGCTCAGTCGCTCGAGCTCTCTGGACGATTCCCTTGCCATATCCACCGGTTCCCCTTTTTGCCAAATGCCGATACCGGCATCTAGATAGAATTTAATGGCAAAGAAGATATTAAAACGTCAATGCCAATTTCATCGCTATTTGCGGGGCGCGACACGATTTCAACTACGATGGGATCACGGAGCTTCGTCCACCGGCGGCCTCTGGGCCATAGATGCTACGGTTTGTTGGACTGCGCAAGGCATTGAGACCATGAAATTGCTTGCCAGCCAGCTTTGGCGGCGTTCTTATCGGTGTTTCGTTCGGGCAGTGTCTGTGCGCTCTATACCGGCGCAGTTTGTCGCAAATCGGCGGTTCTGGGGAATTCACCCCACATCTCTCACTCCAACGCGGTATTCGATCCGAGGCGTTTCCATGCTTGCCTCGGCTGGATCGAGGCCGACGTCGTCACCAAGCAAAGGCTCTGCATCATGGCAAAAGCTCCGGCCAGGTCCGCTGAACCGGAGCAGGAGCTCGTGACGGTTCGCGACTGGCTGCGCTATGCGGTCAGCAGTTTCAACCGTGCCAATCTGGTCTATGGCCACGGCACCGCCACCGCGTTCGACGAAGCCGCTTTTCTCATTCTGCACACTCTGCATTTGCCCATCGACCAGCTCGATCCCTGGCTGGAGGCCCGTGTATTGCAATCGGAGAGACGCGCGCTGGCCGATATCGTCGAGCGGCGCATAGCGACACGCAAGCCGGCACCGTATCTGACCAACGAGGCGTGGATCGGCGGCTTTTCATTCTACGTCGACGAGCGGGTTATCGTGCCGCGCTCCTACATCGGCGAGTTGATGCGCGACGGTCTCGCCGCGGTGATCTCGGACCCAGGAACGGTTGGACATATCCTGGATTTATGCACGGGCTCTGGCTGCCTTGCCATTCTTGCGGCGCACGCATTCCCCGATGCGAAAGTCGATGCCAGCGACATTTCCAGCGATGCGCTTGCTGTGGCCGAGCACAATGTGGCCGACTATGCGCTGCAGGATCGAATCGCGCTGGTCCGGTCCGACCTGTTCGACGCATTGGCCGGCCGGCGCTACGATTTGATCCTCGCCAATCCCCCATACGTCAGCGATGCGGCCGTGGCCGCATTCCCTCCCGAATATGCGATCGAGCCCGCCGCCGCTCATGCCGGCGGCGGTGACGGGCTCGATATCGTGCGCCGCATTCTGGAGCGGGCGGCCACCCACCTGACCCCGCAGGGGGCGCTGGTGGTGGAGATCGGCACCGGCCGGGAGGTCCTGGAGCGGGATTACCCGCATCTCCCCTTCCTGTGGCTCGACTCGGCGGAGAGCCAGGGCGAGGTTTTTGCCCTCCATCGCGACGCTTTGCGTTAAGCTGGGTCCGGCTGAGCGAAGCGGGGGGAGAAACGAGTGAGCGAGTGGAACGGGTATGGCCCGACGGCAGCCCGCCACCATAGCCGTCCGGGGCGCGAGGTGCGGCCGAGAAGCGTCACCGTGGACGTGCACTCCCATGTTGGAGTGCCGCGCGCTGCGGAGCTTGTGAGACCGCATCTTTCGGCAGCGGCCATGCCGCTGGTGGCGTTCGCCGATGCGGCAACGCGGTCGCTGAACCAGAAGCAGGAGGCCGATATCGCGGCGCGCAGCAGCCTGGACCAGCGCCTCGTCGATCTCGACGCCATGGGTCTCGACATGCAGGTGGTCAAGCCGCCGCCGCCGCAGTGCTACTACGCGGTGCCGCTCGACATTGCAGTGGAAGCCGCGCGGATGGTCAACGACGGCATTGCGGAATTCGTGGCCCAGCGGCCCGACCGCCTCAAGGGCTTCGGCACGGTGCCAATGCCCGACGGCAACGAGGCCGCCAAGGAGCTGGAGCGATGCGCCACCGAGCTCGGCTTCAAAGGCGTACAGGTTCTCACCAACGTCAACGGCAGGGAGCTGTCCGACCCGGCGTTCGCACCGTTCTGGAGGAAGGCCGAGGAGCTGGGGATGCTCGTGGTTATCCATCCGAATGGGTTCACCGAGGGGGCGCGGCTGTCGCGCTTCTACTTCAACAACGTGATCGGCAACCCGCTGGAGACCACGATTGCCCTGCACTACCTGATCTTCGACGGCGTGCTGGAGCGCCATCCGAGCCTGAAGATCCTGGCCGTGCACGGCGGCGGCTATCTCGCCAGCTACTCCGGCCGCATCGACCATGCCTGGGGCGCCCGCTCGGACTGTCACGGCGACCTGCCCCATCCACCGACCACCTACCTGCGCCGGATCTATTTCGACACGGTGGTGTTCACGCCCCACCAGCTGCGCGAGCTGGTGCGCCTCTACGGCGCGGACCGCATCTTGATGGGGACGGACTATCCCTTCGACATGGCCGACTACGACCCCGTCGGCCACGTCTGCGGGGCGGAGCTCGATGCCGAGAGCGTTGCCGCCATCTGCGGGGGCAACGCCTAC
>JBIOWI010000365.1:0-6104 GCA_044868325.1 Hyphomicrobiaceae bacterium
TCCTGGAACACCACGCCGACGCGGTCCGGGTCCGGCCCCGTCATCGGCTTGCCGCCGCAGAGGATGGTGCCCGAGGTCTGCTGGCGCAGCCCCGCCATCATCATGAGGAGCGAGGTCTTGCCGCAGCCGGAGGGGCCGACGATCACCACGAACCGGCCGGCGCCCACGGTGAGGGAGATGTCCTGGAGCGCCGGCACCTGGCCCTCGCGGCCCTCGTAGATGTGCGACAGGCCCGCCACCTCGATGGCGGCGGCCCGAGACTCGGAGCGCGTGTCGGCGCGGAGGCTGTTTACGTCCGCCGCTAGCTTCGCCATGTACTGCATCGGGTCTCCAGCCAGCGCACGGTCTCGTTGAAGGCGATCGCCACGGCAGCCAGCAGGATCACGCCGGCGAACAGCTGCGGCATCTGGAAGTTCTCGCCCCAGCTGGCGATCAGGTGGCCGATGCCGGTGCGCGAGGCGTACATCTCGGCGATCATCACGCCGGTGAAGTTGAAGATCATGGAGATGCGCAAGGTCTCCAGCAGGAACGGCATCATGCTCGGCACATAGACGCGGGTGAGCACCTGCAGCGGGCTGGCTCCGTAGGACCGAGCTACCAGCACGTGGTCGGCCTTGACGGATTCAACGGCCGCCGACGCGCTCATGATGACGATGAAGACGGTGGAGAACGCCGCGTAGGCCACCTTCTGACCGAAGCCGATGCCGAACACCAGGATGAACATGGGCAGGAAGATCGATTTGGGGATGGAGAACACATAGAACAGCATCGGCCGGAAGATGGCGCCGAAGTAGTCGTTCTCCGCCGCCAGCACGCCGATGGCGGCCCCCAGCGGCACGGCGATGATGAACGCGACGATCACCTCCGCCGCCGTGACGGCGATCGCCTCCTGCACCTGGACGCGGCCGAGCTGCTGCCCCAGCATCGCCAGGACGTCGGAGAGCGGCGGCAGCAGCATCGGGTTGACGATGCCGGCCCGCGGCAGCCACTCCCACGCGCCCAGGACGAGTGTGAGCAGTGCGAGACGGGTGAGGATGATTTGTAAACGGGTCATCGGGGCTCCACTCCCTCTCCCCGCTTGCGGGGAGAGGGTAGGGGTGAGGGGCAGCCATTCGCTCTGACGTCGGTGATTGCCACTGCCCCTCACCCTAGCCCTCTCCCCATGCCCGAGGAGGGCATGGGGAGAGGGAACATGTATCACGCCGTCGTCGGCACCGGCTTGAACTGGGTGATGAATATCTCCTTGGCCGGCGCCAGGTCGGTCATGCCGATCAGGCGGCCCATGTCGAGGGCGCGCTCCATCCACTCGAGCTGCATCTCGCCGGTGCGCGACAGGAGCTTGATGTTGCCGTCGAGCTCGCGCGCGGCGATGGCCTCGGGGATCTCGTCGATCTCGGCGATCAGCTTCACGGCGGCGGCGCGGTTGGCGTCGGCGACCAGGAAGGCGACGCCGCCGTAGATGGCGTTGAGAGCCTTCTGCACCACCTGCGGACGCTCCTTGACGATCTTGTCGCTGGCGATCCAAGCCGAGTTGGAGTGCGCGGGAACCACCTCCCCGTAGTTGATGATCGGCCGCGCCACCTTCTCGTCGATCACCTTGAAGGTGAGGGGCGAGTAGAGCACGGTGGCATCGATGTTGCCGGTCAGCAGGTTCGGCACCAGGCCGCCGCCGCCGAGCGGCACGCGGGTGAACTCCAGCTTGTGGTGGGCGATGGTCCAGCGGGCGCAGATATCGCTGCCGGAGCCGGCCGACGTGATGCCCACCTTCTTGCCGGCCAGCTCCTTGAAGTCCTTGATGGGCGAGTCCGTCTTCACCACCAGGTACCAGCCGTAGTAGCCGTTCGCCCCGTTGGCCACGCAGCGGACGTTGACGCCTTTCCTGAGACCGGCGGCAACGGATGACGACGAGTTGAGAATCATGTCGGCGGCGCCGGCGGCGAGCGCCTCGAAGCCCTCGGCGCCGCTGCGGTAGATCGTGAGGTCCGCCTTGATGCCCTCCTTGTCGAACAGCTTCTGGCGGATGGCGGTCTCGGCCACGATCGTCGGCCAGTAGGTCTTGGTGGGCACACCGATGCGGATGGTGGTGTCGCCCTGGGCGAGGGCGAGGTGCGGCATGTACGAGGCCGCCACGCCTCCGGCAACGGCGGCGGCGCCGCCGACCAGCACGCGGCGGCGCTGCAGGTCGGGCCTCTCGTCTCGGGGCAATTTCGCCATCGGTCTCCTCCCTGGAGCTCGCACTATCGCGGATGGCACCTGACAGGCGCCGGATTCTGGTTCGTTGGCGAGTGTAGATCAGCAGCGGTCGGGCAACAATAAAGCTGTATCTCTCTCTACGCTGGGCGAGCTCGGTGCTGCGCGGGGAGGGTACGACCTCCGAGCTACGCAACAGAGCGTTCATAGGGTAGTATGCACGGCAGTATGCGGCGGTGGAGGGCGCGCGCAGAAGCGTCTGCGGGCGTGGAAGTCCTCTTGCTGCCCGTGATCGAGGATCGAGGATCATGACGAGGATTGCGTATCGCCAGCTCGGCAAGAGCGGCCTGTCGGTGTCGTCCGTGGGGCTCGGATGCATGTCGCTATCGGGCGTGTACGGTGCGGCCGAGGACGACCAGTCGGTCGGGTTGATCCAGCATGCGATCGACAGCGGGATCGATCATCTCGATACCTCCGACATGTACGGGTGGGGCCACAACGAGGAGGTGGTGGGACGGGCGCTGAAGGGGCGACGCGACGCCGTCGTGCTGGCGACCAAGTTCGGGCAGGTGCGCGGCGAGGGCGGCGCTAACACGGTGAACGGGCGCCCCGAGTACGTGTGGGCGGCCTGCGATGCCAGTCTCAAGCGGCTAGGCGTCGACGTCATCGACCTTTACTACCAGCACCGGGTCGATCCGAGCGTGCCGGTGGAGGACACCGTGGGGGCGATGGCGCGCCTGGTCGAGCAGGGCAAGGTGCGCTTCCTCGGCCTGTCGGAGGCGCGGCCGGAGCGCATCCGGCGCGCGCATGCCGTGCAGCCGATTGCGGCCGTGCAGACGGAGTATTCGCTGCTCTACCGCACCGAGGCCGAGGAGACGCGCAAGACCACGCGGGAATTGGGCATCGGCTTCGTTGCCTACTCGCCGCTCGGCCGCGGCTTCCTGACGGGCGCGCTCAAGTCGCTCGCCGACATCGACGGGCGGCGGGCGGCGCATCCCAGGTTCCAGGCGGATCACTTCGACCACAACCGCGCACTGGCGGCCAGGATCGAGGCCATCGCGGCTCGCAAGGGCTGCTCGCCGAGCCAGCTCACGCTGGCGTGGCTGCTGGCCCAGGGCGACGACGTGGTGGCCATCCCCGGCACGCGGTACCCCGCCCGGCTGGACGAGAACGCCGCCGCAATGGAAGTTGAGCTGACGCCGGCCGAGGTGGAGGAGATCTCGGAGGCCGTTCCCAAGGGGTCGGCCTCCGGCGACCGCTATCCGGCCGGGGGGATGAAGGCGGTGTACCTGTGACCGTGAGGTCGCGAGGATCGCGGGGGGTTGGCGCATGAAGCTCGACGCGTCAGGGCCGCTTGCGGCGGCTGGTCTGGCGGCCGGCCGCCTGCTGCTGGCCGCGCTGTTCATCCTGGAGGGCTGGAGCAAAGCGCGGGGCTACGCGGCGGCGGCCGACTACATGGACGGCTACGGCGTGCCCGGTGTGCTGCTGCCTGCGGTGATCGCGCTGGAGCTGGGGGCGGGGCTGATGCTCGCGGTGGGGTGGCGCACGAGGCTTGCGGCCCTTGCGCTCTCGGCGTTCTGCATCGGGGCCGCTGCGCTCTTCCACAACCAGCTCCTCGACCGCGGCCACCTCCTCCATTTCGAGAAGGACCTCGCCATCGCCGGGGGCCTGCTCGTGCTGGCGATTGCCGGAGCGGGGCGGTGGTCGGTCGATGGCGCGTAGGGCGGATGGTGTCTGACCCAGAGGGTCAGACACCTGTCCTACGGCTTCACCACCCTGTTGCGCAGCACGCCGATCTTCTCGATCTCCAGCTCCACCACGTCGCCGTGCTGGAGCTGGCGGCCGAGCTCCAGGCCGCAGCCGGTGCCGACCGTGCCGGAGCCGATCGCCTCGCCTGCGTAGAGGGTCTCGGCGTTGGAGATGTGGGCGAGGATGGCAGGCCACTTGTGGTGCATGTCGCGCGTGTTGCCGCCGCCCCAGCGCTCGCCGTTGATGCGGGCGTCCATGGCGAGGGCGTGCGGGTCGCCGATCTCGTCGGTGGTGACGATCCAGGGGCCCAGCGCGTTGCCGGTATCGAAGTCCTTGCCCTTGGCGGGGCCGAGCTGGCCGGCCATCTCCACGTACTGGGCGTCGCGGGCCGAGAAGTCGTTGAAGATGGTGAAGCCGAAGATGTGCTCCATGGCTTTGTCCGGCCGGATGTCCTTGCCGGTCTTGCCGATGACGGCGGCGATCTCCAGCTCGAAGTCCATCCAGCTGGAGTAGCCAGGCCAGATCACGTCGGCGTCGTGGCCCACGACGCTGAAGCGGTTGGCCTTGTAGTAGATCGGCTGCCTGTACCAGACCTCCGGGAAGGGCCGCTCGATGCCGGTGCGCTCCTCGAAGCGGGCGATGGCGTTCTTGAGGTGCAGCTCGAAGGTGAGGCAGTCGCGGATCTGGCGCGGCTCCGGCAAGGGGGCCAGCAGGCGCACCGAATCGAGGGGAACGGAGGCCTCAGCGGGCCAGCGGGCGGCGAGCTTGCGTGCGGCGTCGAGGCCCGGTTTGGCGAAGTCGATCAGCGCCAGCATGCTGGCGAAGGCCGGATGGCGCTGGCCGAGGACAAGCTCCGAGGCCTTGCCGAGGTCGAGGATCTGGCTGGAGGCGGTGTCCACGGCGCCGACGCCGACGTGACCGCCGCGGTTGAAGGTGGCAAGCTTCATGGGGCTATTCCTCCATGATGGCGACGGCGCGGGTCCAGCCGGCGGAGGCACCCTTGATCTTCACCGGGAAGCACGCGACCTTGAAGCCGGCGGCGGGGAGCGCCTCCAGAATGGCCAGCTTCTCGATGTGGCAGTAGCCGATATCGCGGCCGGCCTTGTGGCCTTCCCAGATCAGGCCGGCGTCCTTCGTCTCCGCGAACTTCCTGGCCGTGTGCACGAACGGGGCGTCCCAGGACCAGGCGTCGGTGCCGGTGACCCTGACGCCGCGCGACGTCAGATAGAGTGTAGCTTCGCGGCCCATGCCGCAGCCTGTGGCCACGTAGTCGGGCTGGCCGTAGCGGGCGCCGGCGGCGGTGTTGACCAGCACGATCTCCAGGGGCTTGAGCGCATGACCGATGCGGGCGAGCTCCGCCTCGACGTCGGCGGCGGTGACGACGTAGCCGTTTGGGAAATGGCGGAAGTCGAGCTTGACGCCGGGCTGAAAGCACCACTCCAGCGGCACCTCGTCGATGGTGATGGCGCGTTTTCCCCTGTCCATGGTGGAGGCGAAGTGCCAGGGGGCGTCGAGGTGGGTGCCGTTGTGGGTGGTGATCTCCACGCGCTCGATGGCCCAGCCCTCGCCGTCGGGAAGGTCGGCGGGCTGAAGGCCGGGGAAGAAAGCGCAGACCTGAGGCGCGGTCTCCTTGTGGGCGATGTAGGCGATCTTGGGCTCCATGCCCGGCGGGTCCGAGGCGATGCCGCTTTCGAGTGCGGCGGAGATGTCGACGATGCGGGTGGGCATGGGGTCCTCCGATTCGGGAGTCGGGCGCCGGATGTTGGCAGTCGCAAGAAAAAAGCGCAGTGGTGAAGATATATTGGAGAAGCACAGTCTCGAAACCTTCCCGACTTCCGACGCGCGACGCCCGACTGCCGATCTTTCACCCACAGAAAGCCCAACTCTGGCCGCATTGGGGCACAGGATGCCCCTGGTCCTGGGGGCTGGAAGCGGCTAGGCAGTGCAAAACGGGGAGCTGGGGCGCACGGCACGGCGGCGCCATCCCGATTCGGCGCGCTATCCGGCGGCAACCCGAGAGGGGCACGATACATGAATCCTGGCGGCTTTTCTCTTGTCGAGCTGTTCTGGCAGGCGCATCCGGTCGTCAAGCTCGTGATGATCGGGCTGTTGCTGGCCTCGGTCTGGGCGTGGGCCATCATCATCGAGAAGCTGTATGCCTTCCG
>JBIOWI010000366.1:0-2938 GCA_044868325.1 Hyphomicrobiaceae bacterium
GGCCGCCGGCAGAAAAGCGGAGTGGGATCGGTGGGACCCGTCCTCATCCCACGACTGCCGACGCCCGACTGCCGACTGCCGCCGTTATCCCCGCCCCACCGCGAGCGTGCCATACTTCGCGGCACTCTGGCCCACCGAGGGGCGCCATCGCGAGGCGTCTCGATAGCGCGGGCCGGGGGCCGCACGAGGGCCCGACGCAATCGGGACCCGGTGTATCCGAGGCCGGTTGGGCGACTCGCCGGAGCTGTTCACCGGAGCCTCATGCGGCGCTGGGCGCAGATGCAAGACTGCCCCGGACTACCTCCAGAGCCAGGCGTTTGCGCCCAGCTCCCTCGCCTTCGCAAACCCTCGAGGCCAAGGCCTGCGAGGCGAAACGCGTTGAGCGAACGGGACTGCGATGGGGCTGGAGGGCGTTTTCGGTGTTGCAGAACGGGCGCTTTTGTGGCTCTTGGCGGGCAGCGGCGCTCCGCAACCGCGCGCAAGGCGCAAAAATCTCAAGAAGCAAGGCTGGCAAGGGCTCGGGCCATGAAGGTCAGGAATTCGCTGAAATCGCTGCGCGGGCGGCACCGCGACAACCGGCTGGTGCGGCGTAAAGGTCGCGTCTACATCATCAACAAGACCAACCGGCGCTTCAAGGCGCGTCAGGGCTGAGGTCAGCCCGGGCTACGCCGGGCGAGCTGGCGGCTCGCGCCAGCCTGTTTTGACCAGTCGCGCATCTCTCGGTATGCTGGCGACATGGACCCGATGCCGCTGTTTCGCGCTCTCATCGCCATCGCCGCTCTGGGCGCATGGGCTCCGATTGTGCCCACGTTGGCCCAGGATGCCGCACCCCAAGCAGAAAAGCGCACCCCGGCGCCGAGCCTGCCGCAGACTCCAGCCGAGCGCGATACGGTCCTGTCGGAGCTGTACGGGCAGCTCGCCGCCTCCGAGGACGAGACCGCCGCCAAGTCGGTGGCCGAAAGCATCGAACGGGTCTGGCTGCATTCGGGCAGTTCCACCGTCGATCTTCTGTTCGGACGGGCCATGCAGGCCGTGGCCGAGAAGGACTACGACCGGGCGTTGCGGTTCCTCGACCACGTGGTCGAGCAAGCGCCGGATTTTACCGAGGGGTGGAGTCGGCGCGCGTTCGTGCATTTCCAACTTGGCGGGGTCAAGCCGGCGGTGGGCGACCTGCGCCGGGCGCTGGCCTTGGACCCTAACCATTTCAAGGCCTTGGACGGCCTCGCCCAGGTCCTGCGTGACATTGGCGAGAAGCGGGGCGCGCTTCAGGTCCTGCGGCGCCTTGCCGAGGTCCATCCCCATTGGGAGGGTGCCGAGCAGGCCATCGAGGAGCTGTCCCGCGAGGTAGAGGGCCAGGGCATCTGACCTGGGGCTGGCTGGGCCGGCCCGGTAATCCAGACCTTGTTCCCAGGACTTTGCGCGGTTGATCCCCCGATTGACCCAAGTCGAGCCGGCACCGGTGCGTGCATTGCAGCTTGGCCAATCTTGGGCAATTCAGAAGATCGCGTGTCGGAGGTTAGGCAAAGTCTGCCATCGACTTTGCGTCGTCCTGCTTCGAGACGTCCGTTAACTTTGGCTTAACCTTTGTAAGTAAACTCTTGCAGCGGAAATGCTGGGGAGAAAGCACTTGGGTCAGCCATGAGGGGCAAAACCGCCTGGGCCTGCTCCGCGATCGCATTCGAGGCATCGCGGAACCCTCTCTTTCCGCGCCTTCTCAGGCAGGTCTGCGTCCGGGCTGGCGCGGTCTGCTTCTGGACCGCGCTGGCGCTGGAGCGTCGGGCTGTCGAGGTCTGGCGCGAGCAGAGGGCTCATGCCGGCAGCCATCGGCGGGGCGCGCACGTTCTGCAGAGCGGGCTGCAGAACTGGCTGCAGAGCTGGGCCGAGGCGGCAAAGGCGCGCCTCGGATGGAGAGCTGGACTTAGCATCGCCGTTCCAGCCTGGTCGCTGCCGGACAGCCCGAAGATGCGCGGCCTGGGGCTTGGCAGCACGTGGACCGTGCTCTGCCCGTACTGCGACGAGTTCCACACCCATTCGCCGGGCGAGGGGCGCCGCACGCCGCATTGCTGCGGCGAGCGCGACAGGCACCACTACACGCTGCACTACTCGGGCCCCCTGCCCGTCGAGCACCGCACGCGCTTCTACCGCTCCTCCAAGTCCGGCCTGCCGCGCCTCCTGCACCGATGGCCGGAGACGGGCCTGCACCGCTCCGAGGCGATCGGGTTGTTGGCGGCGTAGAGAGCGTGCACGCCGTATCGAGTCTCGCCGAAGAGGCGGACGCTTCCCTCGCCGACCGAACAGAGCCCGGGGTGGCTCAGTCGTCGCTCTCCTCGATACGCTCGACCCGGCTCGGGTAGAACGCCAGGTGCTCCCCGATGGCTGCAACGGCCGGGTAGGGCGCCTCGTAGCTCCAGGCGGCGTTCTCCGCTACGCGGTCACCCACCCTCAGGCTGAAGTAGGACGCGTCGCCCTTGTAAGGGCAGTAGGTGGCGTGCGCCGTACGCTCGGTGAGCGCCATATCGATGTCGGCCCGCGGGATGTACTGGGCCGGCGCGTAGCCCGCCTCGCGCAGCGTCAGGGCACGGCGCGTGTCAGCGACGACGCGGCCGTTGAAGGTGACGCGCACGCGCCGGGGGTTGGGCTCGATGGCGATGGGATGATCGGGGCCGGGAATCTTACCAGGGATCTTCATGTCGGGGCTCGTGCTCCGCTCTATCTCGGGAAACTGTGGCTAGTGCCAAGTGGCTTGCCGGTGCTTCCAGGTCAACCGCAGCGCACGGAGGTTTGAACCGGGGGGGTGAACAGGGATCAGACCCCTCGCGCCAGACCTGAGTATGTATCTCCAGCCGTAGTGGCGAGGGGTCTGATCCCGTCGCCGACATTTCCTTGCCGCCTGCCTGCCCGTGTCGCATACGATGGCCGCCCACCCGGTCGCGAGCCC
>JBIOWI010000367.1:0-4453 GCA_044868325.1 Hyphomicrobiaceae bacterium
TGACCCAGAGGGTCAGACACCGGACGAGAGCCTGACCCGTGGACTTCGGACCCCACCTGTTCCTCGCCATCCTGGAAGGCACCGTGACGGCCGCCGTGCTGGCGCTGACGGCGCTGGGGCTGTCGCTGGTGTTCGGCGTGATGCGGGTGGTGAACGTGGCGCACGGCGAGTTCTTCATGCTGGGCGCCGTGCTGGCGTGGTGGCTCGCGAGCCTCGTCTCGGGCAGCCCGGCGCTGGGCTTCCTCATTGCGCTCATCTTCAGCCCGCTGGCGGTGGGCGCCGTCGCCGTGCTGTGCGAGCGGACCGTGCTGAGGCGGGTCAACTACGACCCGGAAGCCACCATCGTGGCGACCATCGGGCTCCTCTACATTGTCCAGCAACTCGCCCTCACCTTCTATGGCCCGGATGCGCGGCCGGTGCCGGCGCCGGTCAATTTCCGCATCCTGTTTCCCTGGTTCGGCTACTCGGGCTACAAGCTCGTCGTCGTGGCCGCCTCCGTCGCATTGCTGTTCGCCGCGTGGCTCGTGCTGACACGCACCCGCCTCGGCCTCGTGATGCGCGCCACCCAGTACGACCGCGAGACGGCGCAGGCGTTCGCGATCCCCGTGGACAGGGTCTACGCCGTCGTGTTCGCCATCGGCGCCATGCTGGCGGCCATCGCCGCCGTGCTGATCGTGCCGATCCAGCAGGCGCACTACCTGATGGGGCTCGACCCGCTGCTGCTCTCGTTCATCGTCGTCATCATCGGCGGGCTCGGCAGCATCTCGGGCACCGTGGTGGCGGCGGCGATCGTGGGGCTCAGCGACGGCATCGTCTCGGTGTTCTTCTCTCCCACGCTGGCCAAGATCCTGGCGACCCTGCTGGTGGCGCTGGTGCTGGTGGTGCGGCCGCAGGGCCTGTTCGGCGAGGCGGCGCGGTGAAGCTCCTCCGCCTTGCTTCGCCCCCGCAGCCCTATGCCTGGCTCGCCGACCGTGCCGTGCTCCTGCACGTCGGTGTGCTGGCGTGCCTGCTCCTTGCGCAGGCTGTGGTGAGCGACTACGCCATCCTGAGCCTCGCCCGGGTGATGGTGCTGGCGGTCTATGCCATCGGCTACAACATCCTGTTCGGCTATGCCGGGCTCCTGAGCCTCGGCCATGCCATGCTGTTCGCCGCCGGCCTCTACGGCGCCGGGCTCTCGGCGGCGCACCTCTCGTTCGGCGCGCCGGCCGCGTTCCTCATCGGCATCGCTGCGGGCCTCGTCCTGTCCCTGGCGTTCGGGCTGATCGCGCTCAGGACGTCGGGCGTTGCGTTCATGATCGTCACCTTGATGTTCGCCCAGGCCGGCTACCTCACGTCGCTCTACTTCGCCGACTATACGCGCGGCGACGAGGGCTTCGTGCTGAGGGGCGACATCCGGCGCGCGGCGCTTCCCGGCGGCCTGGAGCTGGACCTCGCCAATCCGGTGGTGCGCTACAACCTGGCACTGGCGCTGCTGGCCGTCTGCCTGCTGGGCTGCCTGGCCCTGGTGCGCTCGCCCATCGGGCGCGTCCTCGTCGCCATCCGCGAGAACGAGGAGCGCACGCGCATGCTGGGCTACAATGCGCACGCCAACAAGCTCCTCGCCTTCGTCCTCTCGGGAACCGTCGCGGCGGCGGCGGGCGCGGCCTACGCGCTGCTGTTCGCCTATGTCGGCGCCACCTTCGCCTCGATCCAGTATTCCATCCTGCCGCTCTTGTGGGTGCTGCTCGGCGGCGCCGGCACCGTGCTCGGGCCGCTGGTCGGCACGCTGCTGATGTTCTACCTCGTGGACGTGAGCAGCGGGCATACCTCCGCCTACATGCTGGTGGTGGGCGTTGCCCTCCTGGTGCTGGTGATGTGGTTTCCCAAGGGCCTCCTCGGCACGCTGCGCGAGAGGGTGGCCCCATGGCTTCCATGACGGCTGCCGTGACGCTGCTCTCGACCAAGGGTCTCAGCCGGCATTTCGGCGGGCTGCGGGCGGTGGACGACGTGAGCTTCGATCTCGCCCGGGGTGAGGTGCGCGCCGTCATCGGCCCCAACGGGGCAGGCAAGAGCACCTTCGTCGGCCTGATCTGCGGGCGCATCGCCCCCACCGCGGGGCGCATCGTGTTCGAAGGCCGCGACATCACCGACCTGCCGGCGCACCGGCGCGTCGGCCGCGGCATCGCCTACACGTTCCAGATCACGTCGATCTACGGCAACCTGTCCGTCTACGACAACGTGGCGCTGGCGGCGCAGAGCGCGATCGCGAACGGGGTCAGACCCCTTGCCTCCACCGCTGCGACCTTGAACGAGACGTCGGGCGCAAGGGGTCTGACCCCGTCCTCCGGCGCAAGGGGGCAGACCCCGTCCCTCGATCGCCGTGTCGGCGACGCCCTGGACCGCGTGAGCCTCTCGGACCGCCGCGATGCCAAGGCGTCCACCCTCGCCTACGGCCATCAGCGGCTGCTGGAGGTGGCCATGGGCTTGGCGTTGGCACCGAAGCTGCTGATCCTCGACGAGCCGACGCAAGGGCTTTCCGACGCCGAGATCGCCGGCTTCTGCGACCTGATCCGCGCCATCGCCAGCGACGCCACCGTGTTGCTGATCGAGCACAACATGGACGTGGTGATGCAGCTTGCCGGGCGCATCACGGTCATGAACAATGGCGCCATCCTCGCCGAGGGCACGCCCGCCGAGATCCGCGCCGATGAGGCCGTCCAGCGCGCCTATCTGGGGACGTGAGCCATGCTCCAGGTCAGCGGTATCGATGCCTGGTACGGCGACGTGCAGGTGCTGCGCAACCTTTCGCTGTCGGTGGCGGCCGGCGAGGTGCTGTGCATGCTGGGGCGCAACGGCGCCGGCAAGACCACCACGCTGAAGGCCATCATGGGGCTCGTGCGCCTCCGCTCCGGCTCGATCCGGCTCGACGGCGTGGAGCTGACGCGCCTGCCCGCTCACGAGATCCCAAAGCAGGCCATCGCCTACGTGCCCCAGGGCCGCCGCCTGTTCGCCGAGCTCACCGTGGCCGAGAACCTGGAAATCGGTCTGATGGCGCGCGGTCGGGGGCAGGCGACGCGGGAGCGTGCGCTGGCGCTGTTCCCGGTCCTGCGCGAACGCTTGCAGCAGCGCTCGGGCACGCTCTCCGGCGGCGAGCAGCAGATGCTGGCGATCGCCCGTGCGCTGTGCGTGGAGCCCAAAGTGCTGCTGCTCGACGAGCCCACCGAGGGCCTGATGCCGGCCATGATCGCCGCCATCCGCGACTGCGTGCGCGAGCTGCGCAATGCCGGGGTGGCCATCGTTCTGGTGGAGCAGCGCGTCGATGCCGTGCTGCCGGTGGCCGACCGGGTGGCGTTCATCGAGAACGGTCGCACCCGCGATACGGTGAGCGTCGAGGCGCTGCGTGGCGATCTCACGCTGGTGCACCGCTATGTGGGAGTTGGGCACCGATGAGCCGACGCGCGGTGTCCCTCGCCGCGGTGGCGTCGGCCTTGGCGCTGGTGCCGACGGCGGCCCCGACAATTGCGTGGGCGCACGGCGGCGACCGCGCCTTCGTGCTTCTGCTGCCGACAGGCTATTACCTGGTCGGCGGCACGCTGGCCGTGGCGGCGACGTTCCTCCTGCTCGCCCTTAGCCCCAAGGGCATCTCCGACCGCTTCGCCCAGGCGCGGCTGCCGCTGCTCACGCTGCGGCCGCCGAGCCCTATCGTCACCAGCCTGCTGTCGTTCCTGTGCCTCGCTTTCCTGCTGGCCATAGGCCTCTACGGCAGTCGGGACCCGTTGGCCAATCCTCTGCCGCTGACGATCTGGACGCTCTGGTGGGTGGGGTTCACACTGGCCACGGCGGTCCTCGGCAACTTGTGCGCCTACGTGAACCCATGGACCGGTCCCTATCGGCTGGCGATGCGCTTTCTTAGCGGCGGGGAGCGAGCCACAGCGTCCCCTCCCCCCTTGTGGGGGAGGGACAGGGTGGGGGGGAATCCCGAACCTCAGATGTCGGGGTTACCCCCACCTCTAGCCCCTCCCCACATTTTGGCGGCGCGCCTTCGGCGCGACGGGGAGGGGGATTCCGTCGCGGCTGTCGGAAGGGGGCTGCTCCGCTATCCCCCATGGCTCGGCTATTGGCCGGCGATCGTGCTGTTCCTCGGCTTTGCCTGGTTCGAGCTGGTCGACATTGCGCCCGACAATCCCCAGCGGCTGGCGGTGGCGGTGAGCGCTTATTGGCTGTTCACCTTCGTCGCCCTCGTCCTCTTCGGCGAGGAAGCCTGGCTCGGCCGGGCCGAGCCGTTCAGCGTCTTCTTCCGCTTCATCGGCTGGCTGTCGCCCTTGCTGTGGGCGCCGGCGGCATCCGACGAGGACACCCGGCACAGGCTGTGGCTGGCCATGCCCGGCGCCGCGCTCCTCGACCGCGGCGCGCTGCCGCCGAGCGGCGTCCTGTTCATTCTGATGACGCTGGCCTCGGTATCCTTCGACGGGCT
>JBIOWI010000368.1:0-7404 GCA_044868325.1 Hyphomicrobiaceae bacterium
CCGGAGATGTCGCCGCGACAGGAGTCCAGCCCGCCAAGCTGCGACCGCACACGTCCACCGGCGCCTCCGCACGTTGAGCGCGTAGACCCCCGATCAATCGGCCGCACCGCGGCCCGAGCCCGGCGGAACGGAAGCGTTCCGTCGGGCTTTGCATTTCCAGGTGTCAGACCCTTTGGGCCCCTGCGGGTCTGACCCCACGGCCGGCGTCCGCGCCGGTCTATGCCTCGGTCACCTCCAGAACGGCGCGCGGATCGCAGTCGGGGCGCCTGGGGATGCTCATGCCCTCGTTGGCGGCGGCGCAGATTGTCGCTTCCTCGAGGAATTCGAGAGAGAGCTTTTTCTCCACGATGGCGCGGAACGCGGCCTCGCGCTCTTCATAGGACATCACGTTCTCGGTCGGCGCGGCATCGACGAGCGCGCTCACGCGGGCAATGAGCGCGTCCTTGTGGAGCCAGACCCAAAGCGCCGCGCCAGCATAGCCGGTCATATCGTCGGTCGTTGAGACGCGGGCGTCGACCGGCTTTGCTCCGAGCGTCAGCGCTTGCGCGAGGCCCAAGGGCCGCGGGCCTCGCTCTTTCAGGCTGACACGCAGCGCGCCGCGGGCGGCAAGCTCCTCAATCTCCTCGATGGCACGCGCACGGTAGTCGTCGGGCGGCGATGGCGCGGCTTCGACCGTGCGCCATTCGTCGAAAAGGGCGACGATCTCGCGCCGGATGCGGGCGACCTCGTCGGGAAGCGATTCCACCTTGCCCATCGTGGCGGGCCGGTGCACCAGCTTCGTGCCGTTGTGAACGATGCGCGCGAGCCAGCCGTGCGCGTTCCCCAGGAAAGCGAATTCCTGCCACCGTGCCGTTGCCCGCTCGTTCGCCGCCATCGCCTGATCGAGCGCGCGCTTGGTGCGCTCCACCGGCTCCATGATCCGGGCCTCGAATTCCGTCCGCTCGTAGTGCTCTCTTGCGAGCCTGGCGCGGAAGACCTCCAGGACTGTCTGGGGTGCGCCAGCGGGTGGTGCGAAGCTATCGCGGGGGCGTGTGGCCAGGAGCTCCCGCGCGGCGGATGTCGCTATGCCGTGCTCCTGCAGTGCCGCCTGCGCGGCGTTGCTCGCCTGGCGCACGACGGCGTTCGCGGCAGCCCTGTCGGCATCGAGCTTTTCGACCTTGATGCGGGATTGCTGGGGAAGCCAGGAAAGCAATTTATCATCGAAAAGCCGCACGCTATGCCTCCAGTGAGTAGATGGCGGCACCGTATCAAAGGCGCCGGCCGACGCGAAACTGACAAATCCGGCGCTTTGGCCGCCATTGGACGCATGGCGTCACGAGGCGTCGGCGACAGACCCACGTCTGACGACCGATGCGAACGGCGTGCCACGCGCCACCTGAGAAAGGTCCGGACGTGTGGTTCGAGGAATTTCGATGCGCGCCTCTTCGACGAGAGGATCGAGCGCGATGCCACGGTGGGCAAGCTCGACCAACCGTCGACCTGGCGCGGGCCAACCACGTGGCTGGGCGGAGGGAGGAGGCTTGAGGCCGAGGCATCCGCCGCATGAGCGAGCCATAGGTGCAGCGTCGAAGAGACGGTGTGGCGTGGCGCGCTACCTACGCCCAACCTGCCGCGGTGGCTCTCGCACCGGTCGGGCGAGGATTGCGAGGTCGTGCACGGCCTGGGTGCCGACGCCTTCGGCGGGAGCGGCCGACCCATCGGCGCGCTGCCCCAGGGAAAGCAGCTCATGCCCGAGAAGCCAGTCGTCCAGTCCATCGTACCAGATGTAGTCGCTCGGCCGGAGGTGCCCCCCTCTCAGGAACTCCGCAAACTCGGCTTCGTTGATCGGGCCGTGCTCCTGGCCATCCCTGGCAACGAACCAGACGCTTGGCATGGCGTCCCCCCAACTTTCGCGATCCGAATAGCTGGGAAGCTCCGCAATGGCGGCTCCCCATGAGCGTCATCGCAATCTCAGCGGTTCGGAAACTGGCGATCTCATCGGCTCGAAGATCGCTCTCGGGCAGCGATCAGCTTGGATGTAGCCTAATGGCAGTCATGCCCGGCGGGCTGTAGCCTGGTGGCAACACCGATCGTGAATCTGATATAACACTGACATTCGCCATCAGCCTTATGTCGGATGCGATGTGTGCCAGGATAGGAAGAGCCGATGCAAGGACCGTAGGTGCGATAAGCGGAGCGCATCGCACCGATTCACGCCCCCGGCACAACGAATGGGAGGGGAAGCGGTGCAATACGCGCTAGCGCGCTCTTCCACCCTACGGTCGCGGCATGGGGTCAGACCCGCAGGGTCTGACCCCGTCTCTCAGCGGCTGGCCTCGCGCCAGAACTTGCTCGCGTAGGACGACGGCGTGCTGCCGAAGCGGTCCGCGGCGTCGCCGCTGCGGGCGGCGCCTTCGCCGCCGAGCCAGGCGCGGGCCGCGCCGTGGGGGCCGTACTTCCTCAGGTACTGCCCGAAGCGGTGGTGGAAGATGCGGTCCTGGAGCTGGGGCGAGCGCAGGAACTCGGCCTGGCTCACCTCGCGGCCGAGGGCGGCGCGCGACCACGAGGCCAGGTTCGTGTCGAGGATCTGGTAGGCCCCCAGCGCTGTCCGGCCGCCGCCTGCGTCGGCGGTGATGTGGTAGCGGCCCGTCGACTCGATCTTGCGGATGGCGGAGGCATACTTTGCCATCGCCGTCGCATCGGTCGTGGCCTCATGCGGCGCGGCCCAGGCGTTGGAAGAGACGGCCGCAAGGGCCAAGGCAGCCACAGTTCTCACGGCGTTCATGACCATCGATCTTTTCTCTGCTCCGATGCTTGCGATGCTTCCGAGCGGCAAAAAGGGGCAGCGCTCGCTGCCCTGCTCGCCCTCGCTTCTCGGCTCGGGCCACGCTGCCGATCGAGCCCGCGGCGGGACCCGACCGGCGGGACCTGAGTGGAAGCTGCGCCCGACCCCAGGAGAGGACAGGTCGGGCGCGGGCAAGGCGCGGTAGAATGCGCGGCGTCGCGCACCTACCCGCGGCTCCCGAGTCGCGGCTCAGATGGCGAGGATCGAGCAGGTCGGCATCCCCATTCGGGGGGAGATCGCGCTGCAGCTCGGGAGCCCTGGCCGGTGGGCGTCTTGCAGGAGAGGATCGGACTGGCCTTCTGCGGCGCGTCGAGACACCTGCCGCGTTTCATGGCAGCCGTGCGCAATCCGTGGGCATCCTCGCTTGACCGGCCGCCGGGAGGCGCAGATTGTCGCGGCCCATGCACGGCTCCGCACCGGATATCGCAGGCAGGGCGACGGGCGAGGCGGAGTCGGCCTACGCCTGGCTGCGGCTTGTCACCTCGCTCGTCATCGGCACCATCGGCAGCGTCGGCATGTGGGCCGTGGTGGTGACGCTGCCCGCCGTGCAGGCGGAGTTCGCCGTAGCGCGCGCGGACGCCTCGCTGCCCTACACGCTCACCATGATCGGCTTCGGGCTCGGCACCGTCGCGCTCGGCCGGCTGGTCGACAGGCTCGGCATCGTGCTGCCGCTCATCGGCGCCACGCTGACGCTGGGCGTCGCCTTCATCGTCTCAGGAGCGGCACCGAGCCTCGTCACGTTCGCCCTCGCCAACCTGCTGATCGGCGCTGGCAGCGCGGCCGGATTCGCGCCGCTGATCGCCGACATCTCGCACTGGTTCACGCGCCGGCGCGGCATTGCGGTGGCCATCTGCGCGGCGGGCAATTACTTGGGCGGCGCCGTCTGGCCGCCCATCGTGCAGCGCCTCACGGAGGCCGGCGGCTGGCGCCAGACGCAGGTGATCGTCGGCGTGGTGTGCCTCTTCACCATCCTGCCGCTCGTTGCCGTACTGCGGCGCCGTCTGGCGGCGCACCAGACGGAGGCCACCGCGGCGGTCGCGGGCGACGCCAACGCCTCGCTCGGACTGTCGCCCGCCGCGCTGTTCGCGCTTCTGTGCGTCGCCGGCGTGGCCTGCTGTGCCGCTATGTCGATGCCGCAGGTGCATATCGTCGCCTACTGCGGCGACCTCGGCTACGGCGTCGCGCGCGGGGCGGAGATGCTGTCGCTGATGATGGGCTTCGGCATCGTCAGCCGCGTCGCCTCTGGGTTCATCGCCGACCGCATCGGGGGCGTCGCCACCCTGCTGCTCGGCTCGGTCCTGCAGGGGGTGGCATTGCTCCTCTACCTGCTGTTCGACGGCCTCACCTCGCTCTACACGATCTCGGCGCTGTTCGGCCTGTTCCAAGGCGGGATCGTGGTGATGTATGCGGTGATCGTGCGCGAGTACTTTCCGCCGCGGCTGGCCGGCACCCTGGTGGGCCTCGTCATCATGTCCACCATCCTCGGCATGGCGCTGGGCGGCTGGCTGTCGGGGGCGATCTTCGACCTGACGGGCAGCTACTGGCAGGCGTTCGCCCACGGGCTCGCCTGGAACGTCCTCAACGGGGCGATCGCGGCGTTCCTGCTGCTGCGCGCCCGCCGCTTCCGCACCGTCGCCGCGTGAGTCAGGGGGGCCTGCGAGCGGGGTCAGACCCCTCGCCGAGACGGTGGCTCGATATTCGCAGGGCTGGAGGCGAGGGGTCCGATCCCGTTCGCGGCGAGGGGTCCGATCCCGTTGGCGAAACCGTGCGGGCCGAAGGCGGCCAGGATCGCGAGGCCGATGAGCGTGGCGAGCGCGACGGCCGCGAACGCCGCCTCGTAGCCGCCGCTCGCCTCGTAGATGAGCCCCACCACGGCGGCGCCTCCGGCGATGCCCCAGACCGAGGTCAGCTGGCTCAGCGCATAGATGCGGCCGTAGTCGCGCGTGCCGAACCGCTCCACCAGCAACAGCGGGTGCAGCATCAGGATGTTGCCCATGGTGAGCCCGAACACGACGACGCCGGCCAGGACGGTCCAGCGGCCATAGGCGAGAGCGAGGCCGGCGAGCCCCAGCGCCTGCATGGCGGTCATGGCGAGCGCAAAGGCGCGCGTCGGCACTTTCAGGAGCACCGCGCCGCCGATCAGTCGGCCGATGGTGCTGCTTGCCGCCAGCACGGCCACCGCCAGCGCCGCGGTCTCGGCGTCGGTGCGGGTGCTGGCGAGGCGGTAGAGATGGGCGATGCCCGCCACCTGCGCGCCGAGCACGAACAGGTAAGCGACGGAGACGGCGTAGAAATAGCTGTGGCGCAGCGTGTCGATCAGCGACGTAGACGGAACGGCAGGTGCCGCCGACGCCTCGGCGCGGCTCAGGCCGTCGGGGGCAAGGCCCATGGAATGCGGGCTGGGCCGCACCACCAAGAGCGCGAGCGGGACGATGCCCACGAACAGGCCGAGCGCCATCCAGGGCGCGATGGCGCCGAGGCCGTAGCGCTCGACGGCAAGGGCCACGAACGGCGTCACCGCGATGCCGCCGAGCGACAGGCCGGTGGAGCCGATGGAGAAGGCGAGCGCGCGGCGCACATTGAACCAGCGCGCGATCACGGTGGTCATCGGCACCAGCCCGCACATGCCGTGGGCGAAGCCGAACACCACATGGAAGGCGAACAGCTGCCAAGTAGCGTCGAGCACGCCCGCCGAGGCGAGCGCCAGCGCGGCAGCGGTGGCGCCGCCGCCGATGACGAGGCGCACGTCCACGCGGTCCACCAGCCAGCCCGACAGCACACCGGCGAAGCCGGCGGCGATGAAGAAGGACGCCGTGGCGCTGCTGGCGAGCGCGACCGGGAAGTTGCGCTCCGCCACGAACGCGGCGAGCAGGACCGAGAGGTTGTAGAAGATGAACCCGGAGAACGCGGTGCTCATGACCAGCACGGCCGCGACCACGTACCAGCCGTAGAACACGCGGCGCAGCAACGGCATCTGGCAGGCTCCGGGGTCTACGGGAAAGGCGCTGTGGGCCGGCGAACCCTAGTTGCATCGCCCGGGCGAGGCAAACCCGCCCCACGCAAGGCCGTACTGCGGGGAGCGCCGGGCGGCGTATTGGGGGCGGACCCTGGGTCTGACCCGTTGCCGGACGGCGCTGACGGCTCGATTTTGGGCCGGCAAGGGCCTATATTTGGAAGGACGGGAACGCGGCAGCCGGCATCGGCCAGCAGCTGCTACAACACAGCTCGGGACAATTGCATGAGCACCTCAAAGCCCAGGCCACCCCGGCCCCCCAGGCCTCAAGTGATGAAGCTCACCGAGAGCGCGGCGGAGCGCATCAAGGCGCTGATGGCGGAGACGGGCGCCGACACGGTGGGCCTGCGCCTCGGCGTCAAGAAGGGCGGCTGCGCCGGCATGGAGTACACCATGACGTGGGCCGCCAGGCAGGACCCGCTGGACGAGGTGGTGGAGCAGCACGGCGCCAGGGTGCTGATCGACCCCATGGCGGTCATGTACCTGCTGGGCACCGAGATGGATTACCGCACCGACAAGCTCTCGGCCCAGTTCGTGTTCTCCAACCCCAACCAGACCGGTGCCTGCGGCTGCGGCGAATCGGTGAACCTTGCGCCGGCGGCGGAGGAGAAGCTGGAAGGCTTGCGGGCGTAGCCCGCAGGGTGGGTCGAGGCGAAGCCGCAGACCCAGGTACGCCGGTGATACCGGCGAGGAGCAGGTGGTTCAAGTTCCACTGACTCGCGTCCGTCTACGCCATGGCGCTGACACCGCTACACCAGGAACGGGTTGGTGAGGCGCTCCTGGCCGATGGTGCCGGTGGGGCCGTGGCCGCAGATGAAGGCGAAGTCGTCGCCCAGGGGCAGGAGCTTCGTCTTGATCGATTGGATCAGGGTGGCGTGGCTGGCCTGCGGCAGGCCCTCGGTGCGGCCGATGGAGCCGCGGAACAACACGTCGCCCACCAGCGCGAACCGCTGCGCGGCATTGACGTAGGCCACGGAGCCCGGCGAGTGCCCGGGACAATGCAGGACGGCGAAGGTGGTGTCTGCGACCGTGACGGTGTCGCCGTCGGCGAGCCAGCGGTCCGGCGTCACGGGGCGGCCGCCAACCATCCCGAATGTGGGGGCAACTTCGGCAATGCTGTCGAGGATGAACTTGTCGGCCAGGTGCGGCCCCTCGATGGGAACGCCGCCCAGCTTCTCCTTCAGCTCCGCCGCGCCCGCGGCATGATCCACATGCCCGTGGGTGAGCAGGATCTTCTCGACCGTCATGCCGGTCTTGGCGACGGCCGCCTCGATGCGGTCGAGGTCGCCGCCTGGGTCCACCACCGCGCCGCGCTTGGTCGCCTCGGCCCAGATCAGGGTGCAGTTCTGCTGGAACGGCGTGACGGCAACGATGCCGGCTTGCAGGGGCATGTGCGGTGGGGCTTTCTCGATTTGGCGACCTCGCGCTGTCCTAGCCGACATGCGCGCGCCGGTCTACGCGGAGGTTCGGCAGTCGGCAGTCGGCAGTCGGGAGAACGGGGTCAGACCCCTTGCGCACATGGCGGAGATTCTGCTGCAGTGCCGAGGCAAGGGGTCTGACCCCGGTC
>JBIOWI010000369.1:0-6639 GCA_044868325.1 Hyphomicrobiaceae bacterium
GCTCCTTCTCGGGTGATTCGTCACGGAAACACCGTAGTCGGAGCCAGCGCCGATGCCTCGACTTTTCACCGCTTCAGCGGAAAATCACTCGCGCCGCCGCATTTTTGCAAGATCCTCCCAGAGGGTCAGACACTGACCTACTCCGCACGATTGCGCCCTACTTCCCGAGCCCCGCGAGCTTGGCGGCGGCCTGCATGTCCTCGTAGTCGCGCCTGATGAAGTCGGCGAAGCCGGCGGGCGTCATCTGCTCGGGTGTGGCGATCTCGGAGCCGGTAGCGATGAGCTTGGCCGCAGCCTCGCTGCCACCCCCCAGCCCCGCGGCAATCGTCGCCTGCAGCTTGGCGAGGTGCTCCGGCGGCGTCTTGGCGGGCGCGACGATGCCGATGAAGCTGCGTGCCAGGAAGCCCTTCACGCCCTGCTCGTCGAACGTGGGAATGTCGGGGGCGCTCTTGGAGCGGGCGGCGCCGGCGACGCCGACGATGTGGGCAGTGCCGGCCTTGTGCTGCTCCACTGCGGTCGAGAGCTCGGTCATAGCGCCGTCCACGTTGCCGCCGATCACGTCCGGCAGCAGCGAGCCGCCGCTCTTGTAGGGCACGTGCGCGATCTGGGCGCCGGTGGCGTGCTTGAAGCGCTCCAGCGTCATGTGGGTGGCGCTGCCGACACCGCTGGTGGCGAGGTTGATCGGGCGCGTCTTGGAGAGCGCCAGCAGGTCGGCGATCGACTTGGCGCCCAGCTTGTTGCTCACGATCAGCACGTGCGGCACGTAGCTGACAAGCGCCACGGCCGCGAAGTCCTTGAGCGGGTGGTAGCTGACGTTGGGGTTGACGATCGGGTTGATGGTCAGCGGACCGTTGGAGCCGACCATCAGCGTGTAGCCGTCCGGCTCCGCCCGGGCGACGAACTCGGCGCCAACCCCGCCGCCGGCGCCGGCACGGTTCTCGACCACCACGGGCTGCCCCAGCGCCTTGTGCACGATATCGGCTACCACCCGGCCGTTGATGTCGGCATTGCCGCCCGCCGCGAACGGCACGATCAGCTTGATCGTGCGGTCGGGGTAGCCCTGCGCCCAGGCCGCGTGCGATGCGACGGCGAGCGCGCCCAGCGCAGCCATCGCCGTTGCGAGCATCCGGCGTGAGACGATCATCGTTTCCTCCCCTTGTTTGATCTCGATTGCTTCAGAGCGGGCGGCCTGCGCCGGCTGAATGCGGCTCCATCTACGGCAGCGCGACCGTCGCCACGACGGGAAGATGGTCGGAGCCGAGAGACGGCCCGGTCCTGAAAGACACGCCCTTGATATCGGGGGTCGTCAGCAGGTTATCGATGAGCACGATCGGCAGGTGCGACGGCCAGCTCGCCGCATAGGTTCCGTGCCGGCGCAGCCCGGTGGCTGCGGCGAGGCGCATCATCTGCCACGACCACGGGGCGGCGTTGAAATCGCCGACCAGGATCAGGCGGTCGCCGAGCCTGGGGACATGACGCACCAGCCAGTCGTAATGGGCGGCGTACTTGGGAGGATCGATGATATAGCGCGGCCGCAGTCCGACGACGCGTATCTCGCGGCCGTCGCGTCCGGGCAAAGTGAACCACGACAGCGCCGGCTGCTCCGCCGTGCGCGGCTGGCCGCCGGCGTCGATCCAGGGCCGCCGCGAGAGCATGACTATGTCGTTGCAGTTGCAATCGTGGATGTAGGGATACCCCGCCGCGAGCGCGCGCTTGATGGGCTCGCGGTTGCGGTTCGTCATCTCCTGCAGGACGATCACGTGGGCGTCCTGATCGAGTAGCCAGCGGGCGACCTCGTCCAGTCGCCGGTTCTTGGCCCAGACGTTGAAGCTCACCACGGTCAGCGTCTCGGCCGCCGCCGGGGCAGCGACCGCCGTCGTGGTCAGGGTGGCGACCAGGGGAACGCTGTTGATGGCCACCACGCAGGCAAGTCCAAGGCCGAGCGCAAGCCCGCGCGTTCCGAGCCTGCCCCCGCCGAGCGGCAGCAGGGCCAAGCCGGCGGTCGCTGTGGCGAGTACCAGCGGGGTGAAGTGGTTGGGCAGGTCCGCGGCCGGCCACCACGGCGCCAGGAAGCCGATGATCGTGGCCGCCCCTGCCATCACGAGCGCCGCGATTGCCAACCCCGCGCAGATGCGCCGCATCCCCGCCCCTCCTCTTCCCCCAGCCCCCGGCAGTGACGCCGCCTACGCCGGCGGCGCCGCCACCACGTCCTCGTACCTGTGCCGCTTCGTGATCAGCCCCGAATGCTGGAAGATGTCGAGCGTGGCCTCGAAGGCGGGGCGGGCGATCTCGACGTGCGGGCTCCAGTTGCCGAGCTTCTGGTAGGCGGCGATGGTGGCGGCGAGCACGGCCGGGTCGGCGCCGGGGAAGAACGACGCCTCGGCCTTGGCCACCTCGGCGGCCGGCGTGGCGATCAGCCAGCCGCGGGCCTTGCGGTAGGCGCGCATGAAAGCCTTCGCGATGTCGGTGGCCAGCCACTCGCGCGTGGCGGCGAGGCTGGAGAAGGCGCACGGCCCGATGGCGTCGCCGACGGCCGCCACCACGTGGCCCACCTTGTCGTGCTCCAGCTGCTGCGGCGAGGGGCCCTGCAGGTGGATGAAATCGCCCTCGCCGGCACGGAACGCCGCGATCATCTTGTCGGTCGTACCGGCATCGACCGCGACGATGTCCTTGAAATCGAGGCCGCGCTTGAAGCAGGCGTACTTGAACATGGCCATCGGCTGGGTGCCGTGGTCGACGATGACCTTGCGCCCCTTGAGCTTGTCCCAGGCGAACGCCGGGTCCGGGCCGCGGCCGGTGAGAAAGAACCCGTCCTTCTCGTTAATCTGGGCGAAGTGCAGCGTCGGCGGCGTCTTGCCCTGCTCCAGCGCGCCGAAGTTGTACGACGGCGCCGACTGCGCCACGTGCACCGATCCGTCGATGAGCCCGGCGATGGCCGACTTGCCCGGCGCCGAGACGGAGTGCCTCGGCTCCAGGCCCTCCGCCTTCAGGAAGCCACCTGCCATGGTGGCAATCAGGGGCGAGTAGAACGCCGAGAAGCGGGTGAACTCGATGCGGATCTGTTCGGCCATGCCCTGTCCTCACCTCCTTGCGGTGCGCAACTCGGCCAGGATGCTCACACGGACGGGCACAGGGCTCAAGCGCGGTCTTTGGCCTCGTCGGGTTATCGACCGTCATCCCGGCACAGCGCCGCGCCTCTCGTGCCGAGAGATGCGCTGGCGCAGCACAACCATGTACGCGCGGATACGGGCGGCATTCGCGCCGTGGTCGTGGCGGCCTTTGCGGCTGGCCGATCGCATGTCGATGCGGCTTCCCCCGGCATGGGCGCTGACCCGGATCACGATATCGTCGGTGAAGCCGAACCAGCGGCTCCGGTGGCTGGCCTCGATCCGCCCGGCGCCCGCATGCACGGCAACGACGGCCCAGCCCGGCATCGATTCGGCGACGGCAAGCGCCTCGCTGAGGGCCAAGCTCATCGGCAGTGCCGTGCGTATCGGGGCTATGTCCGGATAGGCCGCGCTCTGCAATCGCGAGAGCTGCGGCTCCGGTGTGTCGACCCTGTCGGCGCGCTCGGACTGGCGCGCCTCCTGCACGGCTTGGAACACCGGCCGATCGGCGGTGTTGGTGGAAACGTCGTTAATGGGCGGAAGCGTGCGGCGGGCATAGGCGTAGTGCAACGGCATGTAGGCGACGCCCGCGCCGACCGTGAGGCCGAGCGCCAGCATTGCAAGCGCGGATGGCCGGAGCTCCGACCGGCCCAGCGCAAGCGTTGAGAGGGACAGGGCCGCAGCGACGGACGCCGCTGCGCCGGCGCCCGGAAACATCCGGTAAAGGCCGAAACTGTAATGCCACCAGCCGAGCCGCGCTCCGAGCGGGCCAAGGGCAAGTAGGCCCAGGGCGACGCTGAGCGCGGCAATCGAGAGAGCGGGGCCGACCTTCACCAGAAGCATGACAACCCTACCGGTATGCCTCCGAGAGTTGGGGCCGCTTGTCCGGCACGTCAATTCCCCCGCGGCCTTGGCCGGTTGAGCCCGCGCTCGATTGCGTGTGCGCCTATACAAGGAGGATGGCCGTGGTGCGGAGGCCACACGGGTGCGACCCGTGTGGCACGCTGCGACTTGACAGGATCTGCCGATCGTTGCCCGATAGAAAAGACAACTTGGTCAGCTTGGGGACAAAGCACGGAGCCCAGTCTTCGGCCGCCATGATGCACCATTGACACGAGAGGGAAAAAGGCGGTGCTGGACTACGAGGCCGAATACAACAACCGGGCGCGCGTGCCGGAGTACCCCGAGATCGCCGAGCGCTGGTCGATGCTGGCGGCGGCCTACCGGCTGGCGGGCACGACCGAGTTCAACCAGCGCTACGGCACCCGCGAGCGCCAGCGCTACGATTTGTTTCATGCCGCCGCCCCGGACGCGCCGCTGGTCGTCTACATCCACGGCGGCTATTGGCAGCGCGGCGACCGCAAGGACTATTCCTTCGTGGCGCGGGAGCTGAACGCCGCCGGCGTAACCGTCGCCATCCCCTCCTACACCCTCTGCCCGCAGGTCTCGGTGATGGAGATCGGCGACGAGGTCCAGGCCTGCCTGGCGGCGCTCTGGAGGAAGACCGGCAAGCGCCCGACCGTCGTCGGCCACTCTGCCGGTGGGCATCTGACCGCCGAGATGATGGCGCGCAGCTGGGGTAGCTTTCCCGGCGTGCCGGCCGACCTAGTGCGGTGCGGCTATGCCATCAGCGGGGTATTCGACCTCTCGCCGCTGATCGGCACCAGCCTCAACGAGGCCCTGCACCTCACCAAGGGCACGGCCCGCGCCGCCAGCCCGCTGTTCCGGCCACCCTCGCCCAAGGGCCGGCACCTCGTCGCAGCCGTCGGCGGCGAGGAGAGCGGCGAGTTCCTGCGGCAGAGCCGGGAGATTGTGGAGAGCTGGCGCAAGGTCGGCGTCGACGCGACCTGCGAGATCGTCGCCGGCGCCAACCACTTCACCGTCGTCAACGAGTTGATCCGCCCGGGCAGCCCCATGCTCAAGCAAATCGTCGCCCTGGCACACGAGGCCGCCGCAGATTGAGCGCTGGACCATAGGCAAGCGCTGCGCGGATTCCCCTCCCCCTTGTGGGGAGGGGTTAGGGGTGGGGGGAACCACGACATCTGAGCTTCTGGAATCCCCCCCACCCTGTCCCTCCCCCACAAGGGGGGAGGGGACCCTGCGGCGCGCTCCCGTATTGTCATCGAGGGTCGGCGCAGCCGGTGATCGGCTGACACCTAGATCGGCTTCTCGCCAACCCGCCTTTCGAGGGCCGGGATCAGCTCGAGGCGCTCCTTCAGGAATGGGTTGACGGCGAGTGCGCGGCGGTAGGCGGCGAGCGCCTCGCGGTGCTGGCCGCGGGCAATCCGGATGAGGCCCATCCCTGCCAGCGCCCCGAAGTGCCTGGACTCCAGGGTGAGCACGCGGTCGATGTCGGCGAGCGAGCGGTCGTGCTCGCCGGCGAGGAAGAGGGCCGTGGCGCGCTGGTTCCAGGCCTCGGCCCAGTCGGGAGCACGCTCAACGAGGTCGTCGAGGATCGACAGCGCCAGCGGGTAGAGGCCCTGGCCGATCAGGGCGGCGGCCCGCGCCATCGGCTCGTCGAGCTCAGGCGTGCCGGAGCGTAGCCAGACAGTCCAGATCTCCGCGACGACCGCCTCGCCTTCCGCCTCGTCCTTGGCGGCCTTGAGCCGGCCGAACAGCTCGTCCAGCCGCCGTGCCTTCGCTGCCGCATCGGGCTGCGGCTGGGCATGGCCGAGGTCGGCGGGCAGGATCGCAAGGCCGGCAACAACGAGGAGGAGCGCGACCCGATTGAGCCGCAAAACCGGGGAACAGCTGCGCATGGCTGGCCTCACGCAAGAGGGCATGCGCCATCCTACTTCGCGTCCTGGTCGGCACAAGGCGGTGTCGGACCCGTCGCAACGGGGTCAGACCCCTGGCCACGACCGATGGGCAGAATCGATGGCGTTTTGGCCAGGGGTCTGACCGCGTTCTCTCCGTTCTCACATCAGGGTCGCGCCGATGAGCGCCGGGCGCGGGACGTCCCGGGCAACGCGGCGACCTGGATTCCGCGGGGCTTGCGGCGCGACTGCCGCTGCTCCCTGCCACGGGCTTGCGCCGCGGGGGAAGCGACAGCCGCCGCCCGCAGCAAGTCGGCCTGCGGCCGATCGGACCCGGGCAAGCCTGCGGGGCGTTGCGGGACGCCCAGCTCGATCCAGGTGTCGGAGGCCGGCACATAGGGCTGTGCGGTGCCTGCGCCGGCGCGACCGGCCGGGATCGGCAGATCGACCGCCAGCACGCTCGCGAAAGCCGCGGCGGCGAGCAGGGCACCCGTGCGCAGGATGCTGCCCAGCGTCCTTTTGGCGCACGTCTCAGTCTCCCGGCGGTCGACAACCTGATCCACGCTGCAAACTCCTGCTCTCAGTTCGCCTCGTTACCCCGTCGGCCCCATGGCCGCCGGTGCCCGCTTCCGTCTACTCCCGGGACACTCAGTACGGTCCAGGCGGGCGATCGAGAATTCCGGGCGCTGGAGCGTAAATGGCGGTGAGGTTCCGGAGGCGCTTTCCCCAGTTCGGGGGAGACTTGGTGTCAGCCCAGAGGGGCTGACACCAATGTG
>JBIOWI010000370.1:0-7751 GCA_044868325.1 Hyphomicrobiaceae bacterium
GAGCAGCGCCGCCAGCGCCGCCGTTCTCTCGTCGTTGTCCGCCATGCCCCGCAACTTAGCACTCGCGCACAGCAATTCCAGAGTCCGCTTGACGCTTCCCAACCGCCCGACCTATCGAACCCGGCAAAAGCAATCCGCCCTGCATCCGCCCAAGGGAAAGAGCCGATGGCACTCGACGGACCCGAGCTAGAGCCGCGCGAAGCGATGGAGTGCGACGTGGTGATCGTCGGCGCCGGCCCAGCCGGCCTCGCCACCGCCATCCGCCTGAAGCAGCTTGCGGCCGGGGCCGGGCGGGAGCTGTCCGCGATCGTGCTGGAGAAGGGCTCGGAGGTGGGCGCCCATATCCTGTCGGGCGCGGTGATCGACCTCATCGGCCTCAACCGGCTGATCCCCGACTGGAAAGAGAAGGGCGCGCCGGTGACGACGGCCGTCGCCGAGGACCGGTTCTATTACCTGGGGCCGTCGGGCGCCATCCGCATCCCCAACCTGGCGATGCCGCCGCTGATGAGCAATCACGGCAACTACATCGTGAGCCTGGGCGACGTGGTGCGCTGGCTGGGCGAGCAGGCGACCGAGCTGGGCATCGACATCTACCCCGAGTTCGCCGCCTCCGAGGTGCTTTACGAGAACGGCGCGGTCGTGGGCGTGGCCACGGGCGACAAGGGGATCGGCCGCAACGGTGAGCCCACCGACCGGTTCCAGCGCGGCATCGAGCTGAAGGCCAAATACACCGTCATCGCCGAAGGCGCGCGTGGCTCGCTCGCCAAGACGCTCATTGCACGCTTCGGCCTGGACAAGGGCCGCGATCCGCAGAAGTACGGCCTCGGCCTCAAGGAGTTGTGGGAGGTGCAACCCGAGAAGCACCGGCCGGGTCTTGTCCAGCACACGCTGGGCTGGCCGCTGGACAACAGCACGGGCGGCGGCTCGTTCCTCTACCACTACGGCAACAACCTGGTGTCGGTGGGCTTCGTGGTGCACCTCAACTATAAGAACCCGCACCTCTACCCCTACGGCGAGTTTCAGCGCTTCAAGACGCACCCCATCGTCCGCGACACCTTCGAGGGCGGCCGGCGCATCGCCTACGGGGCGCGCGCCATCACCGAGGGTGGGTGGCAGTCGATCCCGCAGCTCACCTTCCCCGGCGGGGTGCTGGTGGGCTGCGCGGCGGGCTTCATGAACGTGCCGCGCATCAAGGGCTCGCACAACGCCATCCTGTCGGGCATCCACGCCGCCGATGCCGCCTTCGCCGCCATCGTCGGCGGCCGCAGCCACGACACCCTCGACGACTATGCCCGCGCTGTCATGGAGGGCCCTATCGCCCGCGACTTGCGCCGGGTGCGCAATGCCAAGCCGCTCCTGTCGAAGGCCGGCACGGTGCTCGGCACCGCGCTGTCGGGCGCCGACATGTGGGCCAACACGCTGATCCCCGGCATCGGCCTAGGCTACACCCTGCGGCACCGCAAGCCCGACCACGCCACGTTGATGAAGGTGCGGCGGGCCGCCGGGCCCATCGAGTACCCCAAGGCCGACGGCGTGCTCACCTTCGACCGGCTCACCAACGTGGCCTTCTCCGGCACCAACCACGAGGAGGACCAGCCGGTGCACCTGAAGGTGGCCGATATGGAGCTGCAGGTGGATTCCGAGCACGACGTGTTCGGAGGTCCCTCGGCCCGCTACTGCCCGGCCGGAGTCTACGAGTGGATCGAGGAGGCGGGCAAGCTGCCCCGCTACGTGATCAACGCCCAGAACTGCGTGCACTGCAAGACCTGCGACATCAAGGACCCCAACCAGAACATCGACTGGGTGGTGCCGGAGGGCGGGGGCGGGCCGACGTACTCGGGGATGTGAGGGGGAACGGGGTCAGACCCCTCGCCTCCATCGGCGGTGGTTCATACGCGCGTTCGGCGCGAGGGGTCTGACCCCGTCAGCGCAGCTTCCTCTGCACACGCTGGTCGAACCGCGCGACGTTGACGACCACGCGGCTGTGCGTGCCGCCGCCGATCACCTCGCGCTCGTCGCGCGCCTCGACCCGGAAGGTGACGGTGCGGCCCTCCACGGCCAGCACCTCGGCCACGGCGGCCACGCGGAGGCCCACCGGCGTCGCAGCGGTGTGGCGCACGTCGAGGTGGATGCCCAGGCTCTGATAGCCGTCGGGCAGGAGATGCTCTATGGCGGCGAGCGCGGCAGCCTCGATCAGGTTGATCATGACCGGTGTCGCCAGCACCGCGATCTCGCCCGAGCCCACGCGCGCCGCCGTGTGCTCGGGCGCGACGGTCAACTCGGCGGCGCCTGTCATACCGGAGCGGATGGCGGAGAGGTCGGGGGTGGCGGACATGGACAACCTTGCTGCACTCAGCGCAAGACTTCAAACGCACGGTCCCGATTGCGGCCGTAACGGTAGATGGTGAAATCGTCGTCGAAACTCGCGACGCGGTTGAGGCCCAGTCTCTGCATCACCACGAAGCTGGTCCTGTCAACGATGGAGAATCGCTGGTCAGGGAAGGCCACGCCGATCTCCCAGGCCGCGTCGTAGTCGGGCGGCAGCACGGACTCAATAACCACGGTGCTTCGACGGATGCCGCCCCAGAAGCGATCTGCGGCGGCGCCGCGCCAGCAAAAGCCACGTTTCCACTAGGACGGCATCGGTCGTCACGAAGCCCTCCTTCGACCCGAGGATCGTCTTTGCCTGCTTGTTGTGGCGGTCCTTGGTGAAGACAGAAGCAAACCACACCGAGCTGTCGACGAACGCTGTCACTTGGTCCGCTTCCGACGCCTCGGCTTCTGACCGGTTTCCTCCAGATACTCCTCCCAGACCGCGTCACCGATCAGCTTATCTTTGTCACGGGCTATGTCGGTGGGCTCACCCTCAGTGACGAGATCGAAGATGATCGATATATCGGCCTTGGCCTCAGACTCACCTAGGTCCTCCTGCACAAGGCGGCGCACGTACTCGGCGAACGAGATACCGAGCGCCGCGGCCTTGGCGTGCGCGCGGCGCTGCATCTCCGGGTCCATTGTGATCTGGGTGCGCGCGTTCATGATGGCTGCCATCATGCCATTACCAACCGGTGATCTCAAGGTGGCGACCCGCCGGTCCTCCGCAACATCCGAAATCGGGGCGCCGGTCCCTCAATCCACCTTGAAATCCATCGGGTCCCAGGCGGGCTTGGGATACTCCGGGTTCATCCCCTCCAGCGTCTCGCGCACGATGGCGGCCACGGCGGCGTTGCGTGCCCATTTGCGGTCGGCGGGGATCACGTGCCACGGCGCCCACGGCGTGGAGCAGCGGTCGAGCACGATCTCGTAGGCGGCCCGATAGTCGTCCCACAGCTTGCGATCGTCGAGGTCCCGCGGGTCGAACTTCCAGCGGCTCTTGGGCTCGTCGAGGCGCGCCTGCAGGCGCTCGCCCTGCTCCTTCCTCGAGATGTGCAGCATGAGCTTGAGGATGGTGGTGCCGTTCTCGGTCAGCATCCGCTCGAAGGCGTTGATCTGGTCGTAGTGGCGCTCGATCTCGTCGGCCGGCGCCAGCTTGCGCACGCGGCCTACCAGCACGTCCTCGTAGTGCGAGCGGTTGAAGATGCCGATCGATCCTCGGCGCGGGCAGGCGAGGTGCGCGCGCCACAGGAAGTCGTGCGCCAGCTCCTCCTCGCTCGGGCGGCGGAAGGAGGTGACGCAGACGCCGAGCGGCCCGGTGTCGTTGAACACGTTGCGGATGGTGCCGTCCTTGCCGGCCGTGTCGGTGCCCTGCAGGACCACCAGCAGCGCGCGCCTGCCTTCCGCGAACAGCTTGTCCTGCCATTCGTTGACGGCCTTGGCATCGGCCTTGGTCTGCGCCTCCGCCTCGCCGCGGTGCGGGAATGCCGAGGCGTCCGCCGGATCGCGCTCGGCGAGATCGACGCGCTTGCCGGGCTCGATCCGGAACCGGTCCGCCACGGACTTCGCCATCGTTGCCGCCTTCTGCCGGGGCTCGATCTTGGGCATGGCGCAGTGTAGCACAAACCTACGCCTCACCGGTCGACGCGCATGCGCTGGCGGCGGGCGTAGTTGACGAAGGCGTCGCGCAGCTCGTCGTTGAGGATGAGGCGGTCGGTGCGCGAGATCTTGCCGTTGGCCTCTGTCAGCGACACGTTGCCCTCGGCGATGAGCTTGCGCGAGCTGCGGTCGTAGGCGACCTCGTCGGCGAGCAGGATCTCGCCGTAGTAGCGGATCTCCACGTTGCCGCGCGCCACTACCCGGTTGTTCCAGGAGTCGTCGATCAGCTCCTCCATGGAGATCTCGAGCATGCTGCCCTGGGCCAGTGCGGGGGCCACTGCAGGTGGCAGGGCCGGGAGGTGCGCGGCCAGCACACCGGCAAGGCAGAGCACGATCACCGCGAGAAGGCGATGCAGACGCACCGGACTGGACCCCCAACAAACACGCCGCGACCTTGGGCGACCGGCCTCCAATAGCAAGATCGTGTGCAAAGACAAGGGTGGGCGCCGCCCAACATGTGGGCATTTCGTGCGCTTCGTGGGGGCAGCTGTGCGAAGGCGGCCGATCGCCGGCACTCTGTCAGGCAGCGGATTTGGAGAGCGGTCGCGGCTCCAAGGCCTTGCGCACCATCTCAGGCTCGCGGGCGATCACCAGGAGATAGGCGCGTGCAGCCTCGTCCGGCTCGGCACGGCCTTCCTCCCAGTCGCGCAGCGTGCCGACCGGAATGCGGTAGCGGGCGGCGAACTCTTCCTGCGTGAGGCCCAGCGCCCGCCGGATGACCTTGGCGCGCGGCGTCTGCTTCATCCGCCGCATGTCCTCCTCGGTCAGCGGCGGATTGTCCGGGTCGCTGACGGCGGCGGCGTGCTTCTCAGCCTCGGTCATTGCGTCGAGGCGGCTCCAGTCATGCTCGTCATGCTCGGGAGCAGGTGGCGGTCTCTTAGTTGCCTTTTTCATGGTATCGGCGCCGCTCGTGCGGCTCTGCTTCACGGGCGGAGATGATGCGAACCCTATCGCCCCGCATGGTGTGGACGACAACAAGTAGCCGATGGCCAACCATACCGAGCCGGATGCTCCGCTCTTCTCCATAATGCCGGCGATCATCGGCAAAGTCTATCGCAAGCGGGTCGGCGAATGCACGACGGGCCTGCTCGAAACTGACGCCGTGCTTGGCGAGGTTCGCAGCAGCCTTGCTGTCATCCCATTCAAAATCGCCTTCCTCCATGAAAGTGGAGATTTAGCTGCATCTCGTCAAGTCGTCCATAGGGGAGATGACTGATCTTCCGCCGCCCGCTCAGATATCCAAATCCCTCGCGAACGCCGCCTTCTCCTGGATGAAGCGGAAGCGGGCCTCGGGCTTGGAGCCCATCAACGCATTGACCGTCTCGCTCGTCTTCTCCCGGTCGCCTACGATCTCCACCCGCAGCAGCGTGCGCTTCGCCGGGTCCATGGTGGTCTCCTTGAGCTGGGAGGCGTTCATCTCCCCCAGGCCCTTGAAGCGGTTCACCTCCACCTTGGCGTTGTGGGCGAACTCGCTCTTGATGAGCGCGTCCTTGTGCTTGTCGTCGCGGGCGTAGACCGACTTGGCGCCGTGCGTGAGCTTGTAGAGCGGCGGCAGCGCCAGGAATAGGTGCTGGTTCTCGATGAGCTGCGGCATCTTCTGATAGAAGAAGGTGATCAGCAGCGAGGCGATGTGGGCGCCGTCCACGTCGGCGTCGGTCATGATGATCACGCGCTCGTAGCGCAGGTCGTCGTCGCGGTATCTCTCGCCGGTGCCGACGCCGAGCGCCTGCAGCAGGTCGGACAGCAGCTGGTTCTCCGCCATCTTCTGCGACGAGGCATTGGCGACGTTGAGGATCTTGCCGCGCAGCGGCAGGATGGCCTGGCGCTCGCGATCGCGGGCCTGCTTGGCGGAGCCGCCGGCCGAGTCGCCCTCGACGATGAAGATCTCGGTGCCCTGCTTGGTGCTGAGCGAGCAGTCGGCGAGCTTGCCGGGCAGCCGCAGCTTGCGGCCGGCCTGCTGGCGCCCGATCTCCTTCTCGCGCTTCTTCTTGAGGCGGTCCTCGGCCTGCTCGATGGCCCAGTCGAGCAGTCGGTTCGCCTGCTACGGGCTGTCCGCCAGCCAGTGGTCGAAGGCGTCGCGCACCGCGTTCTCGACGATGCGCGTGGCCTCCTGGGTGGCGAGCTTGTCCTTGGTCTGGCCCTGGAACTCGGGCTCGCGGATGAACACCGACAGCATCGCCGTGGCCGTGCCCAGCACGTCGTCGGCCGTCACCTGCGACGCCTTGCGGTTGCCGACGCGCTCGCCGAAGTCGCGCAGGCCCTTGGAGAGGGCGGCGCGCAGGCCGTTCTCGTGCGTGCCGCCCTCGGGCGTGGGCACGGTGTTGCAGTAGGAGTTGAAGAAGCCGTCGGCGTCGGCCACCCAGCACACGGCCCATTCCACCGAGCCGTGCCCGTTCGCCTTCTCGATGCGGCCGGCGAACAGGTCCTTGGTGACGCGGGTGGCGCCGTTGATGGTGGCCTCCAGGTATTCCTTGAGGCCGCCTGGGAAGTGGAAGGTGGCCTTCTCCGGCGTGTCGTCGCCGATGAGCGACCTGGCGCAGGTCCAGCGGATCTCCACCCCTCCGAACAGGTAGGCCTTGGAGCGCGCCATGCGGAACAGGCGCTGCGGCTTGAAGGCGGCGCCCTTGCCGAAGATCTTGTCGTCCGGCTTGAAGCGCACCTTGGTGCCACGCCGGTTCTTGATGGATCCCAGGTTCTTCAGCTTGCCGAGCGGCTCGCCGCGGCTGAACTCCATGCGATAGAGTTGCTGGCTGAGCGCGACCTCGACCTCAAGCTTCTCGGCCAGCGCGTTGACCACCGAGACGCCGACGCCGTGCAGGCCGCCGGAGGTGTTGTAGACCTTGCTGTCGAACTTGCCGCCCGAGTGCAAGGTCGTCATGACCACTTCGAGGGCGGACTTGTTCTTGAACTTGGGGTGCGGATCGACCGGGATGCCGCGGCCGTTATCCGTCACGGTGAGCCAGCCACCCTCCTCCAGCTCCACTTCGATCCAGGTGGCGTGGCCGGCCACGGCCTCGTCCATTGAGTTGTCGATCACCTCGGCGAACAGGTGGTGCAGCGCCTTCTCGTCGGTGCCGCCGATGTACATGCCGGGCCGGCGCCGCACCGGCTCCAGGCCCTCCAGGACCTCGATGTCGGCTGCGGTGTAGCTATCGGACGCTTCGGCAGGCTTGCGAACGGCACGCGCCACGGCTTTTTCTCTTGCTCCCCGCTGCGGTTGTTGGCTCGGCGACTGCTCTAAGAGCCCCTGGGACGGATCTGCGAGGCCGACCGGTGTGTTCTCGTTGGCGCCAGCTGGCACGTTTAGGTTGGCCGCCTCTCCGACCGGCGCCGGCCCAAGGTCCAGGCTGGCCTGCCGAGGCTGGGGCAGGGCCACAGGCTCGGCCACGGCCGGCTTGGAGGTGCCGTCTGTCCGGCCGAACAGGTCGCGCAAAGCCCCCAGGCGGAACACTGCCATGACGTAAGCCTGTCGCTGTCTCGATGCTAGCAGACGCAACGCCACAGACACAGATGCCGCCCGCGAATCCCGGCGGCCCGGGCGCAGCTGACGTGGCACGGGATGCCCGGCGTGGCAAGGGGGCCGACGGTGTCAGACAGGGTCATTCAAAGAATCCGCCCGGTAACGACGGCGACGGCCTCGGCGCGGTCCTCGCGGAAGTTCTCGCGGGCCTCGGGCACGGACAGGCCTCGGGCGCGGATGAGATGGAGCACGAGATTGC
>JBIOWI010000371.1:0-3280 GCA_044868325.1 Hyphomicrobiaceae bacterium
GGAAGAAGTGAGTGAGCGGCAGTCGGTGCGCCGCGCCCGACTGCCGACGCCCGACTGCCGACTGCCGAGTCGTTCGCCTAACGTCCATACGAGACGCGATAGATCGCACCGTTGTGGTCGTCCGAGATCAGGACGGAGCCGTCGGGCTGCTGGTGGATGTCCACCGGCCGGGCCAGGTACTCGTTGTCCTTCATCCAGCCGGTGATGAAGGGCTCCACCCGGGTCACGCGGCTCTGGCCGTCGAGATAGGCCACCGCCACGTCGGCATACTTCTTGGTGCGGTTCCACGGCCCGTGGCGGGCGATCAGGATGGCGCCCCGGTACTTCGCCGGGAACGAGTTGCCCGTGTAGAACTTCATGCCGAGCGGCGCGGCGTGCGGTCCCAGCGTCGTGGCCGGCTTCACGTAGTCGGCGCACGACTTGCCCCAGCCGAACTGCGGGTCGGTCATGATGCCGGAGTGGCAGTAGGGAAAGCCGAAGTTGTCCTTGCCGGGGTTCTTGACGACGTTGAGCTCGTCGAGCGGCATGTCCTCCGACAGCCAATCGCGCTGGTTGTCGGTGAACCACAGCTGCTTGGTGGTGGGATGGAAGTCGAAGCCCACGGTGTTGCGCACGCCGCGCGCCACCATTTCCCGGCCGCTGCCGTCGGCATTGATGCGGAAGATCTGCACGTATTTCTCAGGGTCGGGCTCGCAGATGTTGCACGGGGCGCCGACCGGCACGTAGAGCTTCCCGTCCGGCCCGAAGCGCAGGTATTTCCAGCCGTGCGGCACGTCGCCCGGCAGGCTGGTGTACACGTCGACCGGCTGCGGCGGCTTGTCGAGGTTGTCCTCGATCTTGTCGTAGCGCATCACCTTCTTGGGGGTCGCCACGTAGAGCGCGCCCTTGTGGAACTCGATGCCGCTCGGCAGCTCCAGGCCGGAGAGGATGGTCTTCACCTCGCGCTTGCCGTCCTTCTCCACGATCGCGTAGATCTTGCCGGCAACGAACAGCGAGCTGACGAAGATCGTGCCCTTGTCGCCGCGGCGGATGGCACGCGCATCCAGGATGCCGGGCTGGTACACCTCCACCTTGAACCCCGCCGGGGCCTTCAGCTTCGGCAGCTTGTCGGCCGGTGTGGGCACCGGCGGCGCCGCCACCGGCGCCATCGCCGCGCCGGGCCCGGTCTTCGGCTTCCCGATGGCCCAGAACGGGGGCTCCTCGTCCTTCTTCTCTTGGGCGTAGGCCGCACCCGCCGCGAAGACGCATGTGGCGAGCAGCGACAGGGCGATGCCGCCCCTGTTCAGCAGACGCATGACGTTCCTCCTCCTATCGGGCGCAATGCCCAGACTTGTATGACCCCGCCATATGGCGGGGCCGCGCCCCGGCCGATGAAGGTAGTCCTCGACTTCGAGCTGTGGCAAGCCGAACCGCGCCGCATGAGCACAAACGGCGCGCCCCCATGAGTGCCGGCGAGCGGTGCCGCGCAGTCCGCGCCCTATGGCGCCTCAATCGTCGTCCCTGGCGGACCTCGCTCTCGCCGGCGCGTGCGCCTTCACGGCAGCCCTGCCGGCCTCCGACCTCCCAGTCGGCGTAACGGCGGGCCCCATCGACCGCATGGGCACAGACACGGACCCTGGCACGGACCCGGACCCCGGCACCGGAACAGCCGACCTGGCGTCGCGCTCGCGGCCGGGCGTGCGCAGCTGCACGGCCAGCACGATCAGCCCGACCGCCAGGGAGACGATCAGGAAGGCCATGCCCAACCCCTCCCGCACGCGCGCGAAGGGCCCGGCTGCCGGCGGCGGCTTCGGCGCCTCGGCCGGCACCCGGGCCGCAGGGCGCATCAGGCTCGCGACCACGGCGATGAGAAAGCACAAGAGCCCGGCGACGATCTGCATCATCGCAAAGGTCTGGTGCGTGATGGACGGCGCCGCCGCAAGCGTCCCCAGGGCCGACAGGACCAGCGGCACGCCAATGACGGCGAAGATGGCGGCCAGAAGTATCCGCATGCACAATACCCGGCCCCAATACCCAGCCGAGGCTCCCCGAACGCATTCCGTCTGATGGCGGACATGCGAGACGGGCGCGACGCTAGCCGATTCCCATGGCCCGCAGGTGTCGCGTCACGGCCACAGCCAGCCCGCCTCCTATGCCCCGCCTCCTATGCGTTGAGCAGCACGATCACCCCCGCCACGATCAGCCCGATGCCCACCGCCTCGCGCGAGGCCAGCGTCTGCTTGAACAGATTGCGCGACAGCACCTGCGCGAACAGGATCTCGATCAGCGCCAGCGTACGCACCTTGGCGGCCGTCTCCAGCGCAAAGGCCAGGAACCACATCTGCGAGGCGAAGGCGCCGGTGAAGCCCGCGAGCATGGAGGGGCGCCACAGAGAGAGGATCGCCATCAGCCTCTTGCGGTCGAGGATGTAGAGATAGGCCGAGAGAAGCGCGGTCTGGATGGACAGCCCCAGCGCCAGGGTGACCGTGGCCGCCATGACGAAGCTCGGCGTGTCCAGCGCCCGGATGCCGCCGCGGAAGCCGATGGCGGCGATGGCGAACATGGCGCCGGAGCCGAGCCCCAGCAGCGCCGGCTTCCAGCTGAAGGCCTCCCCGCCGGTGCTGCGCGGCCAAGACACGAGGAGCACGCCCGCCGTGGCGATGACGATGGCAGCGGCCACGCCCGGCGTGACGCTGTCGCCCAGGAAGGCCAGGCCGAACACGGCCACCTGCATGGGCTCGGTCTTGGCGTAGGCGGTGATGACCACGAACGAGCGCTCGCGCATGGCTGCCAGCAGCAGCGCGGTGGCCCCGATCTGCGCCAGCGCCGCGACGACCGTCCAGGCCAGCATGGCGGTGTTGAGAGTGGGCAGCGGCAGCCCCATGCCGACAAGCACCAGGGCAAGGAACAGGAGCCCGAACGGCAGCCCGAACAGGAAGCGCACGTGCGTGGCCCCCACCGTGCCGAGCGACTGCGTCAGCTCCTTCTGCTGGGCATTGCGCAGCACCTGCCCCGCGGCGGCGACGACCGTGAATATGGCCCACAGGCCCGGCATGTCGCGTTTCTCCCTCTGCCCCGCCGGGCCAACGGCATAGCAGGCCGCACCAGCGTCAACAACGGACGCGGTTCTCCGCGCGGCCCACGCCGGTCGGCAGAGCCCGAGTCGTGCGAGGCGTCACGCCCCACCAGGGTGATTCAAAGTACCGCACTGCTTGGTAGCTGACACGGGGCGCAAATCGGATTCTGTAGCGGAGCCACTGGGATGGAGGTGGCTCGATGGCACAGACGCTGTGGGAGGTTC
>JBIOWI010000372.1:0-6691 GCA_044868325.1 Hyphomicrobiaceae bacterium
ACCCCCGGCTCCAACGCCGGTTGCGGCATGGGGTCAGACCCGCAGGGTCTGAACCCCTCTCACCTCAGGTAGCCCAGGTGGCGCGGCAGCCAGAGCGCCAGCTCGGGGAACACGACGATCAGGATCAGCACCGTGAACATGGCGCCGATCAGCGGGAATACCCAGCGCAGCGTCGCCTCCATGGGGATGCCGGCGACGCGGCACGACACCATCAGATTGACCGCCATGGGCGGCGTGAACTGGCCGATGGCCACCTTCAGCGTGATGAGGATGCCGAACCACACCGGGTCCCAGCCGTAGCGGTTGGCGATGGGCATCAGCAGCGGCAGCAGGATCAGGAAGGTGGAGACGCCGTCGAGGAACATGCCGATCACGATCAACATGGCGATCAGGAGGGCGAGCACGACGTACTCGTGGCTGCCGAAGACCATCAGCATGCGGGCGGCCTGGTCGAACACGCCGAGGGTGGAGCCGGCCCAGGCAAAGATGGAGGCGAGCGCCACGATGATGAGGATGATGCCGGTGATCTCGGCGGACTCCACCAGCATGTCGTAGACATCGCGGAGTGTGAGCGAACGGTAGACGACGAAGCCGACGAACAGGCCGTAGACCACGGCCACCACGGCAGCTTCCGTGGGCGTGAACCAGCCCGCCCTCATGCCGCCCAGAATCAGCACCGGCGCCATCAGGCCCCAGATGGCATCGCGGAACGAGCGCCAGAACGGCGGGCGGGCCAAGTCCTTCTCGGCGAGGCCGAAGCCGTGCTTCTTGGACAGCCAGAAGATCGGCACTAACAGAGCGACGCCGGCCAGGATGCCGGGGATCATGCCGGCGGCGAACAGGGCCGGCACGGAGGCCTGCGGCACCAGTACGCTGTAGATGATGAGGGCGATCGACGGCGGGATCAGGATGTCGGTGGCCGCCGCGGCGCCAATCACACTGGCCGAGAACGCCTTGGGGTAGCCCGCACGCGACAAGGCGCCCATCATGGCCCCGCCGACCGCAGCCGCATTGGCCGGACCGGAGCCCGAGATACCGCCCAGCATCATCGCCACGATAACGGTGACGGCAGCCAGCGCGCCCGGCCGCCGGCCGATCAGCGCTGCAGTGAAGTCGACGAGCCTGGCGGCCACTCCGGAGCGGTCGAACAGCGCGCCCAGCAGCACGAACATGGGGATAGCGAGCAGCGGATACTTGGCGATGCCGGTATAGGTGCTCGTCGGCACGGCCAGCACGCCGAGGTCGGCAAGCCAAATCGCCAGGCTCCCCGCCAGCCCGAGCGCCACCGCAATCGGCGCACCGAGCACGAACAGGACGGCAAAGGTGAGGAACAGCGCGGCGGCGATCATGGGCCGGCCTCACACCTCGGCGCCGGGCGGCGGTTCGCCGTTGCCAGGCGATACCTCGCTCCGGTGCCGCCGCCACCACCAGCCGATCACCCGCGCCAGCACCAGCACGGAGAACAGGGGCAGCATGAGAGTATAGACCCACTGCGGCTCGCCCAGGCCCGGCGAGAGCACCTCGAAGCGGTACTCGTCCCAGGTGAGCTTGGCGCCGAGCCCAACCAGCAGGGCGAACATCGCCGCGGCGGCGAGCATCGCCACGAAGTTGGCGGCGAGTGCCAGCGGCCGCGGCATGCGCTCCACGAACCAGGAGATGCGCATGTGCCGGTTGCGCGCAGCCGCGATGCTGGTGCCGAGCAGCGCCACGACCACCATCAGGGCGATGGAGTATTCCTCGGTGAAGGCGAAGGAGTAGTTGGTGAGATACCGCACCACCACGTTGGCAAGCGTGATCAGCCCGAGCAGCGCCATGACACCGGCCGCCACGGCCTCCTCGATCCGCAGCCCGCGCGGCGTGGGCTCGGAGGGCGTCGAATTGTTCTCCGCGCTCATCGCAAGCTCCGCGCGGATTCCCCTCCCCCTTGTGGGGAGGGGTTAGGGGTGGGGGAAACCCCCAACTTCGATGTTCTGGAATCCCCCCCACCCTGTCCCTCCCCCACAAGGGGGGAGGGGACGCTGCGGCCCGTTCGGAGCGTCATTTCCGCGCTGCCACCGCTTTTTCAGCCGCCGTCACCAGGTCGGCGCCGATGCGGGCCTTCCATTTGTCGTAGACGGGACGCGTGACCTTGCGGAAGGCGTCCTGCTGCTCGGGCGAGAGGGAGACGATCTCCACGCCCAGCTTCTCGATGTCCTTCAGCACCGACTGGTCCTGAGGCGTCACACCCTTGCGGGCGACCTCGATGCCGTACTTGCCGGCCTCGACCGCGGCCTCGCGCACGATCTTCTGGTCCTCGGCCTTGAAGCTCCCCCACACGTCCTTGTTGACGGCAAAGATCAGCGGGTCGGCCACGTAGTGCCACAGCGTCACGTGCTTCTGGCCCACGGTGTGCAGCTTGGCCACCGTGAAGATGGTGAGCGGGTTCTCCTGGCCGTCCACCGCGCCCGTGGAGAGCGCCGGCTGCGCGTCGGCCCAGCTCATCTGCGTCGGGTTGGCGCCGAGCGCCGTGAACGTATCGTTGAACAGGGGCGACCCGACCACGCGGATCTTCAGGCCCTTGAGATCGTCGGGTGAGCGGATCGCGCGCTTGGAGTTGGTGAGTTCGCGGAAGCCGTTCTCGCCCCAGGCCAGCGGCACGATGTCCTTCGACGCGATGATCTCGAACAGCTTCTTGCCAGGCTCGCCGCCGGTGATGGCGTCGATGGCCTTGTAGTCCGGCATCAGGAACGGCATGGAGAACAGATTGAGCTCCTGCACCTGCGGCGACCAGTTGATGGTCGAGCCCACGGCCATGTCGATGATGCCCTGGCGCATGGCGGTGAACTCCTTGGTTTGGTCGCCGCCGACCAGGGACGCGCCAGGGTACACCTTCATGACGACGCGGCCGCTCGTGCGCTCCTTGACGAGGTCGGCCCAGCGCTGCGCCGAAAGCCCCCAGGGGAAGGGCACGCCCACAACCGTCGAGATGCGGTACTCGGCCTTGTAGCCCTGCGCCTCGGCCGGAGCCGCAATCGCCCCGGCCGCAACCGTGGCCGCCAGCGCCGCGAGCCATCTCCATCCGTTCTTCATTGTTGTGCTTTCCTCCGTGTCGGGGTCAGACCCCTCGCCTCGAACCTTTCGATGAAACTCTACGTTGGGCGCGAGGGGTCTGACCCCGCCTGCACCATCTCGCGCGCGGTGGCGGCGATCCTGTCCGCTGTCACTCGCACCTCGCCCTCCAGCGTCGGCGCATAGCTGACGGGGATGCGCGGCGCGCCGAGCCGGCGCACCGGCGCCCGCAGCCCGCCGTGGAGCCTCTCGGCGACCGTGGCGGCTATCTCCGCCCCGAAGCCCGCCACCGACACCGCCTCGTGGGTGACGATCAGCCGCCCGGTCTTGCGCACGCTGTCCAGCACCGCCGCCTTGTCCCAGGGCCACAGCGTACGCAGATCGATGACCTCGGCACGCACGCCCGCATCCGCCAGCTTCGCGGCAGCCTCGGCGGCGATATGAACCTGCTGCGACCAGGACACGATGGTCAGATCGCTTCCCTCGCACACAATGCGGGCTAGGCCGAGAGGGACAGTGAAATCCGGGTCGTCCGGCACCTCGCCCTCCAGCGGCCACAGCGACTTGTGCTCCATGTAGACCACGGGGTCGTCGCAGCGGATGGCGCTCTTGAGCAGGCCCTTGTTGTCCGCCGGCGTGGACGGGCACACCACCACGAGGCCCGGAATGTGCGCGTACCACGCCTCCAGCGACTGCGAGTGCTGAGCCGCCGAGGAACGCCACATGCCGATCGGCTCGCGCACCACCACCGGCACGCGGCTCTGCCCGCCGAACATGTAGCGCGCCTTGGCAGCCTGGTTGACCAGCTCGTCCACGGCGCAGAGGGCGAAGTCGGAGAACCGCATCTCCACTACCGGCCGCGTCCCCATCATCGCCGCCCCCACCGCGGCGCCCAGGATGCACGCCTCCGAGATGGGCGCGTCCAAGATGCGCTCCGGCCCGAACTCCTCGGCGAGACCGCGGTATTGTCCGAACACGCCGCCGCGCCCCAGGTCCTCGCCGAGCGCCCACACCGCGGGGTCGCGCCGCATCTCCTCGGCGAGCGCCACGCGCCCGGCGTCAAGGTAGGTCAGGCGCGCCATCAGAACGCCTCCGCCCGCGGATCGCCCACGTCCTGCACGTCGGCGAAGGCCTGGGCGGCGGCAGGATAGGGGGTGGCCACTGCCTCGTCGTAGGCCCGCCGCATCTCAGCCTGCGCCGCCTCGGCGTCGGCGGCAAGCTCCGCCTCGGAGACACCGGCAAGACGCAGATGCGCAGCCAGCCGCGCGATCGGGTCCTCCTTCCAGCGCGCCTCCACCTCCGCCTTGGGCCGATAGGTGGCCGGGTCGGCGCCAGTGTGTCCGGTGAGCCGGTACGTCCTGGCGCACAGGAAGCGCGGGCCTTCGCCGGCGCGCACGGCGGCGAGCAGCTCGGCAACGGTGCCCTCCACCGCCAGCACGTCGTTCCCGTCCACCTCGGCGGCGGGAATGCCGATGCCGCGCGCCCGCGCTGCCGGGCCGTCGCCCCCGGTCATGGCGGCGGTTCTGGTGGTGGCTGCGAAGCCGTTGTCCTCGCACACGAACAGCACGGGCAGCCGGAACACGGCAGCCCAATTGAGGCCCTCCAGAAACGGCCCGCGGTTGATCGCCCCATCGCCGAAGATGCAGCACACCACGCGCCGCTCGCCCTTGAGCTTCACCGCATGCGCCGCCCCGGCGGCGATCACGATATTCGCCGCCACCACCCCGTTGGCGCCCAGCATCCCCACCGAGAAGTCGGCGATGTGCATGGAGCCGCCCTTGCCCCCGCAGTTGCCGCCCTCGCGGCCCAGGAGCTCTCGCATCATGGCGAGCGGGTCCGCGCCTTTGGCCAGCGTATGGCCGTGGCCGCGATGGGTGGAGAGCAGGATATCCTCGCGAGCCAGGTTGGCGCACACGCCCACCGCCACCGCCTCCTGGCCGATGGAGGGATGGATGGCGCCCAGCACCACCTTCTGGTCCAGCCCGCGCAGCGCCTGCTCCTCGAAGGCGCGGATGCGCAGCATCAGCCGGTGGTGCCGGCGCAGGCGGCCGATATCGATGTTGGAGCCGGTCTCCTGCCCCACGGCGCTTCCCCCGTCGCGCGCTTCTCAACAGGCGCGGTTTGCTCGATGACCCAAGCGAGATAGCATGATTTTGCCCGACCGACATGCGACTCTTGGCAGGGCTGGTTTGCGGCGAGGCAAGTCAATAGGGGAGTAGGGCAGTAGGGGAATAGGGCAGTAAGGCAGTAGGCGTGCCACCACGCTGACCTATTGCCTTACTGCCTTACTGCCTTACTGCCTTACTGCCTTCTCAGAGACCATCGCCCATGCCTATCATCCAGGCCCCGACCATCACGTCGCTCCCGCTGGGGGCGCGGGGCGCGGTGGTTGTCTCCGGCAGCCACGGCGGGCGCTATCCGGGCTACCTGGCCGCCAAGGCCCGACTGCTCGCCGTCATCTTCAGCGACGCCGGGGTCGGGCGCGACGGCGCCGGCATCGCCTCGCTGTCCTATCTGGAGGGCTACGGCATCGCCGCCGCCGCCGTGAGTCATGCCAGCGCCCGCATCGGCGACCCGGCCGACATGATGGACCGCGGCATCCTCTCGCACGCCAACGGACCGGCGCGGGCTCTGGGCGCGGCCCCCGGCATGGCGTGCGGTAAGGCGGCGCAGCACCTGCTGGCCGCCGCGCTCGTCGAGGCCGCCCCCGAGCCCTTCGGCGAGACGCGAGGCGTGCTGGAGCTCCCGGGCGCCGTCCGCCGCGTGGTGCTGGTGGATTCCGCCGCCCAGGTAGAGCCCGACGATGTCGGCCAGATCGTCGTCACCGGCTCGCATGGTGGCCTCGTGGGCGGCGATCCGCACCTCGCCCTGCGGGTGCCCGGCTACGCCGCCGTGTTCAACGACGCCGGCATCGGCATCGACGATGCCGGCACCACCCGCCTGCCGGCCCTCGACGCGCGCGGCATTCCCGCCTTCACCGTCTCCGCCGCCTCCGCCGTCATCGGCGATGCCCAAGCGACCTATCGCGACGGGATCGTCTCGGTTGCCAACCGAGCGGCGCAGGCGCTCGGCGCCCGGCCCAGGCTGCGGGCGCGCGACGTCATCGACCAATGGGCGTGCGGCGCCTGAAGCGGCTGCACCGCGCCCAATGCGACGTGGACTGGAATTTACCGAATCTTAGGCATTCCCGGCGATATTCGGGCGCATCCAGACATCTGGATGCGAGTGGGCCCCGTCCACTCCTAGACGCCTCCCTGTCAACTTGAGAGCCGCTTTCCCCGAGCGGCTCTTTTTTTGCCCGCCCGCCTCCGATCCCTGACACCTGAACCTGCTCCCTGACACCTTATCCCCGGCCCCCCGCCGCCGTGCTCAAATGACGTCCCGCAGAACCACACCGGCATGGGACCGACGGCATGGACACCACCCCCAACCTCAGCATCCCCTTCATCGCCGCCGCCCAGGCGCAGAAGCACGTCACCCACAACCCCTTGACTTAGGACGTGTTCTGACCTATTATCCTATTGATCTTACTGGCTTTTCTCTATTCCTCAGCCCACCAACATCTCTACTTGTGTTGTAAGATCAATTATTCGCAGCCTTTCGCGTCCAACTAATTGATTCCACGCCATTTTCCCTGCTCCAA
>JBIOWI010000373.1:0-16435 GCA_044868325.1 Hyphomicrobiaceae bacterium
GCGCTCAGCTTCCCACCACCAGCGGCGCGGTGAGACGGCGCAGCGCCGCGAGCACGCTGAGCGCGGTGATCTTGCCTGTGCGGGGGTTCTCCTCGGAGGGGATGTTCTCGATCGTCATGCTCAGGTCGGAGGAATCCGACTTGACCACGATGGTGTGGGTGTTGCGCGTCACGCCCGGGTCCGCCCAGACCTCCGCCCGGGTCGCGTCCGGGCCGATGCCGGCGAGCGACAGGGCCACCGCCACGTTGACGTTGGCGGGAAAGGCGGCGATGGCCTCGCGCGCAGTGCCATCGAGGAGAAGCAGCGGCTCGCGGAGGCGCTCAAGATCGATGCCGCGCTCCGCCAGCAGCGGCGCCCCGGCCAGCCCCGCCGGAGGCTTGCGTGTGACGATCCTCGCCGAGGCGATCCTCCCCTCCGCCGCCGCCCGCACGGCATCGAGCCCAAGCAGCGCGCCCGTCGGCACCACGATGCGCGCGCCGGTCGCCCGCGCCCGCTCCACCAGGTCCATATGGTCGATCAGCGCCCCCACCGAGAGCGGCATGAGGATGCGCCCGCGCTCGATGGCTGGCCGGGCCACCGCGGCGAACTGCGCCTTGGGCAGGCATTCCACCACCACGTCGGCGGCCTCGGCCAGCTCGGCCAGGCCCACGATGCGCGGCACCGACACGAACCCGCTGAGCGCCCGCTGCGCCTTGGCCTGATCCCTGGCCGACACGGCGACGAGCCCGATGCCGGGCACCTTGCCGGCGTCGACGGCGCGCGCCACCGCCAGTCCGATCGCCCCGAGGCCGGCGATGGCTATGGTCCGTTGCATTCGCCTGCCCCCTTGCTCTGAGCTCCTGAAGCCCGAACTATCCCGCCCAACGGCTCACTCCATGCGATAGGATTGAGATTGGGACCTGCGCCGCGAGGAGATCAGGACGTATAACATGGCAGAAGACGCAACCGTCTCCCTCCCCCTCGACCCCGGCTGGGGCGATATCCGCGAGGGGGTGCGGCGCATCTGCGAGGGGTTTCCCAACGAATACTGGGTGAAGCTCGATCACGAGGGCGCCTACCCCGCGGCGTTCGTGCGCGCCCTCACCGACGCGGGCTACCTCGCGGCACTGATCCCCGAGGAGTACGGCGGCTCCGGGCTGCCGCTCTCGGCCGCCTGCGCGGTGCTGGAGACGATCCACGAAAGCCCCTGCAATGCCGCGGCCTGCCATGCACAGATGTATACGATGGGGACAGTGCTCAGGCACGGCAGCGAGGCGCAGAAGCGCAAGTATCTGCCGGCCATCGCCTCGGGCGGGCTCAGGCTGCAGGCGTTCGGCGTCACCGAGCCGACCACCGGCTCGGATACCACCCAGCTCAAGACGCGCGCCGAGAAGAAGGGCAACGACCGCTACGTCGTGAACGGCCAGAAGGTGTGGACCAGCCGAGTCCTGCACTCCGACCTGATGCTGCTGCTCGCGCGTACCACGCCGGCCGACAAGGTGAAGAAGCGCTCCGAGGGCCTGTCGGTGTTCATCGTCGATCTGCGCGAGGCCCAAGGTCAAGGCAAGCGCCGGGGCGTGGACATCCACAAGATCGACGCCATGCTGAACCACAACACCTGCGAGGTGTTCTTCGACAACCTGGAGATCCCGGCCGAGAGCCTGATCGGAGAGGAGGGCCAGGGCTTCCGCTACATCGTCGACAGCATGAACGCCGAGCGCATCCTGATCGCCTCGGAAAGCCTGGGCGATGCGCGCTACTTCATCCGCCGCGCCAGCGCGTACGCCAAGGAGCGCGTGGTGTTCGGCCGCCCCATCGGCCAGAACCAGGGCGTCGCGTTCCCCATTGCCCGCGCGCACGCGCAAACGTCAGCCGCCAAGCTGATGGTGCGCAAGGCGGCAGCCCTGTTCGAGGCGGGGCGCGACTGTGGCGCCGAGGCCAACATGGGTAAGATGCTGGCCGCCGACGCCGCCTGGGCCGCGGGCGAGGCCGCCATGCAGACCTTCGGCGGCTTCGCCTTCGCCCGCGAGTACGGCATCGAGCGCAAGTGGCGCGAGACGCGGCTCTATCAGACGGCGCCGATCTCCACCAACATGATCCTGGCGTACGTAGCGCAGCACGTGCTGGGGCTGCCCCGGTCGTATTGAGACGCGAATGGCGAATGGTGAGTGGCGAATGGCTAGCCATTCGCGATTGGCCATTCGCCATTCGCCCATTCGCTCAGCCTTCATATCCCTCGATAATCACGATGTCGCCGGTGCTCGCCTCGGCGCGGATCTTGATGGCCGCCTGATACTCGGGCGAGCTGTAGCAGGCCTTGGCCGCCTCGTAGCTGTCGAACTCGATCACCACATGGCGGCGACCCGCAAGCGCGCCCTCGGGCACCTCGCATGCGCCGTTGCGGACCAGGAAGCGCGCCCCGTACTTCTTGAGGGGAACGGCGTTGGCGGCGATGTAATCCTTGTAGCGCTCGGGGTCGGTGATATCGACGTGCCCGATCCAGTAGCCCTTCTTGGCCATACCTCGCTCCTTGCGTTGTCCTGCGCACGGGTCGGCTGGAACCGTTACGACGCTCAGCCCTGAGCATAACCCAAATTTGTCCGAACGGCAGTTGGCGAGCGATGCCCTGCTGTGCAATCCTGGCTTCCCTGCCGAACGCTCCCAATCGAAAGCCCGTGAAGGACATGCCACATGCGTTATGAGGCACCCGGCTCGCTCGACCAGGCCGTGGCGCTGCTCGCCGCCGAGCCCGGCGACGCGCGCGTGCTGGCGGGGGGCACCGACCTGCTCGTGCAGCTGCGCACCGACCTGATCGAGCCGGCGCTGGTGGTGGACATCAAGCGCATCCCGGAGATGCGCCGGATCGCGGAGGACGGCGGCGGCTTCCGCATCGGCGCCGCGGCGACAGGGGCCGAGCTCAAGGAGCATCCGGGGCTCAAGAGCGCGTGGCCCGGTGTGGTGGAGGCCGCCAACCTGATCGGCTCCACCCAGATCCAGGGCCGCGCCACCATGGGCGGCAACCTGTGCAACGGCTCGCCGGCGGCCGACAGCGTGCCGGCCCTGATCGCCGCTGGCGCGATCGCCTCCATCGTCGGCCCCGGCGGGCGGCGCGAGCTGCCGGTGGAGGACATCATGCTGGCGCCGCGCCGGCTGGCGCTGACAAAAGGCGAGATTGTCGTCTCGTTCCTGCTGCCGCCCAAGCCGGCCCGCACGGCCGACGCCTACCTGCGGTTCATCCCGCGCACCGAGATGGATATCGCCGTGGTGGGCTGCGGAGTGTGCCTGACGCTCGATGCGTCCGGCACCTGCTCCGCCGCCCGGGTGGCGCTGGGCGCCGTCGCGCCGCGCCCGCTGCCCGTGCCGGAGGCTGCCAGGGCGCTCGTCGGCACCAAGGTGGATGCCGGCGCCCTGGAGAGGCTGGACGCCGCCGCGCGGGCCGCCTGCCAGCCCATCGACGACAAGCGCGGCACCAGGGAATACCGCATCAAGGTGGCCGGCGTGCTGGCGCGCCGGGCCGCGCAGACCGCCCTCGAAAGAGCGAGGAAAGCCTGATGGCCAAGCACCACGTCACGGCAACGGTGAACGGCGATCCCGTCGAGTTCCTGTGCGAGACGCAGGACACGCTGCTCGATGCCCTGCGCGACCAGCTCGGCCTCACCGGCACCAAGGAAGGCTGCGCCACGGGCGACTGCGGCGCCTGCAGCGTGATCGTCGAGGGGCGGCTGGTGTGCGCCTGCCTGATGCTGGCGGTGGAGGCCGAGGGCAAGGCGGTCGCCACCATCGAGGGCATGGCCGAGGGCGAGACGCTGCACCCCCTGCAGCGCAAGTTCCTGGATCACGCCGCGCTCCAGTGCGGCATCTGCACGCCGGGCGTCCTGATCGCCGCCAAGGCGCTCCTGGAGAGGAATCCCGAGCCGACCGAGACGGAGGTGCGCTACTGGCTCGCCGGCAACCTGTGCCGCTGCACCGGCTACGACAAGATCGTGCGCGCCGTGCTCGACGCCGCCGCCGAGATGAGAGGAGCCTGACCCATGCAGCAGAAGGTCAAGACCAACGGCGCCGCCGCCTTCGACTGGGTCGGCACGCGCCCGGTGCGACCCGACGGGGTGGACAAGGTGACGGGCCGCGCCAAGTTCGGCGCCGACCTCGCCATGCAGGGCCAGCTGGTCGGCAAGGTGCTGCGCAGCCCGCACCCGCACGCCCGCATCCGCAGCATCGATACGAGGGCGGCCGCGGCGCTGCCGGGCATCAAGGCCATCGTCACCCGCGACGACTTCAAGGACCAGCCCTCGCTGCTGATCCCGGCTGGCGAGCAGATGATCAACTACCGCGATGTCGTGCGCAACGTGATGGCGCGCGAGAAGGCGCTCTACGAGGGGCACGCGGTGGCGGCCGTGGCGGCCACCAGCGCCGGCATCGCCAAGCAGGCGCTGAAGCTCATCAAGGTGGACTACGAGGTGCTGCCCCACGTCATCGACGCGGCGGAGGCCATGCGGCCCGGCGCGCCGCTGCTGCACGAGGACATGATCACGGCCGGCGTGGAGCCGGCGCCGAGGACGCCCTCCAACGTCGCCAAGCGGGTCGAGGTGGGCCACGGCGACATCGTCATCGGCTTCCGCCAGGCCGACGTGGAGGTGGAGCGCACCTTCACCACCCAGCCGGTGCATCAGGGCTACATCGAGCCCCACGCCTGCGTGGCCAGCGTATCGGAGGACGGCCAGGCCGACCTGTGGTGCACCACCCAGGGCCACTGGATGGTGCGCGCCCAGTGCGCGCGTCTGCTGGGGTGGGAGACATCGAAGATCCGCGTCACCGCGTCGGAGATCGGCGGCGGCTTCGGCGCCAAGACGGTGGTGTACCTGGAGCCGGTCGCCCTGGCGCTGGCCAGGAAGGCACGGCGGCCGGTGAAGATGGTGATGACCCGCGAGGAGGTGTTCCGGGCGAGCGGCCCCACCTCGGGGGCGCATGTGCGCGTCAGGATCGGCGCGAAACTCGACGGCCGCATCGTCGCCGCGGAGGCGGAGCTCAAGTACCAGGCCGGCGCGTTCCCGGGCTCGCCGGTGCAGCCGGGCGCCATGTGCGCCTTCGCGCCCTACGACATCGAGAACGTCAAGGTGGTGGGCTACGACGTGGTGACGAACCGGCCCAAGGTGGCGGCCTACCGCGCCCCCGGCGCTCCGATCTCGGAGTTCGCGGTGGAGTGCGTGGTGGACGACATCGCCGGCCGCCTCGGCATCGACCCCATCGAGCTCCGTTTGAAGAACGCAGCCAGGCAGGGCACCAAGGCGGCCTATGGCCCCAAGCTCGGCCCTGTGGGACTCGTCGAGACGCTGGAGGCCGCCAGGGCGCACGACCACTGGAAGGCGCCGCTGGGCAAGAACCAGGGGCGCGGCATCGCCTCGGGCTTCTGGTTCAACATCGGCGGCGAGACCTCGGCGTCGCTGCAGCTCAACGAGGACGGCACGCTGTCGCTCACCGTCGGCACGCCCGACATCGGCGGCTCGCGCGCCGCCATGTGCATGATGGCGGCGGAGGAGCTGGGCGTCGACATCGAGAGCATCCGGGTGCAGGTGGGCGACACCGGGCAGCTCGGGTTCAACTTCCTCACCGGAGGCAGCCGCGCCACCTTCTCTAGCGGCATGGCCACCGTGGAGGCCGCGCGCGAGGTGATCCGCGAGGCCTGCAAGCGGGCCGCCAGGCTGTGGGAGCTGCCGGAGGACGCGGTGGAGTACCGCAAGGGCGCGGTGCGGCCCGCGGGCGCCAACGCCGGCAAGCATGCGCCGCTGACGCTGCGCGACATCGCGGGTCTCGCCGGCAAGACCGGCGGGCCCATCGCCGGCTACGCCCGCATCAACGCCCAGGGCGCGGCGCCCAGCTTCGGCACCCACATCGCCGATGTCGAGGTGGACCCCGAGACCGGCAGGGTGACGGTGGTGCGCTACACCGCCATCCAGGACGCCGGCCGCGCCATCCACCCGAGCTACGTCGAGGGCCAGTATCAGGGCGGCGTGGCGCAGGGCATCGGCTGGGCGCTGAACGAGGAGTACGTCTACGGCAAGGACGGCCGGCTGCAGAACCCCGGCTTCCTCGACTACCGCGTGCCGGTCGCCTCCGACCTGCCGATGATCGACACGGTGATCGTGGAGGTGCCGAACCCGCGCCATCCCTACGGCGTGCGCGGCGTGGGCGAGACGCCCATCGTGCCGCCGCTGGCCGCCGTCGCCAACGCGGTGGCCGACGCCACCGGGGTGCGCTTCGCCGATCTGCCCAGGTCCCCGCCCCGGGTGCTGGCCGCGCTCGACGACGCGCGGGCGCGGGGGGCGGCGAAGATTTGACGGGTGTCAGACCCTCCGGGTCTGACACCATGGTGCAAACGGTGTTGAGAGCACCGAGCCCAGCAACAGCGTTGGTGCTACGGTGTCTGACCCAGAGGGTCAGACACCGGCTTTACAGCGCCCTGGCCGCCGCCAGCACCTCGTCGGCGTGGCCGGGCACCTTGACCTTGCGCCAGCTCCTGGCGATGCGGCCGGACTTGTCGATGAGGAAGGTGGAGCGCTCCACGCCCATGTACTTTCTTCCGTACATGGACTTCTCAACCCACACGCCGTAGGCGTTGGCCACGGCTTTGTCGGCGTCGGCGGCGAGGCGGACCTCGAGGGCGTGCTTCCTCGCGAACTTCCGATGGCTCTCCGGGCTGTCGGGGGAGATGCCGATCACCTCCACGCCGGCCTTCTTGAAGTCGGGGGCGAGGCGGGTGAAGTCCTTGGCCTCGGCGGTGCAGCCCGACGTGTCGTCCTTGGGGTAGAAGTAGACCACCACCGGCCTGCCTTTGAGCTTGGAGAGCCTGATCGGCACCCCGATCTCCGTCGGCAGCTCGAAATCCGGTGCTTTGTCTCCATCCTGCACCATGATGTGCTCTCCCTCGTCGAACGGGGTCAGACCCCTCGCGTCCGAAGTTGCAGTTTCTACTCTGCGCTCTGCGCGAGGGGTCTGACCCCAGTGCGCGCGCGAGGGGTCTGGCCCTTCTCCTCCAGGAACTCCGCCAGGTCGAACGTCATATGGTGCACGTGCGGCGGCGGCGCCAGCCAGCTGCGCATGGCCTTCTGGATGGGGTGGTCGTCGTTGCCATCGGAGCGCACCAGCACCGTCGTCATCCCAAGCGCGTGCGGGGCCTCCAGGTTGTGCGGCATGTCCTCGAACATGGCCGCCTTGGGCGCGTCGACGCCGTGCGCCTTCAGGAACGCATCGTAGCAGGCCGGCGTGGGCTTGGAGACGTAGTCCGCGGCGACGATGTCGAAGATGTCCTCGAACAGGGGGAGCAGGCCGAGCTTGCCGGCCACGCGCTCGGCATGGGCGCGCGAGCCGTTGGTGAAGATCAGCCTGCGGCCCGGCAGCCGCTCGATGGCCGCCGCCAGCCGCGGATGCTCGGCCAGGCCCGACAGGTCGAGGTCGTGCACGTAGTCGAGGAACGGCTTCGGGTCCATGCGGTGGACCTTCATCAGGCCCGTCAGCGTGGTGCCGAACTGGCGGTAGTAGCTCTTCTGCAGATGCCGGGCGTACTCGAACGGCACGCCCAGATAGCGGGCGATGAACTCGCCCATCCGCTGGTCCACCTGGGCGAAGAGCCGGGTGTCCGCCGGATAGAGCGTGTTGTCGAGGTCGAAGACCCACACCTCGGTGCGCTGGAAGCCCGGCACGTCGAAGGTGGGGTCGGACGCTGGCCGTAGCGTCCCCTCCCCCGTCGCGCCGGAGGCGCGCCCCAAAGATGTGGGGGAGGGACAGGGTGGGGGGGATTCCAGAACATCGAGGTTTGGGGTTCCCCCCACCCCTAGCCCCTCCCCACAAGGGGGAGGGGAATCCGGTCGCGGTTGCCGGCCACTGCTCATCGCTCAATCGATCCTGCCCCCGCCTCGGTCGTTCAGGATGGCTTCTTGGCCCGGCGCTCCACCAGGGTGCCGACGCCGTGCTTGGTGAACAGCTCCAGCAGCACGCAGTGCGGCACCCGGCCGTCCAGGATCACTACGCCCTCCACGCCGGCCTCCACCACCTCGATGCAGCTCTCCACCTTGGGGATCATGCCGTCCCGGATGGTGCCCTTGCGGATCAGCGTACGTGCCTCATCGATCGACAGCTGCGGGATGAGCCTCTTGTCCTTGTCCAGCACACCCGCCACGTCGGTCAGCAGCAGAAGCCGCTTGGCCTTCATGCGAGCGGCCAGCGCGCTGGCGAAACTGTCGGCGTTGACGTTGAGCGTCTCACCCTCGCGGCTGATGGCCACCGGCGTGATCACCGGGATCAGGTCCGATTCGGCGATCACATTGACGATATGCGGATTGACCTCGACCGGGTCGCCCACATAGCCGATGTCCACCGCCTTCATCAGGTTGGACTCCGGATCCGGCATCTCGGTGATCTTCTTGGCCACCATCAGGTCGGCGTCCTTGCCCGAGATGCCCACGGCCTTGCCGCCGACGCGGTTGATGGCGGTCACGATGTCCTTGTTGATGAGTCCCGCCAGGACCATCTCGACCACCTCGACGGTGGGCTTGTCCGTCACCCGCAGCCCGTGCACGAACTCGCTCTTGAGTTGCAGCCGCTTGAGCATGCCTGCGATCTGCGGGCCGCCGCCGTGCACGACAATCGGGTTGACCCCCGACTGCTTGAGCAGAACGATGTCCTGGGCGAAGGCCGCCGCCAGCTCGGCGTCACCCATGGCGTGACCGCCGAATTTGACGATCACGGTCTGGCGGCTGTAGCGCTGCATGTAGGGCAGCGCCTCGGCCAGAAGGCGAGCGTGCGCCTGCGCTGGCAAGGGTCCGGGCGTGGCGACCGGGGCCGCCGGCTGGCCTCCGGTCTCGCGGTTTGCGGATTGCGCTCTCGTCATTGCATCGACCCTGGTTCGGCGCCTGCCGCTGGAAGGCATTAACCTGGCGAAAGGCATTCGTTCATAGGGTATACCCAAGGGGTATGCCCAGGGGTATAGCGGCCCTCCTGCCCGGCTCAAAGACATTCGCGGGTGACCCGTCGCCTTGTTCTCGGACGGATTTGTATGGCAAGGCCTGGAAGGGGCCAGTCCGGGGAGTCGGGCAGCAGTGGGCGGGACGGTCGGGCAGCCAGCGCGGTCAGGGGAGCCGTTGATGCCGCAGTCGATTGCGGACCAACTCCAGTCGATCCCAATGTCGTCCAGCCTGGGCCAGAGCATCGGCCGGGCGCACGAGTCCGCGCGCGAGCAGTCGCATCGCACCACGACGCTGGAGCACCTGCTGCTGGCGCTCACTGAGGACCTGGATGCCGCCAGCTTGATGCGCGCCTGCAACGTCGATATCGATCGGCTCGGCACGGATGTGTCGGCCTATCTCGGAGGCCTGCTGGAGGACATGCGGGCACCGCCCGGCACCGAGCCGGTGCCCGATCCCGAGCTGCTGCGGGTCGTCGAGGCGGCGCGCCAGGCGGCGACGCAGTCGCGCCGGCGCACCATCGACGGGGCCATCGTGCTGGCAGCCATCGTGGGCGATGCCAAGAGCCCGGCGGCGGGCCTGCTCAAAGCGCACGGTATGACCTTCGAGGAGGCGATTCGCACACTCCAGAAGGCGAGCGCGCAGGCCCGATCGAAGCAGTTCTCATCCTCGTCCTCTGCTCCGACTGCGCGCGCGCTGGCGGAGCGACTTGCATCCGAGCAGGCAGAGAAGCCCGCCCCGGCTCCCGCTCCCGCTGCGGCTCCCGGCAGAGCTGCCTCGCCGAGCGCCGCGCCCGCTGCCGATGCGCCGCTGCCGGGCCAGTCGGCCGACGATTTCCTCGCCGCAGCCCGCACCCGCATCCAGCAGCGCAACGCCGCCGCAGCCGTCATGCCCGAGTCGCAGACCAAATCTCCTGCCAAGCCGGCCCAGGCCGGGCAGGAGGACCTGCCATTGACGGGCCTCTCGACTTTCACAACCAGCAAGGGAGCCGCGGGGGCGGATGCGCTGCCGTCGCTCGATGGTCCAGAGGGACCGCCTGCTGCACCCCCGCCGCCGGCCGTTCCGGCGGGCCCGCCACTGGGAGGCCCGCCGTCACCCCTCACGCCTGGCGCCCCGCCGGCTCCGCCGGAGGCGCGCCCCCCGCCCCCGCCGGGGGCGCCCGGGGGCTTCCCCTCAGCGGGCGAGGGGCCGCCGAGGTTGCCAGGCGGCGGCGGTGCTCAGCCGCTGCATCGGCTGCCGGATCGCCCTTCGCGCACCGACCGGGCGGATGGCCCTGCCCCGCCTCTCAAACGTCCCCAGGCCCCCAACGGCGCGCTGCCGGGCCAGCGCCGTCCTGCGGGAGAGGTGCCGCCGCGGCCGCCGGCCAGACCGGGCGCCGCGCCGGCACGCAGCGGCCAGCGCGCCGCCGCCGGCCCGCTGATGGAGGCGATCCCGCGCAGGATGCGCGTGGGCCGCGCCGCGCACGCCCAGGTGCGCGTCGGCCGCGACAGGGTCGACAACCTGATACAGCTGCTCATGGGCAACCGCGTCCAGCACCACCCCGAGGCCGTCGTCCTCCGCGTGCTGTCGGTACGGCTGCGGGCGCCCGACGGGGAGTTCTCGATCGAGCCCGCCACGCCGGAGACGCAATGGATCGAGTCGACACCTGGCCGCCCCCAGGACGACCATGTCGCCTGGCATTGGACCGTCACGCCGCACCGGCGTGGGCGCAGGCGCCTGCAGCTCATGGTCAGCGCACGCACGGTGGGCCGCGACGGCATCTCCGCCGAGACAGCCCCGCCCGAGCGCGTCATCGAGGTGAGGGTGCGCCCCAGACTGGTGCGGCGGTTCGTGCGCTGGGCGGCTGTTGTGGTGCTGGTCGGCGTCGGTGCGACACTGGGCCGGCTCAGCCAGGACAAATTGGCTCAGGACCTCGTGGATGTCGGCGCCCTGATTGTAAAGAACGTCTTTGGCCTGCTCCGCTCGTCGGGCTTCCTCGCCGGATAGCCGGACGCCGGTCACGGCCCATTGTGTCTGGGCAGCGACAGATAGGCGCCGCGTAGCACCTCCTTGGCGTGCGCCTCGGTGAAGCCCTGCAGCACACGCAAGCGGGCGGCGGCGCCCAGGCGCTGACGCAGGCTCGCGTCGCGGGCCAGCCGTTCCAGGGCCGCGCCCAGGGCCGAGACGTCCTGGGGCGGCACCACCAGGCCCTCGACCTCGCGCACAAAGGTGCGGCCGCCCACGGTGTCGCTCACGATCAGAGCGCGCCCGCACGCGGCGGCCTCGATCAGGGCACGCGGCAGGGCCTGTCGGGCCGATGCGGGCCACACGCAGATCTCGGCGCGCCGCCAGACCTCTCTGGCGTCTGCCGGCCAGCCGGCACAGGCGATGCCGGGATGCAGGCTCCAGCGCGCCCACTCCGCCGAGAGGACGTCGGGCGCATCCTCGGGATCGGGCGCGCCGTGGATCTCTAGCTGCAGGCGTACTCCGCGCGCCCACAGCCGCTCGAAGGCCTGCACCAGCTCGCGCAATCCGCTCGCCTCCGCCACCGGCCCAACGAATGCGGCCACCGGCATCTCGCCCTGGGCTGGCGGCAGCACCGGGTAGATCTCGGGATCGACGCCGGCACCAGCCAGCACGGCGCAGCGCGGGCCGGGATCGACGCCCCGCGCTCTGAGGTCGCCCAGATCCTCCTCGCGCCCCACCAGCAGGAATGCGTGGGGCTTGCGCAGCAGTGCGCCCAGCAGGCGCACGGCGACGCCCTTGTACGGCCAGGCCAGCGCGCCCGATTGCGGCTCCAGCACCCCCAGGTCGGGCAAGTGAACGAGCGTGCTCACGGGCTGCACGAGCAGCAGCGCCAGGCAGGCCAGCGCCGCCGGCCTCAGGCCGATGACATGCACCACGTCGGGGCGCTCGGCCTCGACGATGCGGGCGAGCTTCCAGGCTTCGGCTGTCTTGGTCAGCGGGTTGCGCCAGGCGGTGGCGCAGTCGAGATCGACGACGCCCGCGTCCGGCGCGCCGAGCCTCTGTCGGTCGGCGACGACCACTGCCTCCCGCCCAAGCTCGCGCAGCGCATCGACGAGGATCCGGCAGTGGGCAACGGTCTCCCGGTCGGTCCCCGCCAGCACCAGGACCTTGCCCATCCGCTCTACAAGCGGCGCGCCGGTCTGCCGATCTACAATTCCGGTGCTGGCCGGAAGCGCCATTCGCCGGTCCACGTTCGAGGGGAGCCCAATCTAGAAGCATAGGAGCGAAGCGCCCCCAGTCAGAAGGGCGTTCGAGCGTGCATCCACAGGAACAGGGTCAGACCCCTCGCCTCTGCGCTGGTGCCTTGAATGAGACGTAGAGGCGAGGGGTCTGACCCCGTTCCTCGCGCCGTCCGCTACCAAAAGAGAACGGCCGGCGCGAGGGCCGGCCTTCTCAAGTTCCGTCGAACTGTCGCGTGCCTCTCGCTTTGGGCAGATGGCCCGGCTCTGCGACGCAGCCCCGGGGGGCTGGGGGGCTGAGAATTCCGAGGCCTTGTCGCGAGCCGGGCCCAGAGGCAACGGTCTTGAAAGTCGCAGCCCAATGAGGCGCTACAACGGCCGGTCCGCGACGTCATTTTGACCGAAACGAGGAAGATTCCGGCGGCGTCTCAGCTCCGCCGGAGGGCGGAGCTGCCGCCTGGCAGGCGCATAGGCGCCAGGCGTCAGCCCAGGTATGATCGCCCCATCCCTGTGCACAGAAGCGAACAAGCCGATGGCGGATCGTCCAGAATCCATTCTCGAAGGCAAGCAGCGTCCCTTTACCGGAGCGGAGTTCCTGGAGTCCCTGCGGGACGGGCGCGAGGTCTACATTTATGGCGAGCGCGTGAAGGACGTGACCACCCATCCCGCGTTTCGCAATGCGGCAGCCTCAGCCGCCAAGCTTTACGACGCACTGCACGCCCCCAAGACCAAGGACGTGCTGACGGCACCGACCGACACCGGCTCCGGCGGCTACACGCATCGCTTCTTCAAGGCGGCCCGCTCGCGCGAGGACGTGATCGCCCAGCGCGACGCCATCGCCCAATGGGCGCGCATCACCTACGGATGGATGGGCCGCAGCCCGGACTACAAGGCCGCGTTCCTCAACACACTCGGCGCCAATGCGGAATTTTATGGAAAATTCGCCGGCAACGCCCGCGCCTGGCACAAGCGCGGGCAGGAGGCGGTGCTTTATCTCAACCACGCCCTCATCAACCCGCCTATCGACCGCAACAAGCCGGCAGAGCAGGTGAAAGACGTCTACATCGCCATCCAGAAGGAGAGCGACGCCGGCATCTATGTCTCCGGCGCCAAGGTGGTGGCCACCAACTCGGCGCTGACGCACTACAACTTCCTCGGCCAGAACATGGGGCAGGAGATCACCGACTCCAGCATGGTGGTGATGTTCATCGCGCCCATGAACACGCCGGGCGTCAAGCTGATCTGCCGCGGCAGCTACGAGCTGGCCGCCGCCGCCACGGGCTCGCCGTGGGACTACCCGCTCACCTCGCGGTTCGACGAGAACGACGCCATCTTCATCTTCGACAACGCCTTCATCCCGTGGGAGAACGTGCTGATCCATCGCGACGTGGAGCGGCTCAAGGCGTTCTACCCCCGCTCCGGCTTCGTCAACGGCTTTACGCTCCAGGGCGCCACGCGGCTGGCTGTCAAACTCGATTTCATCTCCGGCCTCCTCTACAAGGCCGCCCGCGCCACCGGCACGGAGGCGTTCCGCGGCGTGCAGGCGCAGATCGGCGAGGTGATCGGCTGGCGCAACCTGTTCTGGTCGCTGTCCGACGCCATGGCCTGCAATCCGGAGCCGTGGGTCAACGGGGCGGTGCTGCCCAACATCCGCGCCTCCACCGCCTACCGTCTCTTCATGACCGAGGCCTACCCGGCGGTGCGTCAGATCGTGGAGCGGGTGATCGCCTCGGGGCTCATCTATCTCCCCTCGCATGTGCGCGACTTCAAGAACCCGGACATCGACAAGTACCTGGCCCGCTACGTGCGCGGCTCCAACGGCATCGACTACAAGGAGCGCATCAAGGTGATGAAGATGCTCTGGGATGCCGTCGGCAGCGAGTTCGGGGCGCGCCACGAGCTCTACGAGATGAACTACGCCGGCAGCCACGAGCTGGTGCGCCTCTTCCCGCTGCAGCAGGCCCAGGGCTCCGGCGCCCTCAACGAGATGGTGGCTTTCGCCGAGCGCTGCATGGCCGACTACGACGAGGACGGCTGGAACGACCCCGACTACCGCAACAACGACGATGTCTCCATCCTGGGCAGGCAAACGTAGCGGCAGTTGGGGGGCAATCGATCCTCTCTCTGGTTGCTTCTCTGTTGCGATTGCCGACGCCCGACTGCCGACTGCCGAATCTAGGGCGGCCGACGCCGGATCGTGCTAGGATGGGAAGCGCCATCCGATCGGAGGACAGCCCCCATGCGATTCACCGTCGGGCTGAAGCTCAAGGCCAAGGCCGACCATACCGTGGTCGAGGCCGAGGACGCGCTGATCGCCGCCCTGAAGGTCAAGGCCCGGCATCCCGAGGCGCGTGTCACCTATGTCCGCCCGTCGAACCGGCGCGGCGATGCGCGCCACCCGCCGCTCCACGGGCTGGATGAGGACCGCGCCTGAGGCTCCGGCTCCCGGTGCGCATCCGCTCGGCTGCGCGCAGTCCGGCATCGAGAAAATTGCCGGCGCCAGGGATCGGCGTGGGACCGGCCGGCAGCGAAGCAAGTTGCGGACCGCCGCCGCTCTATGCTCATCTGTGCCGATCGGGTCTAAAACTCGGCACCGATCGTGGGAGGGGGTGTGCAATGCGCAATTGCCTGGCTGCGGCCTGGGCCGCGTTGACGTTGGCGGGCACGGCGGGCATCGCCGGCGCGCAGGAGGCGACGCTCAAGGGCATCACGTCGTTCGCCGAGAAGACGTTCTACTCGCGCGCCTTCGAGCGGTTCATCGACAAGGTGAACAACGACGGCAAGGGCCTCGTCCAGATCGCCTACATCGGCGGCCCGAAGGCGATGCCGCCGTTCGAGGTCGGCAAGGCGCTGGCGGGCGGCGTGGTGGACATCGCCAACGTCACGGGTGCGTTCTACACGAACGTCATGCCGGAGGCCGACGCCTGGAAGCTCACAGAGCGGCCGATGGCGGAGCTGCGCAAGAACGGCGGCTTCGACTACATGGCCAAGATCTACGACCAGAAGATGAACGCGGTGTTCCTGGCCCGGCACGTGGACGACAACCCGTTCCACCTCTATCTGAACAAGAAGATCGACAAGCCCGACCTGACCGGCCTGAAGCTGCGCATCACCCCGGTCTACCGCGAGTTCTTCCAGGCGCTCGGCGCCACTGTCGTGCAGACGGCGCCCGGCGAGGTCTACACCGCCCTGGAGCGCGGTGTGGTGGACGGCTACGGCTGGCCCATCACCGGCATCTTCGATCTCGGCTGGCACGAGAAGACCAAGTACCGCGTCGACCCCGGCTTCTACAGCGCAGAGGTGAGCATCCTGATCAACAAGAGCTCCCTCGCCAGGCTGAACGATGCGCAGAGGAAGGTGATCGTGGACGCAGCGGCCTGGATCGAGGCGCAGGCGACCGAGACGGCCAAGGAGAACGCCGCCGACATCGCCAGGCAGAAGGCCGCCGGCATCGAGGTCATCGAGTTCAAGGGCGCCGAGGGCGAAGCCTGGCGCGCCAAGGCCTACGAGGCCGGCTGGGCCGCCATCGTCAAGCTCAGCCCCGAGCACGGGCCGAAGCTGAAGGAATACTTCTCCAAAGGGAGGTAGGTCGAGTCGATCTCAGGGCAGTAGGGCAGTAAGGGAATAGGGCAGTAGGCGCCCATGATGAATGCTATTGCCCCACTGCCCTATTGCCCCACTGCCTGATTGCCCTACTGCCTTAACCGACGACGGGACGCCATGGACCGCTTGTCCAACGCCTTCGGCCGCATCCTCGACGGCCTGATGCTGGTGGCGTGCCTGCTGTTGCTCGCCATGGCCGTCATGATCGGCGCCGATGTGGTCACCCGCAACATCGGTCTCGGCGGCATCGCCTGGAGCGGGGAGGTGTCGGAGAACATCATCTATCTCCTTACGCTCATGGCCGCCCCCTGGCTGCTGCGGCAGGGCCAGCATATCCGCGTGGATATCCTGCTGCGCGCCTTGCCGGGGCGGACGGCGTGGCTCTTGGAGTGGGCCGGCGACATCCTGGGACTCGCCTGCTCGCTCTATTTCGTGTGGTACGGATGGGCTGTGCTGGCGGCCAGCTATCGGGCCGGCGCCATCACCATCAAGACGCTGATCACGCCGGAGTGGTGGATGCTGGCGCCGCTACCGGTGGCCTTCCTCCTCCTGGCCGTCGAGTTCCTGTTCCGCATGCACCGCCTCACCCGCGCCGACCGCGCACCCCGCACCGACGCGGTGTCGGCGTCATGATGACGGCGGCTTCAGTCACCACGTCCTCCTCCAGTAGTGTAGGGGTTCCCTCCCCCCTTGTGGGGGAGGGACAGGGTG
>JBIOWI010000374.1:0-32445 GCA_044868325.1 Hyphomicrobiaceae bacterium
CGCTGGAGGCCGGCGGCGACCTCAAGAAGCTGCTCGCCACGACCTATCCCGGCAAGGCGATGAGCGTGGAGGCCTACGTCAAGGAGCTGGTGGCCACCATCGGCGAGAACATGAACGTGCGGCGCACCGCGCAAGTGTCGACCGGCGAGGGGCTGGTCGCCGACTACATCCACAACAAGGCCGCCGATGGCCTCGGCAAGGTCGGCGTGCTGGTGTCGCTCGATAGCAAGGGCAAGGCTGAGGTGCTCGCCACTTTCGGTCGCCAGCTCGCCATGCACGTCGCGGCGGCGCGCCCGGCCGCTGTCAGCGCCGAGGAGCTCGATCCGGCGCTGATCGAGCGCGAGCGCACAATATATATCGAGCAGGCGAAGGCGTCGGGCAAACCGCCCGAGATCGCCGCCAAGATGGCCGAAGGCCGGATGCGGAAGTTCTACGAGGAGGTAGTGCTCCTCCAGCAGACCTTCCTCGGCCCCGGCAGCGACGGCAAGGCCACGGTGGAGCAGGTGCTGAAAGCCGCAGAGAAGGCCGCAGGCGCGCCCATCAAGGTCACCAAGTTCGTGCGCTACGCCCTGGGCGAGGGCATCGACAAGAAAGACACGGACTTCGCCGCCGAGGTAGCGGCCGCGGCCGGCAAGCGCTGATTTGGCAGCCGGTTGGCCGCGCGTGGCTTCGCCGGCGCTTCCCAGTGGATGGCCGCCGGTCGGGTTTGCGTGCCGAGCGGCTGTCGGCATAAGCTCGGCCGACGACATGGCCAGCGACCTGGAATGGCGGCAACCATGAGCGGCTCGGCACCCGGGTTCCGATACAGGCGCCTCCTGCTGAAGCTGTCCGGCGAGGCCCTGATGGGCAAGGCCGGCTACGGCATCGATGTCGATGTGGCGGTGCGTCTGTGCCGGGAGATCAAGGAGGCCGTGGAGGCGGGCGCCGAGATCGCCGTCGTGGTTGGCGGCGGCAACATCTTCCGCGGTCTGGCCGGCGCCGCCAAGGGCATGGATCGCGCCACAGCCGACTACATGGGCATGCTGGCCACGGTGATGAACTCACTCGCCCTGCAGAGCAGCCTGGAGCGCCTTGGCGTGCCGGCGCGGACGCTCTCGGCCATCCCGATGCCGACTGTGTGCGAATCTTTCGTACGCTCCAAGGCGCTGCACCACCTGAGGAGCGGGCGCGTAGTCATTTTTGCAGCCGGCACCGGCAACCCGTTCTTCACCACCGACACAACCGCTGCCTTGCGCGCGGCTGAGATGAATTGCGACGCTCTGGCCAAGGCCACCCAGGTGGACGGCGTCTACTCGGACGACCCCAAGACCAACCCGGAGGCTGTCCGGCACGACCGGCTGACCTATGGCGAGGTCCTGGCCCGGGACCTGAAGGTCATGGACGGCGCCGCAATCGCCCTCGCTCGCGACAACGCTTTGCCGATCGTGGTATTCTCCATCCAGGAGCCGGGCAACCTCCTGAAGGTCCTGAGGGGCGAAGCTCGGGCCACGGTCATCGAGGGCCGGTGATCGGCGCAGCCGCGGGGCAGGCGCCGCCGGCCGGCCGACGACCGGGAGAACCCGCGCGGCACCCGCTACGCCCGTATGCTAAGGGGAAGGTCTCATGGCCGCTGGCAAGTTCGACATCAAGGATATGGAGCGCCGCATGCGGGGCGCCATCGATGCGCTCAAGAAGGAGCTGGGTGGGCTGCGCACCGGCCGGGCCAGCATCCACCTCTTGGACCCGGTCATGGTCAACGTCTACGGCGCGCGCATGCCGCTCAACCAGGTGGCCACGGTCTCCACGCCGGACGCGCGCACCATCTCGGTCCAGGTCTGGGACAAGGGCCAGGTGAGTGCCGTGGACAAGGCGATCCGCGAGGCCAACCTGGGTCTCAACCCCATCGTCGAGGGCGCGCTGCTCAGGCTGCCGATCCCGCCGCTCAATGCGGAGCGGCGCCAGGACCTCGTGAAGGTAGCTCACAAGTACGCCGAGCAGGCCCGGGTGGCGGTGCGCAACATCCGGCGCGAGGGCATGGACATGCTCAAGAAGCTCGACAAGGACGGGCAGATGAGCGAGGACGAGCACCATAAGAACTCTGCCAAGGTGCAGGAGCTGACGGACCGCCTCATCAAGGAAATCGATCAGGTCCTGGTCGGCAAGGAGGCCGAGATCAAGCAGGTTTGACGGCGCCGCGTCGGCGGCCTCGGCCGCCGACGGCCGATCGACCGCGCGTCCGCGGCCGAAGCAGCGGCGAGGATGGCGGCCGTCCCGCCTTCGATCCGGCAGAGACGGCCGGCAGATGTGGTCGACAGATCTGGGAGGAGCATGCGCGAGCACGACGACGCGGAGGGGAGCGGAGGCGGCTGGGTCGATCGGCTCGGCGGCGATTTTGTCGTGCGGCTGCTCTCGGGGCTTGCCATGGGCGCGGGCGTTGCGCTGTTCACGCTGTCGGGGCCCACACCGTTCGCCCTCATGGTGGTGGCGATCTCCTTGGTTGTGAGCTGGGAATGGGGCCGCCTGGTGCACGGTCCCGAAGCCGGCATCCTGGCCGCGGTGCAGCTAGGGTCGGCGGCGGCGGCCGGGCTGCTGGCCGCGTTCCTCTACCCCGGCCTGGGGCTGTTGGCCCTCCTGATCGGAGCCATCCTGGCAATGCTGTTGAGCCTGGGCCGGAACAGCTTCCTGGCCGCGCTGGGCGTGCTCTACGCCGGCTTCCCAGCCGTGGCCCTGATCTGGCTGCGGTCCGACCCCTACGAGCCCTGGCTGGGCCTCGTGGCGGTCATTTTCCTGATCGTGATCGTGGCCACCGCCGACACGGCCGCGTTCCTGTGCGGACGGCTGTTGCAGGGGCCGCTGCTCTGGCCGCAAGTGTCGCCCAGGAAGACGTGGTCGGGCCTGATCGGCGCGGTGGCTGCCAGCGCCGTGGTCGGGGGATTGTTCTGGCTTGCCGTTCCGGGCGGGTCGGCGCTGCGGCTGGCCGCCGCCGGCGCGATGCTGGCCCTGGTGGCGCAGGCTGGCGACCTGGCGGAATCGGCGCTCAAGCGGCGCTTCGGCGCCAAGGATGCGGGCTCCATGCTGCCGGGGCACGGAGGCGTCATGGACCGCGTCGACGGCCTGATCGCCGCGGCATCCGCCGTCGCCCTGGCCGCCGCCGCCATCGACATGCAGTCGCCGGCGCGGGCGCTCCTGCTCGGGTCATGAGCGGTCCGGGCGATGGCTTCGATATGGTAACCGGCCAGACGCACGCCACGATCGAGGCCCCCGCAAACGGGGCCGGGACGGTGGCCGCCGTGAAGCGCGTGAGCGTGCTCGGCGCCACCGGATCGGTGGGGCAGAGCACCCTGGACGTCATCGGCCGCAACCACCATCTATTCGAGGTTGCGGCCCTGACGGCCAACAGCAATGCCAAGGCGTTGGCGGAGATAGCGATCCGCCACGGGGCGCGGTTGGCCGTGCTGGCAGACGAGACGCGCTACGGAGAGCTGAAGGAGTGCCTGTCCGGGACCGGGATCGAGGCCGCCGCGGGAGCGGACGCGCTCGCCGAGGCTGCGACGAGGCCGGCGGACTGCGTGATGGCGGCGATCTCCGGCGCGGCGGGCCTGGGGCCCACCCTGGCCGCGGTGTCGCAGGGACGGCGCGTGGCGCTGGCCAACAAGGAATGCCTCGTCAGCGCCGGCCGGATCTTCATGGAGGCGGTGCGGAAGACGGGCACCGAGCTGGTGCCGGTGGACTCCGAGCATTCCGCCGTCTTCCAAGTGCTCGCGGGCGCCGAGCCGGAGGCGATCGAGCGTATCGTGCTGACGGCGTCGGGCGGCCCGTTCCGCACCTGGAGCCTGGAGCAGCTGGCGCGCGCCACGCCGGAGCAGGCGCTCAAGCACCCCAACTGGTCGATGGGCCGCAAGATCACCATCGACTCGGCAACGCTCATGAACAAGGGCCTGGAGCTGATCGAGGCCTATCACCTGTTCTCGGTAACGCCCGCCCAGCTCGAGGTGGTGGTGCATCCGCAGTCGATCGTGCACGCGCTGGTCGGCTTCCGCGACGGCTCCATGCTGGCGCAGCTGGCTAACCCCGACATGCGCACGCCCATCGCCGCCGGCCTGGCCTGGCCCGCCCGCATCGCCGCTCCCACCAGACGCATCGACCTGATCGAGCTTGCGAGCCTGAGCTTCGAGCGGCCGGACGGGACACGCTTTCGCGCCCTGCCGCTCGCCCGCCAGGCCATGGAGGCCGGCGGCATGGCGCCGTGCGTGCTCAACGCGGCCAACGAGGTGGCCGTGGAGGCGTTCTTGACCGGGAGGATCGGGTTCCTGAAGATCGCCGAGCTGGTGGCGGAGGCGCTCGACGGGGCCGCGGGGCGCGGGCTGCTCGGCGAGACCGAGGATGCCGCGACGGTGCTGGCGACAGACGAGGCGGCCCGCCGGCTGACGTTTGAGCTGATGGGCAAACACGCGCGTAACTGAGGTAACTGAGCAAGCGAGGCGCCCGACGGCGCCGGACGCGCAAGACCGGATTGGCGAGTGGAGGCAGATATGGGACTGATCGATCAGGGGATCGGAGGGCTGGGCAACCTCGCCTTCTACACGATGGCGTTTCTTCTCGTCCTCACCCCGGTCGTCGTCATTCACGAGCTCGGCCACTTCCTGGTCGCGCGCTGGTGCGGCGTCAAGGTGAGGGAGTTCTCCATCGGCTTCGGGAGGGAGATCTTCGGCCGCACCGACAAGCACGGCACGCGTTGGCGCTTCGCCTGGGTCCCGCTCGGCGGCTACGTCAAGTTCATGGACGACGACAACAGCGCCAGCATGCCGTCCCGCGATACCCTGGCGCGCATGACGCCGGCTGAGCGGGAAGGGGCGTTCCAGACCAAGCCGCTGGCGGCGCGGGCGGCCATCGTGGCGGCTGGGCCGATCGCCAACTTCCTGCTCGCCATCGCCATCTTCTCGCTGATGTTCGCGCTCATCGGCGAGCGCGTGACGGTGCCGCGCGTCGGCGCGCTCGATCCCGACGGGCCGGCGGCGAAGGCCGGCTTCGAGGTAAACGACCTCATCCTCAGCATCGACGGCGAGCGGACGCGGTCGTATGCCGACATGGAGCGGCTCATCACCCTCAACGCAGGCCGCAACCTCGCCTTCGAGGTGGACCGCGCCGGCAGCGTCATGAAGCTCAGCGCGACGCCGGTGTGGGCCGAGACCGCCGACCCCGTGGGCGGCAAGCTCAAGCGCGTCACCATCGGCGTCGATGGGCCGGCCATGCCGCCCAAGGTCGGCGCACTGGTTCCCGGCGGGCCGGCGGCCGCCGCCGGCTTCCAGGCGGGCGACACCATCGTCACCATCGACGGCAAGCCGGTCAGGTCGTTCACCGAGCTGCAGAAGATCGTCGGCACGAACGCCGGGCGCGAGCTGGCATTCCAGGTCGACCGTGAGGGCGGGCAGCTCGAGATCAGGGCCACGCCCGGCGAGCGCGAGGCGACCGACCGCGCCGGCAACAAGATCAAGCTTGGCATGCTGGGCATCAGGGGCACGCCCGAGGGCGAGTTCAGGCGCTACGCGCCCGTGGAGGCCGTCGGCGAGGCGGTCTACCGGACGTACGCCATCATCGCCGACAACATGGCGGCGCTGTTCCAGATCGTGACCCAGCGCATGCCGGCCGACCAGCTGCGCGGGCCGCTGGGCATCGCCGAGATGTCGGGCCAGGTGGCAACCTGGGGCCCCGGCGCCCTGATCAGCTTCGTGGCGCTCATCTCGGTGGCGATCGGCTTCTTCAACCTGCTGCCGGTGCCGGTCCTCGACGGCGGTCACCTTCTGTTCTACGCCATCGAGGCGATCCGGCGGGAGCCGGTGAGCGAGCGGGCGCAGGAGATCAGCTTCCGAATCGGGCTCGCCCTGGTGCTCCTCCTGTTCGTGTTCGTGACCGTCATCGACGTGCGCCGCTTCACCGGCCTGGGGTAGCTGCGGAAGACGGGGTCAGACCCTCGTACGGCAGGCGCCGACAGGTCCCCTCTCCCCGCTTGCGGGGAGAGGGCTAGGGTGAGGGGCAGCCCCAAGCGAAAGCCTCTCCACGCGGAGCCTCAAAGTTTGCGCAGGCCTCGGGCAGGGCCGTTGATAGGGCAGCGCCCTTTGCTGCCCCTCACCCCAACCCTCTCCCCGTCGCCCTCGGGTCGGTGTGGCGAGGCTTGCCCTTGTGGATGGCCCGAGGGCGGCGGGGAGAGGGAGACGCGCGGCTCGCCCCTCTCGCGCCGTCCTCAGCGCAGTTGGCACTCCACCGTTTCGTTATCCAGGGTCGGCGCCAGCCGGTGATCGGCTGACCCCGGTTTCGGCACGGCGAGGGGTTTGCCCCCTGCTGCGGCTTTTGACAGCATCGGAAATAAGGCGGCGTTCGCGGTCCGTTTGCACCGCGGGCGCTGCTGCCTTTTTCGGCAGCCTGCCGTGATCGTTTTTGAGCATCTCTGCGAGTATCGAAGCCCCTCTGGACAACCCCAGGTCGGTATCATTTTCGCGCCTGCGATGGCACGCTTCACCGAATCGGCTAACATTGTGGCAGCCGGAGTTTTTGCGGAACGATGGCGTAATATTGCCACTTTCAACGTCGTGGGGGAGCCGCTAGAAATTTGGGGCCGCATGTATGAGCTTCGGCCTTTTCTGGAGGCACGGAGAGCAGGGGGACTGCGCTGGCTTAGTTGCTGGGACTGAGATTGCGGAAGCGCTCATCCGACGCCGACGGATAGGGCGCGTGAGAGGGGGATCGGCGAGGCGAAAGGCAGACGGGAAGTATGCCCAAGCATCGGATGTGCAAGTCGGGGGGCTGGCACTTCGTTTTCGGTGTCGCAGCCGCGCTGTCGGTTGCGACCGTCGCGGAGCCGGTTGTCTTTTCAGCGCAACCCGCGCAGGCGCAGAGCGGCGCCAGCAAGAAACCTGCGCAAGCAAAACCTGCGCAAGCTCAAAGCGGCGGCATCAGGACCATTCGCGTCGAGGGCAACAAGCGTGTGGAGCCGGAGACGGTCCGCACGTACCTGCGCTTCAACGTTGGCGACGCCTACGACCCGGCCAAGGTCGACCAGTCCATCAAGTCGCTGTTCTCCACCGGCCTCTTCTCCGATGTGCGCATCGATCGGGAAGGCGCAGGCGTGGTGGTGACGGTGGTTGAGAACCCGGTCGTCAATCAGGTCGCCTTCGAGGGCAACCGTGAGGTGGACAAGGCGACGCTCTCCGCCGAGGTGCAGCTCAAGCCGCGCTCGATCTTCACCCGCGCCAAGGCCCAGGCCGACGTGCAGCGCATCCTCGAAATCTACCGGCGCCAGGGGCGCTTCGCCGCGTCGGTGGACCCGAAGGTCATCGAGCTGGAGAACAACCGGGTCAACGTCGTCTACGAGATCGCCGAGGGCGGGGCTACCAAGGTCCAGGCCATCAACTTCATCGGCAACAAGGCGTTCTCCGATTCGCAGCTCAGAGACATCATCTCCACCAGCCAGTCCGGCCTGTTCGACTTCATCAAGGGGACCAACATCTACGACCCCGACCGGCTGGCGCTCGACCGCGAGCTGCTGCGTCAGTACTACCTGAAGAACGGCTACGCCGATGCGCGCATCGTATCGGCCGGCGCGGAGCTGGCGCGCGACGGCAGCGGCTTCTACATCACCTTCGTGGTCGACGAGGGCGAGCTGTTCACCTTCGGGAAGGTGGATATCGAATCGACGCTGCCCGGCGTCGACCCCGCCCGCTTGAGAGGCGAGCTGCTGACCGCCTCCGGCGCCACCTACGACCAGTCGGCGATGGACCGCACGGTGGAGCGCCTGACCCTGGTCGTCTCGGAGCAGGGTTTCGCCTTCGCCCGCGTACGGCCGCGCGCAGTGCGCGAGCCGGGGTCGCGGGCGATCCACGTCACGTACGTGATCGACCAGGGCCCGCGCATCTACATCGAGCGGATCAACGTCATCGGCAACCTGCGTACGCACGACCACGTCATCCGCCGCGAGTTCCGGCTGGCCGAGGGCGATGCCTACAATCCGCTGCTGGTCGACAAGGCCAAGCGCCGCCTGCAGGGGCTGGGCTTCTTCAAGTCGGTCGATATCAAGCGCCGCGCGGGCTCGGCCGCGGACCGCGTCGTGCTCGATGTCGAGCTGGTCGAGCAGTCCACCGGCGAGCTGTCGTTCGGGGCGGGCTACTCCACCAGCGAGGGCGTGATCGGCGATGTCAGCATCTCCGAGCGCAACCTGCTGGGCAAAGGCCAGTTCCTGCGCCTGCGGCTGGCGGGATCGTTCGAGCGCCTGCAGGCCGACATCAGCTTCACCGAGCCGCGCTTCCTCGACCGCAACCTGTCCGCCGGCTTCGACCTGTTCTGGAAGGAAGTCGACCTGACGGAGGTGTCCGGGTTCAAGAGCCGTACCGAGGGCGGCGCTCTCCGTCTCGGCTTCCCGCTGTCGGAGAACCTGTGGCTGACGCACACCTACACGCTCTCCAACGGCACGATCTTCGACGTGAACGAGAACGCGTCGCTAGCGGTCGAACAATCGCAAGGATCGTTCCTCACCTCCGCCTACGGCATCAGCTTAACCTACGACGCGCGCAACCATCCGAAGACCCCGACCAGGGGCTACTTCTTCCAGATCGGCACCGACTTCGCCGGGCTTGGCGGCGACGTGCGGTACATACGGAACACGGGCGAGGCGCGCTTCTATTACCCGATCACCGAGAAGATCACGTTCGTCGGTCGTGCGACCGGCGGCAATATCATGGGCTGGGGCGGAGACGACGTGCGCTTGATCGATCACTTCTTCAAGGGCGGCGAGACTATCCGCGGCTTCGACCGCGGCGGCTACGGCCCGCGCGACATCACGCTGGGCGGCGATCAGGACGCGCTGGGTGGGGAGATCTTCTGGGCGACGACGGCCGAGGTCCGCTTCCCGCTTCCTCTAATCCCCGAAGACTTGGGAATCAGCGGCGCCTTCTTCGTTGACGCCGGCTCGCTGTTCGGCGCCGGGAAGTTCGCGGAAGACTTGTTGGGGGCCAACTTGGCGGACGAAGCCTCGGTCCGTGCCTCCGCCGGCTTCAGCATCCTATGGAACTCGCCACTGGGACCGCTGCGGCTCGACATCGCCAAGGCCTTCCTGAAGGAGCGCTTCGACCAGGAGCAGCTGATCCGGTTCGGCGCCTCGACCAAGTTCTAGGCCGCCGCAGAAGAGACAGGCTCGAGCGATCGATGCTAGTAGCTTGGGGCCGTCGCGGCGCACCGCCGGGGCGGCCTCTCGCATTTTCCCGTTATCCCTGATCCTTGCAGGTGGCGTCATGGAGCATCCCGGATTCTTCGAGCGAGCGGCCCCCATGCCCCTGCGCGCGCTCGCAGACAAGCTCGGAGCAAAGCTGGCGGCCGGGGCCGACGCGGATACGCTGGTGCGCGACGTGAAGGCCCTGTCGGACGCTGGCCGCGGCGACCTCGCCTTCCTCGACAACCGCAAGTACCTGCCGCAGCTGGCGGCGACGTGCGCCTCGGCCTGTCTGGTGGCGCCCACGTTCGCGGCGCGGGTGCCTGAGGGCACGGCAGCGCTCGTGGTGGACGCGCCCTACCGCGCCTTCGCGCACGCGCTGGCGCTGTTCTATCCCGACTCGCTCAACCCCAAGGCGGCCATGACGGCAGCCGGCGATCCGCCCATCCACCCCAGCGCCACCATCGAGGAGGACGTGCGCATCGAGCCCGGCGCCATCGTTGGCCGCGGGGCCCAGATCGGGCGCGGCACCACGGTGGCCGCGGGCGCGCTGGTAGGGTATCGCGTGACCATCGGCCGGGGGTGCTATATCGGGCCCGGGGCCAGCGTCACGCACGCGCTCGTGGGCGACCGAGTCATCCTGCACGCCGGCGTGCGCATCGGCCAGGACGGCTTCGGCTTTGCCATGGGACCGAAGGGGCACCTGAAGGTGCCCCAGGTGGGCCGGGTCATCATCCAGAGCGACGTGGAGATCGGCGCCAACAGCTGCGTCGACCGCGGCGCGCTCAAGGACACGGTGATCGGCGAGGGCACCAAGATCGACAACCTGGTGCAGATTGCCCACAACGTCGTGGTCGGCCGCCATTGCGTGATCGTCGCCTACGTGGGAATCGCGGGCTCCGCCGAGCTCGGCGACTTCGTGGTGATGGGTGGCCAGGCCGCCGTCGTCGGCCACATCAAGGTCGGCACCGGCGTGCAGGTGGCCGGCTGGTCCCACGTGACGCACAACGTGCCGGCCGGCGCCCGCGTCGGCGGAACGCCGGCGGTGCCGATGATCGAGTACGGCCGGCAGATCGCCGTGCTGAAGAAGCTGGCCCGGCGCGGCGGCGGAGCGCGGGACTGAACGGCGGTCGGGCGTCGGCAGTCGGCAGTCGAAAAAAATCGGCAGCCACGCGAGCGAGAGAGCCTCGACACCCACCCCGACTGCCGCGTTTCAGGTGCCGCGCCCTGCATATTCGGGGTTAACCCTTAACCCGAGAAGTTCGTTGCCTTGGGCCGGCGCCACCTGGACAGATTTCCGGGAGCTGCGGTACGGCTTTGCAATGTCAAGTTGCACGGGGGCTACCAATCAACCAGGCACCTCTCACGATGCGTTCGGTATCGGACTGCCTCCTCTGCCGTGCGCCGGGGTGCGCCCTCAACGGGCTTCTCGGGGGGCTTCTCGGTGGGATTCTCAGGGGGAGGCCGCGGGCGAATGCCTGTGAGGGCTGGGTTTGGTTACTGACTGCAGGAACGTGCGCCTCATGATGCTCGACCGCGCCGCAAGGGATCGCGAGCAACGCGCCCAGCACATGCTCCGCCGTGTTGTGGGCGCCTCGCCCGACGTGATCTGCGTCTATCGCGTGCCGTGGCGCCGCATTGCCTTCCTGGGACATCGCGTGCGGGAGGTGCTGGGTTTCGCCGCGGCGCGCTCGCACCGGCTGATGCTTGCCGACTTCGAGCGGCTCGTCCACCCGGACGACCTGGCCGGCTTCCGCCGGCATCTCACGGCCGTCGAGCGCGCGGCCGATGGCGAGATCCTGAGCCAGGAGCTGCGCATCAAGGGTGCCGACGGCCACTACCGCTGGCTGAGGAGCAGGGACACGGTGCTGGCCCGCACCGACACCGGGGCCGTCTCGAAGGTCGTCGGCGTCGTCACCAACATCGACGAGACGAAGCGCGCGAATGCGGAGCTGCCGGCGAGCCTTGCCCGCCTCGACGATATTCTCTCGACCATCGGCGACTGCTACATCGCGCTGGACCGAAACTATCGCATCGCCGACATGAACGCCAAGGCCGAGAGCTGGCTGAAGGTGCGCCGCGACGCCGTGGTCGGAAAGTCCTACCGCAAGATCGTCACGCCGCCGGCGGACCTTGCCGAGGCCGTGCAGCGGGCGATCGAGCAGCGCGTGCCGTCCAGCGTCGAGATGCTGTCCCAGCATCGGCCGGGGGTCTGGCTCGACTTGCACATCCATCCCTCGCGCGACGGGGCCAGCATCCTGTTTCGCGACATCACCGAGCGCAAGCGCGCCGAGCGCGATGCCGCCCGCAGCCGGCAGCTCCTGCAGTCGTCCCTCGATGCGCTCTCCGCCCAGATCGCTATCGTCGATGCGACGGGAACCGTCGTTGCCGCGAACAAGGCCTGGCAGCGGCAGCGAGAGCCGGGCGCGGCGCTGTCCGGTGCCGGCGTCGGCTCAGACTACCTCGCGTTCTGTGCGGCAGCGCGCGAGGGCGAGGAGGCGGAGGCCCTCTGCCGGGGTCTACGGGCGGTCCTCGCCGGGGAGCGAACGACCGCGCGGTTCTCCTACAGTATGGACGCCGACGGCGAACGCCGCTGGCTCCAGATCAGCGCCGCCCGCTTCGAGCGGGACGGCGAGACCCTGCTGATCGTCTCCAACGAGGATCTGACCGACGTGACGCAGGCCAAGGAGGCGCTGAGCGGGCTGTCGGAGCGCCTCTCTGCCTTGCGCGAGGAGGAGCGCCAGCGGATCGCGCAGGAGCTGCACGATTCCACGGCCCAGCACCTCGTCGCCGCCACCCTGAACCTGATGACGCTCAAGGCCAAGTCCGTGGCCTATCCCGGCGTGCACAACCTCCTGGAGAACGTGGAGGCCTCGCTGGAGGAGGCGACGCGCGAGCTGCGTGTCTTCACCTACCTCCTGCATCCGCTGGCCCTTGAGAACGACGGCCTCGAGCAGACCTTGCGCACCTACCTGGACGGGTTTGCCCGGCGCACGGACCTCGACGTGCACATGGAGGTGACCGGCAAGGTCGACGGGCTCGGCTTCGACCTGCAATGCTCGCTTCTGCGCATCATCCAGGAGGCGCTGGCCAACGTGCACCGGCACGCCTGCGCCTCGCGCGTGTCGGTGAGCCTCAGGATGACGGCAAAGGCGCTTCAGCTCGTCATTGCCGACGATGGGCGCGGCATGGGCGGTCCGGCCGGACAGGCGGACGCCATCGCCGCCAGGAGCGGCGTCGGCATTCCGGGCATGCGGTCGCGCTTGCGCGACTTCGGCGGCGCGTTGGAGATCCGATCGGGGCCGCGCGGCACCACCCTCAACGCGCTCGTCCCGCTGAGCCAAGCCAATGGCTGGTCGCGGTCGCCAGATCGCGCTCCGCTGCTGGCGGTTGCTCTGGGCGGCGGCTCGCACAGGACGTAGTCGCGGCGCACCGCCGTCCAGCCTTGTCGCCGGGCCAGCGCCGCCAGCTTTCAGCCAACGGCCAGCTTCAGCCTATAGGATGCGTGTCATGCCGAGCCGGGCCGAGCCGGGAACCGGCGGCGCTCGCGGGCCTTTGCCGGCGCAACCTCCGCGCGGTCGACAAGCCAGCCCAGCACCACGCTGACACAGCCCACGGCCAGGAACGGCCACAGCGCGCTCAGCGCCTCCCCGAGGGCCCACTCCGGACGGATGAAGACCCGAAAAACGATCGCCCCCATGATCAGGAGGCCGCCAATCAAAATAAGCACGGCAACCACCAAGTCGGTCGCGGCTCTACCCGTGCCGACCAGCGCCTTGACGAGGTCCGCCATACATAGTCTCCCCTCAGCCCCGGAAAGAGTGATCGCATCTTGCCGACCGGATGTGAAGGGCTCATTGCAGATTGTTACACAAGCGTGACGAAGGTGCGTCCCGCATACGACAGCGATCAGCGCAAAGCCGCAGGATCGAGCTCCCTGCCCAAGTAGACAGCATAGATCGCAAGGGGAACGCCCGCATGGTTGCGGGTCAGATTACTGAGCCTGGCGACCGAGCCGAAGCGCTCGCCAAGCCATGCGCCGTCGGCGCGCCGCTCGAGCTCGACATAGAGAGCGGGGCACCTCAGCAGGGCGGCATCCGGGGCTGTCAGGTGAGCGTAGCGGAGCCGCTCGTTGAGCTGAACCACCGGAGCCTTGTCCCTCAGCTCGTAGGCGAGCTGGCCGGTGGTGGCGTAGCTGGACGTTGCGATCCAGCAGGCGCCGGTCGCGGCACGCATGCGCTCCACCTCGGCGGCAAGCTCGCGCCACCCCCGCGTCTGGCCGGTCGGGTCTTTTTGGCCCGGCAGCGCAACGAGCGGATGAAGCGTATGCCAATAGATGAGGCCGGACAGCAACAGGCCGGTGCCCACGGCCCAGCGCCCCAGCTTGCCGAAGATCTGTCCGGCTTTCGACGGGGTCTCGATGGCGCCAAGGGCCAGCGCGGCGCAGACGGCGAACGAGGGATAGAGCGGCGCCATCCAGTTCGCCTGCACCCGGTCGTGGAGCGAATGCAGTATGAGGTAGGCGAGAAACGGCAGCATCCCGGCGACGATGAGCGCGCTGGGCGGATCGCTTGCAGCCGCCGAGCGTGCCGTCCTCCTGAGCCCAACGACAGCGAGAACGGCGACGACAGGGCTCATCAACGCAACCGATCCGCCAATGAGCTCCGCCAGATAGGCCACGGTCAGGCGCTGCCCGTGCCCGACCCGGCCGAACTGCTTGGCGAAGGATGCCCAGTCGTGCTGGTAGTTCCACAAGAGCACGGGGAGCGCGATGAGGATCGCGATGGCGCCGCCGGCCCACAGCTGCCAGCAGCGGAGCCACGACCGGTTGGCGCGGAAGAGGACGAGCCACAGCAGGATGCTTGCGCCCACGAAGAGGTTGGAATACTTGGACAGCAGGCCCAGGCCGGCAAAAGCGCCAACGCCCAGCCACCAGTTGGCGTTGCGCGAGGTATGCAGCTCGGCCAGCGCCCAGGCGGCGAGGCCCCAGAACAGGACGGAGGGGGTATCCGGTGTGACGAGCACGCCGCCTACGGCCAGCAGCGGCATCGCCAGCGCGATCCAGACGGCGCGGCGTGCGGCAATTGGACCGAACAGGATGGCCGCCGTTCGCCATAGAACGAGGGGGCCCAGGAGGGAAACCAGGATCGCCGGGAGACGAATGCCGAAGGGGGTATCGCCGCCCATCCAACGTCCGAAGGCGATCATCCAGCCGATCATCGGCGGATGATCGAGATGGCCCATGGCCGGCGCGAGCGCCCACAGGCGGTAGTAGGCTTCATCGTCGGTGAGACCGATGGAGGCCGCGAGAGTAGCCCGCACGAGGCCCAGCGCCAGGATTGCCGCCAGCAATATGGCCGCGGGCCGGTCGATCCCCATCGATCCGCTTGGCAGGCGGCCGGCCGCGGGCGGGCTTGGGGTATGCTGCATGGCGGAGAAGTGCTCGTGATGGCGCATCGCTCGGGGACGGAGACCTTCAGGATGCCTGCGACGCCGTACCCTCGCCCACGGCGGCCGCATCGGGCAATGGCGCCAAACGGCTTCCGCGTCAATGAGCTGCCGGCCCGCGCGTGACGACCTTGGGGACAACGAAGACTTTGGGCCGGCATCCTGACCGAACCGGGCAAGCCTCATCCGGGTCCGAGATCGGCCCCGAGATCGGCCCAGGCGCCGACATTCCGCCCTCCGGCACGGGTGGCACGGGGACAGCAGAGCCACCGGCGGAAGGCATGCCCGCGCCCGACCCCGCATACGGTCCCCGGCTCGACTGGCGCCCTCTATGGCGCAAGGTCAAGCGCATGACCCGCGGATGGCGGGTGGCCACGATCGAGCGCACGCCGGAGTGGGTGCGGCGCAGGTTCGGTCGGCTGTTCTGGTACTTCGACATGCTGCTGATCGACCACGGGATCTTCCGCATGCTCTATGTCAACCGGCACCGGCTGGGCCACCGCGCGTGGCGCTCGGCGCAGCCGGCGCCGCACCACATCCGGGCGCTTAAGCGCCGCGGCCTGCGCACCATCGTCAACCTGCGCGGGGAGCGCCTGTGCGGCGCCTACTGGCTGGAGCAGGCGGTGTGCGAGCGCAAGGGCGTCAAGCTGATCAACTTCCAGGTCCGCTCGCGGGCCGCGCCGACGCGCGAGGAGATCAGGGCGGCGCGCGACCTGTTCGCTGAGATCGAGTATCCGGTGCTGCTGCACTGCAAGTCCGGCGCCGACCGCGTCGGGCTGATGAGCGTGCTCTACAGGTTCTTCCAGGAGGGTGTGCCGATCGAGGAGGCGAGGAAGGAGCTGTCGCTGCGCTACGGGCACATCCGCCAGGCCGACACCGGCATCCTCGACCGGTTCTTCGAGCAGTACCTGGAGGACAACAAGCGCCAGCCGATGCCGTTCCTGGAGTGGGTCGACACCGTCTACGACCCCGTCGCCCTCAAGCGCGACTTCCACGCCGCCGGCTGGGCGCGCCGGCTGGTGGACGGGGTGCTGAAGCGGGAGTAGGCGTAGGGCGGAATGCTGCGAGCGGCATTGCGCCGATCCCTACCGGCCGGCCCTGAACACATATTTCCCGTTAAGGGCGGCGGTCACCTGCGGAATCTGGGCGGCCGAGCGTGACCCGATCCGTTGCACGCTCCCGACTCACGGCGTCCTCAATCATGCCGCAGCCCAGCGCGCTCGAAAGATCGGCTCAAGCCATGGAACGTAGACGGGTAAGCTCAATTCTGAATTCTGATGTCAATGCTTCAGCTTCTTCTGCCGGAAGCGAGGCTGCCAACTCGGGGAACAGTTTCTCCCAGCTCTGGGCCTCTCCCTCGCTCCACGGCATGATCTCGGCTTCGCGGGCGAGGCGCAGAAGGCGGTTGAGACTCTTGCGGATGTACACCGCGTCCGACGGGCGATGCAGCGGCTCGTTGCCCTTGGGGCGAAAAAGTGGGAGCTGATTCATGTGCACCAGTGTACGCCGGCTCAACACCCAATTCATCCACTCGCCGTCGCTACATCGCCGCGCCCATGCTCGTTCTCCACTAGATTCCGCTCCGCCGGAGAGAGGCCATACAGCTCATACAGTTTCTCATTCAGGGCACGCTCGTCGGCCTCAATTGCCGCGACCTCTTCGGCCAAGACGGCCACACGTTCGATGAGCTGTACGGCCGCCGGAGCATCAGAGGGTGCTGGCGGACGCCGCAAGTCCGCTGCGAATCGTTTTGCGTCGCGTGCCGGCCCACTCAAGAGCAGCCAACGCCAATATGACTCGGTCAGCCGGCCAGCCTTATCGTCGAGAAAAATCTTGTCCAGCACGACGACGCCGCTCATGTAGAGGCGCAGCTCGCCCGACTGGAAGCGCACCTCGCGCCGGCCGGCACGGTCGAGCGCCGCCTGCAGCCCCTCCACGCGCGCCGCCTCCATCTCATCGAGCCGCTCCTCGGCCCACTGGCGGCGATCGTTGGTGGCATGGCCCAGCGCCCTGGGCGCGCGCTCGATCATTTCCGGCAAGCCCGGCAGGTCGGGCCAAAGCCAGCTGGCTGCATGGCGTGCCCGCGCCAGCACGGAGAGGCGGTCGGCGGCTTGTTGCAGGAGGTCGCGGCGACGCGTCCATCTCTCCTGAAGCCGCCGTGCACGGACCGAGACATCGGCGCGCTCCTCCGCTGACGCCTTCGGGATTGGGAGCGGCGCGATAAACTGCTTGTTGGCTTCGTACCAACCTCCCTGCTTGGGTTTCCCGATGCGTCGAAAGACAAAATCAGCGACGGGACCATTCAGGACGGCGAGCAGAAAGGCGTCATCGGTCGGTCGCGCCGGCAGGATGCCATTGACCCGTACATTGTTAAGATACTTAACTCCGTCAAAATCAGCACAGACCCGCATCTCGGGAACCGTCTGGGCAACGATCAACTTGGGAATATCCTGCTTGTCGATATTCTGATTTCGGCCGAAGCGATACCAAGTGTCGTCGTCAAAGGATTTGGATTCCCGCCCACGCAGCTCCTTCTCCCATTTGCGCAGGTGTGCCCAAGCACGCGGGAAGCGTCGGGCCATATCGCCGGCAGGGATCAGACGCATGACGCCGCGCGGATCGGGCTCATAGGGAAACAGTAGATAGGTGCTCGTCTCCGGCTCCTCGTAGCGCTTCGCCTCGGGGCCTGAGACAAGCGGCTTCATGATCGAATCCTCGATCTCGACCTCGTAGGACGCCGCGCCACTGCCTTTCGGCGTGCACTTGTAACGGTTGGTCCCGAGCCGTTCGAGATGATAAATGTGGTCGGCGCTGGTTTGGATCCCGACGATGATCCCGTTCGTCAGCGATGGATCGTCGAGCCGCAGGCAGTCGCGCGTCAGCCGCTCGATCAGCGCCCGCTCCACCCCGGTTGCCATCAACCATTCGCCGCTCTCCGGCAAGGTATCGTATGGCACAGCGAGTTCCGGGGCGGACCAATCGACGTCCGCCATCTCCCCGTTCGGCGCCGCCACGATCCGCACAGAGCCCCGCGGTTCGCGCGTGTAGAACTGCAGCGCCGTGTAGGTATTCACGTCCTCGAAAACCTGGTGCGCCTTGAAATCGAGCCAGCGATCGAGATACCGACCGCGGCGCACAAGGCGGCGCAATCCCTCGCCGTACTCATTCACCGACCATAGACTGGGGGCGATAAATGCCATACGCCCGCCCGGTGCGAGCAGGCGCAGACCCTTCTCGATGAACGGCAGGTAGAGATCGAAATTGCCCGTCTGCGCGCTTCTGTAGGTGTCGTCCCCGCGCGCCGCCTCCAGATAGGCCACGATGTCCGGGTCTACCTTCTTGAGGTTCTGCAGCTTCACGTAGGGCGGATTGCCAAGCACGATATCGAAGCCACCGTCCCGGCCCGTGGGCCAGACCTCCTGAAAAGCGGCCCGCGAGTCGAAGCTCCTTACGCGCTCTTCGGCCTGGGCGGTCTTCTGCCGCCCAGACCAGAAGTCCTCACCGACCAGGCTGTTGCCGATGCGGATCGTACGCTCCAGCGACGAGAGCGGTGTGGATGCCCGCGCCGAATGCAGCCACAAGGCCAGCTTGGCGATTTCGACGGACGCCGGGTTGATGTCGACGCCGTGGATATTGTCACGCAGGATGTCGGCGATGAGCGGCGCTTCGTCGATGGCCCCGCGCGTGCCGCCCGCTCTCTCCACATCGCGCGCGGCGGCGATCCGCTCCGCCAACAGCCGCCGGAAAGCCGAGATGAGGAAGGCGCCCGAGCCGCAGGCAGGATCGACGATGCGGATCGCCTTCAAACGCTCGACGTACGCTTTGGCCGCTGCGGCCGTCGGAGCGCCCTCGTCGGGTCGGGGATAGCCGCATGCCGCCTTGGCGTCGGCAAACCACGGTCCGAGCGTCTGCTCGACGAGGTAGTTCACCACCGGCTCAGGCGTGTAATAGACGCCGTCGCGTTTCCTTTTCGAGAGCTTCGCGACAGTCTCTCGGTTTTCCAGCTCTCCTTCGCGGTACTCCAGCTCGGTGATGGACTGCTCGAAAATGTGGCCAAGAGTGTAAAGACTGAGACTTTCCTTTACATCACCGCCGCGGCATAATTGTAGCGGCCACAGAGATAGAAAAGAGTTCGGGGATCACGCTCAAGGGACGCCTCGTTCGCGCCCTGCTCGCCCTTTACAAATATGTGGTTTGGAATATTCAAACCGTCGATGAGTGGATCCGACTCGAACAACCCGCCGTTGATCACCGGCAATCTGAGGCGATTAATCGTGCCGCCGCTGTTCATCAGGCTGAAAAGGCGCTTGAAGAAATCCCACAGCTCCGAGCCGCCTTCGTCATAGAACGGCTCCATGCTCCGGCTCCGCAGAAAATCCCGGATCATCTGCGGCGGGAACAGCATTCGCTGCCCCATGTCCTCGCAGAAGAAAGCGAAGATGAAGCGGTCGAGCAGCTTCTGCGTCAGCCGCAGCAGCTCACCGGGCCTGCCGGGAAAATGCGGATTGCCCAGCCGAAGAACGTTGTAGAGACGCTCGCGCACCTCCTTGTAGCGGTCGTAAAATTCTCCTTCGAGCTTGCGCCCCCGCGCCCACTGCCGCTCGACGAGACGGAGGAGGTGCGGGCGTCCAGCGTCTGACAGCAGCATGTCGCGGGAGAAAAGCTTGGCGAACAGATAGCGATCGAAGCGAGCGTCCTCCGAATTGGTCAGAAGATCGTAGTCACCCGATAGGAGATCCTCGCGTTTGATGAAAAAGCGGATGTACTCTGTCGGAGCGCGGTCCCACCAGTAGAGGCGGAACTCGTTCATGTCGGTGACGAGGCCCCACCAGGGTTGCACCGGCTCGTTGCCAAACAGGCCGCGCCGTGCGCCACGGAGATAGTTGAGGCACTGTTCGACAGGGCTGCGCGTGCTGCCTTTCCGGTGCTGCTTTGCGTCGAGCTTCGAGCGGATGTCCTTGAACTCGCACAGGACCTGCGGGATGGTGTCCGTTCGGCCGCGAAACCAGCCAAGCGCCAAGTCGGCTTCACCCGCTCCGCCGCCGGCCCCCTCCCCGGGAACAGGATACTTGGCGATGAGCGTATGCTCCTCGCGCGATGCCCGACCGGCTTCGCCGTATTCCCAAGTGTCGACGAAGAAGGTCTGAGTAAGCGCCCCTTCCGCCTGCGTCTCGTTGAGTCGAGGGCGGCCGTCCCACTCCCGCAGACGCTTCAGCAGCTCCGCATCGCGCTCATCCGTGTAAGCGCGGTAATCGAGGTCGAATTCCGCGCGCAGGAAGGCTCGCGTGATGAACGAGCGTTTGTCGTCAAACACCCACCGCCCCCCTTCATCGCGCCGATGACCGTGCGTTCGCAAGTCATCGGAACAGGTGCTTGGCCCCCAGTAGAGGCCAGCACCCGTGTGGGTCCCTGCTAGTTGTCCAAGAAGCTCCGCAGCTTCCGCGACCGGCTCGGGTGCTTCAGCTTGCGCAGCGCCTTGGCCTCGATCTGGCGGATGCGCTCGCGCGTGACCGAGAATTGCTGGCCCACCTCCTCAAGGGTGTGGTCGGTGTTCATGCCGATGCCGAAGCGCATGCGCAGCACGCGCTCCTCGCGCGGGGTGAGGCTCGCCAGCACCCGCGTGGTGGTCTCGCGCAGGTTCGACTGGATCGCCGCGTCGATGGGCAGCACCGCGTTGCGGTCCTCGATGAAGTCGCCGAGGTGGCTGTCCTCCTCGTCGCCGATGGGCGTCTCGAGCGAGATGGGCTCCTTCGCGATCTTGAGCACCTTGCGCACCTTCTCGAGCGGCATGGCGAGCTTCTCGGACAGCTCCTCCGGGGTCGGCTCGCGGCCGATCTCGTGCAGCATCTGCCGGCTCGTGCGCACGATCTTGTTGATGGTCTCGATCATGTGCACGGGGATGCGGATGGTGCGCGCCTGGTCGGCGATGCTCCGCGTGATGGCCTGCCGGATCCACCACGTCGCATACGTGGAGAACTTGTAGCCGCGCCGGTACTCGAACTTGTCCACCGCCTTCATCAGGCCGATGTTGCCCTCCTGGATGAGATCGAGGAACTGCAGGCCGCGGTTCGTGTACTTCTTGGCGATGGAGATGACGAGGCGCAGGTTGGCCTCCACCATCTCCTTCTTCGCCTGGCGCGCCTCGCGCTCGCCCTTCTGCACCGCCTTGACGATGCGGCGGAACTCAGTGATCTCCAGCCCCGTCTCCTCGGCCAGGGTGCGGATCTCGTCGCGGATCGCCTCGATGTGCTTGCGGTCGTTGCGGATGAACGGCGCCCAGCGGTTCTTGCCGGGCAGGTTCGCCATGCGGTCGAGCCAGCCCTGGTCGAGCTCGTTGCCGAAGTACTCGTCGATGAACTGCTGGCGGGGCACGCCGTAGTTGTCGGCCAGCCGCATCAGCCGGCTCTCCAGCTGCACCAGGTTGCGGTTGATGCGGTAGAGCTGCTCGACGAGCATCTCGATGCGGGCGTTGTTGAGCGAGAGGCTCTTCACGTCCTTGATGATCTCGTCGCGGATCTTGGCGTAGGCGCGCTGCTGCTGCGGGCCGATCTGCTCGGCGGCCACGTGCATCTCGACGCGCTTGTCCTGCAGCTTACGGAGCTTGCGGTAGGCGGCGGCGATGTTGTCGAAGGTCTCGAGCACCTTGGGCTTGAGCTCGGCCTCCATGGCCGCCAGCGACATGGCGTTCTCGAAGTCCTCCTCCTCCTCGATCTCGCCCTCCGCACGCGGCGCGCCCTCGGCGCCCTCCTCCTCGTTATCGGAGGCGGCGGGCTGTGCGGCCGCCGGTGCGGGGCCGGGCGCAGGCGCGGGCGGCATGGGCGGTGGGGCCGCCTTGGCCTCCGGCCCCTCGTAGGTGGCCTCCAGGTCGATCACGTCGCGCAGCAGGATCTTCGACTGGTTGAGCTCGTCGCGCCAGATGATGATGGCCTGGAAGGTGAGCGGGCTCTCGCACAGGCCGGCGATCATGGCCTCGCGGCCGGCCTCGATGCGCTTGGCGATGGCGATCTCGCCCTCGCGCGACAGCAGCTCCACGGAGCCCATGTCGCGGAGATACATGCGGACCGGATCGTCCGTGCGGTCGGCGGGCTCCGCGCGCGTGCTGACCGTGGCCGGCAGGCTGGGGGCCGACAGCGAGCGGCCCTCGTCGTCGTCGGCGTCGTCGCCGCCGCTGTCCTTGTCGACCGTACTCTCCTCGGCCTCCTCGCTCTCCACCACCGTGATGCCCATGTCGGACAGCATCGACAGGGTGTCCTCGATCTGGTCGGGCGAGAACTCCTGCGACGGCAGCACCGCATTCAGCTGGTCGAGCGTCACGAAGCCGCGCGCCTTGGCGGTCTTCAGGAGCCGCTTGACGGCTGCATCGGACATGTCGAGCAGCGGGGCGTCCTTCTCGTGGACGTCGCCTTGCGGCGGGGTCTGCTCTTCGGCTCGGGCTACGTTTGCCATCAGGTCACTCTCCGGAGCGCGGGGGGCCGCGCTGTCAACGTGAAGCGAATGTCTTGCAATTCAGTACAAACGGCCGCCCCTCGCTGCTTCGCGACGACGCTTCCGCCCATGGAAGCGCCCGCGTGCAGCGGAGAGCCCGCCACGCCGGGTACTGCTGGTTGAAGGCCCACGGTGCCGAGGCGCGAAGGCAGGAGCACTCGGGCTCGCTGTGCCTTCATCTGGGGCCGCGGAAGGCATACACAACAAGCGTTTGCCTTGCCAGTCCTTCCTGTGTGCATCAACGCGAATGGTCACACAATTATTCCCGCACGCATCGGCCGGTCCGCCCGGGTGGCTATCAGACGCTTTCCGCAGCCGGTGTGTCCCTTGCACAACGGCATTTCCTGACCGGTGTTCAGAGCCGGCTGCCTCGTTCAATCCCCTCGTCAATCTCCGATCAGTCCTCTGGCACCCGCACCAGCCCGCGTCCGAGCCGATCATGCAGCTCCATGATGCGCTCCCAGGCTTCCTCGCTCTGCTCCAGGCGCCAGGCGCGCTCGGCGAGTTGCAGCTCCAGCGGTAGTGCCACCTGCACCTCATGCAGCGCAAAGGCGTGGCGCCACCCCGCTTCCGCCTCGCTGGCACCTGCCTCTGGACGCGCAAACTTGTCGCTGGTCTGCGCCATCGCCCGCTCCAGCGCGGCGACGACGCTGTCAAGCCCGCTGGCGCTGACATGGGTGCGCACGGTTGCGTGATCAAGGGGTGCGCCGTCGGAGAGCAGGGCCAGCAGGGCATCCTTGAGGCGCTGCAGCGGCGCCGAGGTGAGCTTGAGCTGGGCAATCTCCTCGCAGCAGCTCTCGATCAGCCACAGGTGGTTCATGAGGGCGCCCACCAGCAGCACCTCGCGCGGAGGCATGGGTGCCACCCGGTCCGACAGGCCGTTGCTGGCAGGGGCGCTGGCCTGGGGCTGGGCGGCCCGCGGCAAGCCGCCGAGACGAGCCCGCTCGTTGGCCCGCTCGCGCACCCGCCAATCGAGCTGGGTATTGTCGCGGCGCTTGGCGGCGAGCGGCGGACGGCGACGGCCGGAGGCGGGCGCCAAGGCCCTGACCAGCCGGGCGCTCTTGGCCCGCAGCGTCTCGCGCAGCTCCTGGTTGTAGCGCGCACGCACGTCCGGGTCGACGATCTGGCCCACCAGGCGCTTCAGTCGTCCCTCCAGGGCGGCCTGCTGCTCGGGCGTGACAGCCGGCGGCCCCTGTTGCTCCTCGCGCTCGATCAGCACATCGAACAGCGCCCGGGTGCGGTTCTCCAGAATGTCGCGCATGGCGCCGGGACCGTGCTGGCGCACTAGATCGTCGGGGTCGAGCCCGCCCGGCAGGAAGGCGAACTGCAGGCTATGGCCGGGCTTTAGGTGCCGCAGCACTGTCTCGACCGCCCGGAAGGCAGCCTTGCGGCCGGCCGCGTCGCCGTCGAAGCACAGGATCGGCTCCGGAGCCATGCGCCAGAGCAGCTTGATCTGGTCCTCGGTGAGGGCCGTGCCGAGCGGCGCCACCGTCTCGGGGAAGCCGGCCAGCGACATGGCGATGACATCCATGTAGCCCTCCACCACTACGATCCGGCCGCTGTCGTGGGCGGGGCCGCGGGCGTTGTGGGCGTTGAACAGCACGGCACCCTTGTGGAAGAGCGGCGTCTCCGGCGAGTTCAGGTATTTGGCCGGCGCATCCGGGTCGAGCGCGCGACCGCCGAAGGCGATGGTGCGGCCCTTCAGGTCCGCGATGGGAAACATGACCCGGTGGCGGAACCGGTCATAGGAGACGGGGATGTCGTCGCCGGAGATGAGCATGCCCGACGCCGCCATCTCGGCGGCCGAGAAGCCGGCCGAGGCCAGATGCTCCTTCAGGGTCGACCGGCCATTCGGGGCGTAGCCCAGCCTGAAGCGGGCAATGCCGGCGGCATCGAGCCCGCGCCGCGCCAGATACTGCAGCGCCACCTGACCCTGCGGCCCCGCCAGCTGCTTCTCGAAGAACGCCGCCGAGGCCACTAGCAGCTCGTAGAGCCGCGCGCGCCGGTCCTCGGCCTCGGCATCGCGAGGGGCCACCTTGGGCATGGGCACGCCGGCTTCCTGGGCCAGTCGCTCCACCGCCTCGGGGAAGCTCAGGCCCTCGGTCTTCATCAGAAAGGTGAAGATGTCGCCATGCTCGCCGGAGGCGAAGCAGTGGTAGAACCCTTTCTGGTCGTTGACCGTGAACGACGGCGTCTTCTCGCTCTTGAAGGGCGAAAGCCCCTTGTACTCCCGCCCCGCCCGCTTGAGCTGAACCCTGCGCGCCACCACCTGGCTGACCGGCAGCCGGGCGCGGATCTCGTCGAGCAGGGCGGGCGGGAAGCGCATGGGCGGAATGCCTGTCCTTTCCCGGCGAGCAATACGTGATTCGCTTGCATCGGCTGTCTCCCAACCGCTGCCCGTCCAACAACTGAAATAAGGCCGCCCGCACCACGACGCTCGACGCTTCTTGACATCGGTGTTAACATATGAGAGTATGAACATATGCAAGCCGCCGCAGACACTATCCGCGTGACGATCTCGATGCCGAGAGATCTCTCGGTGCGCGTCGAACGCTACTGGCATGATCGCGGGCTCAGCTCCTATTCGGAGGCCATACGAATGCTGATCGAGAAATCTCTCCCGGGTGATGATCCTTCCCGCTTCTTTGAGAAGCGGGAGATACTGGTCGATCGGGGCGCTGATACGCAATTCACTGTACCGGTCGTTCCACTTTTATACCTTCGTTTGATGCCGGCCAGCAGCCCTCCCCCGCTTAAGCGTGCTGACGCATATGATCTGGTCAGAAAGGGACCAGAAAGCCTCGTCCCCTTCTATTACAGACCTACTGGCTCAAGTTTTGAACCAAATGAATACGGTGCTATTGCATTCGACGCAAATTACAACGACGGGCAAATACTTTGCGCATCTCAACTCTTTCTCACCCGCCATATTTGGGCCTTTAACGCCACGCTGTTCAATCCGAACACCGGTCGCAAACAGGGAATCCCAACCCTCTCGGTCGAGCAGACGTTTGCGGTCTGCCTTCCGAAGTATGTTGAATTCGCGGTGACAAAACTGGGACTTGAACCACCATTCATAATTGAAGCAGGCGCCGCCGACGTAAAGGGCCTACCCATTTTCATGCCAGGCAACTACCTGGAGCAGGAGTGGGGACCGGTCCAGCAAAATAACGTGCAATGGAGCGGTGAATTGCATGCCACAGATGCTGCCTCCATTGACGCTGTCCTCTTGAGCGTTTTCGACGAATTTTTTGATGCGGGCGGTGTGCGTAGACCGCCCAACCTGTACAGTTTTCCTGGCTCAAAACCCGGAGAATTGCCGCGGCGCTAGTTGATGCGTGGCAGTTGGCAATGCATTGATGCCCCGCAGCCCAGCCTGACGGCGCGGGCCCGCCGTAGGCATGGGCACGCCGGCCTTCCGGGCCAGCCGTTCCACCGCCTCCGGGAAGCAAAGATGTCGGTATGCTTCCACAGGCGCGCCAGTACCAGTTCCTATCAAACAAATTAGATGACATGCTTGCCTAAATGTTGGATCATTTTTATGAACGAGCTTGCGTCAGGCACCGGGGGCGGCCATGGCGACGCTGGAGAGCAATACTCGCAGGATCATCCGTCGCCTTGAGCGCGAAGGTTGGGTGAAGGTGGGTGGCAGCAAGCACGATGTCTTCAAGCATCCCGACGGTCGCAAGATCGTCGTTCCGAGGCATCGTACGCAGTCCATCGGCGTGGCCAGGGGGATCGCAGAGAAGGCGGACTGGATGTGAGGCGCCATGAGCTACTACGTTGCGATCCTCGATGGCGGCAAAGGTGTATGGGGCGTTCGTTTCCCCGACTTTCCCGGCTGTCACGGTGGCGGTCCAACGCCCGATGCCGCCATTGCAGATGCCACAAGCGCCTTGCGCGAGTTCGCGGCCTTGATGGTGACCGATGGCGAGCCGATCCCCAGGGCTCGCAGGCTTGACGAGCTTGAGCCGGATGAGCGTCCCCGCAAGGGAGAGAGTCTGGTGATGATCCCGCTCATCCTCGACAAGGGTCGTCAAGTCAAGGCGAGTGTCTCGCTCGATGCCGGGCTGTTGGAGGCGATCGATGAAGAGGCCAAGCGGCGCGGCCTCACGCGGTCCGCTTTCCTCATCAGCGCCGCGCTCGACAAGATTGAAGGCCGCACAGAGACAGTCGCTGGAGAAGCTTCGCCTGCCGACGGCTACAGGGCCAGCGGATTTGCCGAGCCGGGCCCGACCCGCATCAAGGGCGCGCGGAAAGGGAAGCGCCGTTAGCCCTGGCCGCTCAGCAGCGCTTTCACCTGGCCGCTGGCCTTGCCGAAGTCCATCTGGCCGGCGTGGCGCTCCTTCAGGAGGGCCATGACCTTGCCCATGTCCTTGGGGCTCGCGGCGCCCACCTCCTTGACGGCGGCGGCGATGGCAGCCCTTGCCTCGGCCTCGCTCATCTGCCTCGGCAGGAACTCCTCGATGACGGCGATCTCGGCCGCCTCCTGCCGGGCCTGCTCGGTGCGGCCGGCCTTCTCGTAGATGGCGAGCGACTCCCGGCGCTGCTTGATCATCCTCTGCAGAAGCGCCGGGATATCGTGGTCGGGGAGGGGCGCTTTGGCGGCGATGTCGGCCTGCTGCAGGGCGGCCGTGATCAGCCGCAGCGCCGAAAGGCGCTGCTTGTCCTGCGATTTGAGGGCCGCCTTCATCTCCGCCGCCAGCCGGTCGCGCATCTTAGGTCTCCTCGGGTTTTTCCTTTGTCCGCGCTGCTCATTTATGGGCAGCCGGCGGCCCCCACAAGCCCCTCCTACTTCAGGTAGGGGCAGAGCTTCCTCTCGCCCGAGTAGGTCGTGTAGGAGCCCGAATCCCAATCGAACGAGCGGAACTCGCGGGCGCACTGCTCGCGCGGATCACCCGACGAGGGCGGGGCGTCGTAGACCTCCTCCTCGTCGGCATAGGCGGGCGCGCTGCGGTACGCGTCCGCCGCGATCAGACCGCCGATGATGCCGACGCCGAGCCCGATGGCGAGGCCGCGGTGTCCGTGATGGCGGTGATGATGGTGCCTGTGGAAGTGACGGTAGCGGTGCACCCGCACCACTGTGCTGCCCGCCTCGGCCTTGGCGACGCTGGGCGGCATCGCCGTCGGGCCCGCCGCCACGGGGGCCATCGGCGTCAATCCAAGCGACAGCGCGAGCGCGCCGGCAAGCGGCAGTCTCCAACCTTGCATAGGTCTCTTACTCCTTTGGCTAGGACTGACAAATCCGGGTGGTCGCGGCAGGCGAGCCCCCCCCGGATGCCCGCATGACAGTACGCTAACGGTTCCGCTTGCCCTGGCCCGTCGGCCCCGCCCCCGAGGTTCCCGGATGCGGCATCGGATACACCGTGGCACGGTTGCTGCACCGGGCTCTCCGTGCTATGCGCGGGCTGGCGCTTCGAGGGCGCCGGCGGCAGCGCTGCGGGCTCTTGAACGTGCGGCTGTTGGGGCGAGGCCGCAACCGTTCATCCAACGTTCCGGGGCGAAAGCGTTTTCCACGTGACGACCGACGAACCCATGATGGCGAGCATGGCGGGCCGCTACGCGGCAGCGCTGTTCGACTTGGCCAAGGAGGAGCGGCAGCTGCCGCAGGTCGAGGCCGATCTCAGGTCGTTCCAGGCCATGCTGGAGGAGAGCGCGGACCTGCGCCGGCTCATCCGCAGCCCCGTGATCGCGGCCGAGGACCAGGCCAAGGCGCTCGATGCGATCCTCGCCAAGGCTGGCGTTTCGAGCCTCACCGCCAACTTTTTCAAGCTGATCGCCCGCAATCGGCGCCTGTTCGCCGTGGGCGACATGATGCGCGAGTTCCGCGCCCTGCTGGCGCGGGAGCGCGGCGAGGTGAGCGCCGACGTGGCGAGCGCCCATCAGTTGACGCCCGAGCAGCTCAGCGCCCTGAAGGATGCGTTGCGTGCGCAGATCGGCAAGGACGTGCAAGTGAACACCCGCGTCGATCCCGCCCTGCTTGGGGGGCTCGTCGTGAAGGTCGGCAGCAAGATGATCGACAGCTCGCTGCGGACCAAGCTCAACAATCTCAAAGTCGCGATGAAAGGTTTGGGCTGATGGACATCCGCGCCTCAGAGATCTCCTCTATCCTCAAGCAGCAGATCAAGAACTTCGGCAAGGAGGCCGAGGTCTCCGAGATCGGCCAGGTGCTCTCCGTCGGCGACGGCATCGCCCGCGTCTACGGCCTCGACAACGTGCAGGCCGGCGAGATGGTGGAGTTCCCCGGCGGCATCCGCGGGATGGCGCTGAACCTGGAGGCCGACAACGTCGGCGTGGTGATCTTCGGCGACGACCGCACCATCAAGGAAGGCGATACCGTCAAGCGCACCGGCGCCATCGTCGAGGTGCCCGTGGGCAAGGAGCTGCTGGGCCGCGTGGTGGATGCGCTTGGCAACCCCATCGACGGCAAGGGCCCGATCCCGGCCAAGACGCGCAAGCGCGTGGACGTGAAAGCGCCGGGCATCCTGCCGAGGAAGTCCGTGCACGAGCCGATGGCCACGGGGCTGAAGGCCATCGACGCGCTGATCCCCATCGGCCGCGGCCAGCGCGAGCTCATCATCGGCGACCGCCAGACCGGCAAGACCGCCGTCATCCTGGATACCTTCCTCAATCAGAAGCCGCTCAACGAGACAGGCGACGAGAGCGTGAAGCTCTACTGCGTCTACGTCGCCGTCGGCCAGAAGCGCTCCACGGTGGCCCAGTTCGTGAAGGTGCTGGAGGAGCGTGGCGCGCTGCCCTACTCCATCGTCGTCGCCGCAACCGCGTCCGATCCGGCCCCCATGCAGTTCCTGGCACCCTTCGCCGGCTGCACCATGGGCGAGTACTTCCGCGACAACGGCATGCACGCCGTGATCGCCTACGACGACCTCTCCAAGCAGGCCGTCGCCTACCGCCAGATGTCGCTCCTGTTGCGCCGCCCGCCCGGCCGCGAGGCCTACCCCGGCGACGTGTTCTACCTGCACTCGCGCCTCCTGGAGCGCGCCGCCAAGCTCAACGAGAACCACAAGGCGGGCTCGCTCACGGCGCTGCCCGTGATCGAGACCCAGGCCAACGACGTGTCGGCCTACATCCCGACCAACGTCATCTCCATCACCGACGGCCAGATCTTCCTTGAGACGGACCTGTTCTACCAGGGCATCCGGCCGGCGGTGAACGTCGGCATCTCGGTGTCGCGCGTGGGCTCCGCGGCGCAGGTGAAGGCCATGAAGCAGGTGGCCGGCCGCATCAAGGGCGAGCTCGCGCAGTACCGCGAGATGGCGGCTTTCGCCCAGTTCGGGTCCGACCTCGACGCCGTCACCCAGCGCCTGCTGGCCCGCGGCGCCCGCCTCACGGAGCTGCTGAAGCAGCCGCAGTTCTCTCCCCTCAAGGTGGAGGAGCAGGTGGTGGTGATCTTCGCCGGCACGCGCGGCTATCTCGATCCGTTGCCGGTGAGCGCCGTCTCCAAGTTCGAGCAATCGCTGTTGCGCCACCTGCGCGAGAGCCACGCCGACATCCTGGGAGATATCGCCAGCAGGAAGGAGATCACCTCCGATACCGAGAAGAAGCTGGTCGGGGTGCTCGACACCTTCGCCAAGAACTTTGCCGCCTAAATCCCCTCTCCCCATGCCCACTTCGGCATGGGGAGAGGGTTAGGGTGAGGGGCAGCAGCACACTCAGAGCTTGGAGTTTGTGGCTGCCCCTCACCCCGACCCTCTCCCCGCAAGCGGGGAGAGGGAGAAGCAAAGGGATATCCGTATAGCGCGATGCCAAGTCTCAAGGACCTCCGCAACCGCATCTCCTCGGTCAAGGCGACGCGGAAGATCACCAAGGCGATGCAGATGGTCGCCGCGGCCAAGCTGCGCCGCGCCCAGGAGGCCGCCACGGCCGCGCGCCCCTATGCCGAGCGCATGGACGCGATGCTCGGCAACCTCGGCCGGCGCGCCATTCGCGAGACCGCCCCCAGGCTGCTGGTGGGCACCGGCAAGGACGAGGTGCACCTGCTCATCGTCATGACCGCCGAGCGGGGCTTGTGCGGCGGCTTCAACGCCAACATCGCCAAGCTCGCCAGGGCCGATGCCGTCCGGCTGCGCAGCGAAGGCAAGACCGTCAAGATCCTCACCGTCGGTCGCAAGGGCGCCGACAATTTGCGCCGCGACTGGGGCAACCGCATCGTCGACCGCGTGGACCTGCGCGGGGCGAAGCAGATCACCTTCGCCGTCGCTGGCGAGATCGCCCATCAGGTGCTGGCCCTGTTCGAGGCCGGGGAGTTCGACGTGGCGACGCTCTACTTCTCCGAGTTCAAGTCGGTGATCACGCAGAAGCCCACCGCCCTGCAGCTCATCCCTGCCAAGATCCCGCAGGCCAACGGTGTGGCTGGCGCCGGCGCAGAGGCCGCCTACGAGTTCGAGCCCGACGAGAACGAGATCCTGGCCGAGCTGCTGCCCCGCAACCTCGCCACCCAGGTCTACCGCGGCCTCCTGGAGAACGCCGCCTCCGAGCAGGGCGCCCGCATGAGCGCCATGGACAACGCCACCCGCAACGCCGGCGACATGATCGACAAGCTTACCCTGCGCTACAACCGCCAGCGCCAGGCCAACATCACCAAGGAGCTGATCGAGATCATCTCCGGCGCCGAGGCGCTGTAGCGGCATCGAACAAATACGAAGAACAAAGTGCGAAAATGGCTGGCGCCGCCTGCAGAAACGTCGTACACTCCCCTTGGTAACTCAGGAGGGGGAGGTCGCCATGCACACCCGCGGATTCGAGGACACGCAGTCAACGTACTTAGCCGATCCACGGAAGCTTATCGGTCAGGTTCGCCGCTTAGGGGAGGCCGGTCCAGCATATGAGGTCAAAGCGGTGGAGGAGCCGGACAAAGTCGTGATTGAGGTCGTCTACTCTGGAGAAGTGGTGACCTTAAAGTTGAAGGACGTGCTCGAAGATCCAATGGCCGAAACGATCCCATGAGCACGCCATGACGGAGGAGACCGAGAGCCTCGTGCTGGAAATGCTGAGCCGTATTCGGGCTTCGCAGGAGAGGACGGAGCTGGACGTTGCCGACGTGAAAGTGCGGATGTCCGCGCTCGAGCAGCATCAAGGCCAGCTCTTGACGCTGCTGGGGACGCTCAGCCAGCGGCTGGATCGCTTCGACGAGCGGGCGGGGCGGATCGAGCGCCGGCTCGAGCGGGTCTAGGCATGAGGAGAACGTAGGTTGGGTTAGGCCCAAGGCCGTAACCCAACATGGGCAAGGGATCGGTTGGATTTGTTGGGGCGGGCGCTTCGCGCTAGCCCAACCTACAAGAACTATTAAGGACCGCGAAGGGCCAGAACACTGGCATAGGTTACGGGGACGGCGGAAGGTTCAACACCCCGAACGGCACCGAAGGACGAGACGAGAACGTAGGAAGCATCAGTCATGGCAACCAACACAGTCGGCAAGATACGCCAGGTCATGGGCGCCGTCGTTGACGTGCAGTTCGAGGACCATCTGCCTGAGATCCTGAACGCCCTGGAGACGAAGAACCAGGGCGGCCGCCTGGTGCTGGAGGTGGCCCAGCACCTGGGCGAGAACTCCGTGCGCACGGTGGCCATGGATTCCACGGAAGGGCTCACGCGCGGCCAGGAGGTGACCGACACCGGCCAACCCATCGCCGTGCCCGTGGGCGACGAGACGCTCGGGCGCATCATGAACGTGATCGGCGACCCCGTCGACGAGGCCGGGCCCATCCAGACCGCCGCCAAGCGCGCCATCCACCAGCCGGCTCCGCCCTTCATCGAGCAGTCCACCGAGGCGCAGATCCTGGTCACCGGCATCAAGGTCGTGGACCTGCTGGCTCCCTACGCCAAGGGCGGCAAGGTCGGCCTGTTCGGCGGCGCGGGCGTGGGCAAGACCGTGCTGATCATGGAGCTGATCAACAACGTCGCCAAGGCGCACGGCGGCTACTCGGTGTTTGCGGGCGTGGGCGAGCGCACGCGCGAGGGTAACGACCTCTACCACGAGATGATCGAGTCCAAGGTCAACGTCGACCCGCACAAGGCCGGCAGCGCCAAGGGCTCCAAGTGCGCGCTGGTCTATGGCCAGATGAACGAGCCGCCCGGCGCCCGTGCCCGCGTCGGCCTCTCCGGTTTGACGGTGGCGGAATATTTCCGCGACCAGGGCCAGGACGTGCTGTTCTTCGTGGACAACATCTTCCGCTTCACGCAGGCGGGCTCGGAGGTGTCGGCGCTCTTGGGCCGCATCCCCTCGGCGGTGGGCTACCAGCCGACGCTCGCCACCGACATGGGCGCCCTGCAGGAGCGCATCACCACCACCCAGAAGGGCTCCATCACCTCGG
>JBIOWI010000375.1:0-10094 GCA_044868325.1 Hyphomicrobiaceae bacterium
GTCGCCATTGCGGTCCACGCTCCGAGCACACGGCCTACGGCCCCCACTGGAACAGCGCTCTTTCCGCCGTCGTCCTGACGGGCTCAGGCCCTTTCCTCCGCGGTATGAGAGAATCGCTGAGCTTCGCGGAAACAGTCCGAAACGAAACTGAGGTGTCCGACTGGTGAGCCGCAGGCAAGCGCTGCGCGGGTCCCCCTCCCCCTTGTGGGGAGGGGTTAGGGGTGGGGGGACTCCCGATCTTTGAGGTTTGGGATTCCCCCCCAACCCTGTCCCTCCCCCACAAGGGAGGAGGGGACGCTGCGGCGCGCTCCGTTTCGTCATCGAGTGTCGGCGCCAGCCGGTGATCGGCTGAAAACGAAACGCGCGCGGCAGGCGCCGAGGGCAGCCCCAAGCGAAAGCCTCTCCACGCGGGGCTCAACTCCTGCGCGACACTTGAAGTGGCTGCCGATAGGTTGGAGCCCTACCGTTCGTCATCGAGGGATAGGCGAAGCCGGTGATCGGGCGACACCGATTTCCGCCCGCCGATCCGCGATCATGCTTTGCGTCACGCGAACAGCGGATGTGGCGTCGAGCTGCTTCGGAGGCGGCCGGCGCATATCGGCCTATGCGGCTCTTCGATCTCCGGACGGACGGCCGCCGCCGCGCACAAAATCGATGAACGCGCGCAGCGGGGGCGGCAGCTGCCTGCGGCTTGGATAATAGAGATAGAACCCGGGGAAGGGCGGCGTCCATTCCTCGAGCAAGCGCACCAGGTCGCCCGATTGCAGGAGTGGCCGTACGTAGTATTCGAACAGATAGGCGATACCCAGGCCATCGGCCGCCGCCCTTGTGGCGACGACGGGCTCGGTCGCGAGCAGCGGCCCTTCAACTGCCACTTCCAGCTTCTCATGACCGCGCTCGAACTCCCAGCGGTAGAGGCTCATGTCCGTCGGCCAGCGGAAATTGATGCAGCGGTGGTGGCGAAGCTCGCGCGGCGTTCGGGGCGCCCCGAACCGTTGCAGATAGCTGGGCGCCGCCACCACCATCATCTCCAGCTCATCGCCAAGCTTCACGGCCACCATGTCCTTCTCGACCATCTCGCCGAGACGGATGCCGGCGTCGAAGCGTTCCGCCACGATGTCGACGAGCCTGTCCTCGACCACGATGTCCAAGGTCACGTCGGGGTAGGCCGCAAGAAAAGGGGCGGCAATGGGCGCGAGGCACTGTAGCGCGGCCATCCTGGGCGCATTCAAGCGCAGCGACCCCGAAGGCTTGTCGCGCAGCGTCAGGACGTCGGCCACCGCCGCATCGACATCCGCCAGGGCGGGCACGAGCCGCGAGAGAAGCCTTGCCCCAGCCTCGCTGGGAGCCACGCTCCTGGTGGTGCGGTTCAGAAGCCTGAGCCCCAGGCGCTCCTCCAGAGCGCGAATGGTCTGGCTGAGCGCCGACGGGGAGACGCCGAGCCTCGCCGCCGCGCGCGCAAAGCTGCCTTCCTCTGCAATCGTGGCGAAGGCGCGGAGATCGGCATAGTCGCTGCCGCGCATTATGTACTCCAGCTACACAAGCTGCTCAGATAATGCACGATTATCTCATGAGTGAAAAGTTTCCATTCTCCGCTCCATCGAACTTTCGAGACGGAGACGACCCCCATGACAACCCAAATGACCACCAAGCGTTCTCTCGACAGCTATCGCCTTCTCGGCCGCTCGGGCCTGCGCATCTCGCCGCTCGCGCTCGGCACCATGACCTTCGGCACCGACTGGGGCTGGGGCGCGGACGAGAAGGAGGCCCGCCGCATCTTCGATGCCTACGTAGATCGCGGCGGCAATTTCATCGATACGGCCAACCAATACACGAACGGCACGTCGGAGCAGCTCGTGGGCACCTTCGCGGGCGACAGGCGCGACCGGCTGGTGATCGCCACGAAGTACACGCTGACGCTGCGGCCGGACGATCCCAATGCGGGCGGCAATCATCGCAAGAGCATGATGCAGTCGGTGGAGGCGAGCCTGCAGCGGCTTCGGACCGACTACCTCGACCTCCTCTATCTCCATGCCTGGGACTTCACCACGCCGGTCGAGGAGATCCTGCGCGGGATGGACGATCTCGTGCGCCAGGGCAAGGTGCTCTATGTCGGCATCTCGGACGCGCCGGCCTGGCAGGTCTCGCGCATGCAGACCATCGCCGACCTGCGCGGCTGGTCGCCGCTCGTTGCCCTCCAGGTCGAGTACAGCCTGATCGAGCGCACCGTCGAGCGCGACCTCATTCCCATGGCGCGCGAGATGGGGCTCGGTGTCATTCCGTGGTCGCCGCTCGCCAGCGGCGTGCTGGCCGGCAAGTACACCAAGGCCGATCTCGACCACGGCACCTCGGCGGAGCCTGCGGGCACGCGCAAGAACGTCGCCGCCGCCAACAACTCCCTCACCCCGCGCAGCCTCGCCATTGCCGATGTGGTGAAGGCCGTCGCGGCGGAATCGGGCCGCACGCCCTCGCAGGTGGCCATCGCCTGGACTCTCCTCAACCCTGGCGTCGCCGCTCCCATCATGGGAGTGCGCACCTTCGCGCAGCTCGAGGACAACCTGCGGGCGCTCGAGGTCGACCTCACCGACGACCAGCGCCGGCGACTGGATGCGGCAAGCGCCATCGAGCTCGGCTTCCCGCACGACTTCCTGCAGAGGCCCATGCCGCGCAAGGTCATCTTCGGCGACGTGACCATCGCACCAAGGGTGTCAGACCTCTGGGTCTGACACCATAACACCGACGCTGTTGTTGGGCTCAGCGCTTCAAAGCGTTTGCGCAACGGTGTCTGACCCAGAGGGTCAGACACCTGCCCGTCGCAGCGCCTCGCGCATCAGCTCGCCGACGTTGTGGGCGTTGGGTGCGATCAGCACGCCCGCCTGGCGCAGAGCCTCGATCTTGTGGTGGGCGGAGCCGGTGCGCTCACTGGTGAAGGCGCCGGCGTGGCCCATGCGGCGCAGCCGCGGTGCGTGCCGCCCGGCGACCAGCGCGACGATGGGCTTCTTCGGCCGCTGGCGGAGGATGGTCTCCGCCGCCTGCTCCTCGTCCGAGCCGCCGATCTCGCCGATCAGGATCAAGCCCTCGGTCTCGTCGTCCTTGTCGAACAGCTCGACGCACTGGGCCAGCGTGAGCCCGTGCACCGGATCGCCGCCCACGCCCACCGTTGTCGATTGGCCGAGGCCGGCCCTCGTCACCTGCGCCACGATCTCGCTGGTGAGCGACGCCGAACGCGAGGCGATGCCGATGCCGCCCTTCCGGGCGCTGGTCGTCGCCATCACCCCCAGCTGCGCCACGCCCGGCGCCAGCACGCCCTGCGAGTTGGGGCCGACGAGGCGCGTGCGCGAGCCGTCGAGGGCCTGGCGCACCCGCACCATGTCGAGGAACGGCACGCGCTCGGTCACGCACACCACCAGCGGCACACCCGCCCGGATCGCCTCGATCATGGCCGCGGCGGCCCGGTCGGGCGGCACGAACACCAGGCTGGCGTTGGCGCCTGTGGCCGTCACCGCCTCGGCCACCGTGTCGAACACCGGCAGGTCGAGATGCCGGCCGCCGCCCTTGCTTGGCGTGACGCCCCCGACGATGCGGGTGCCATAGTTGAGCATGCGGCGGACGTGGAAGGTGGCGGCCCGCCCCGTCATGCCTTGACAGATCGCACGCGTCTCGCGACCAACGAGGATAGCCATGAGGAACTCTCCGCTCTCGCGCACGCCACCGCCTTCCGCGCCCCCTCCCAGGGGGTGCCGCAGGCGATGTAAGGAACGCCCGTATTGTGCAGCACCGTCCTGGCGAACTCGGCATGGTTGCCGGCCATTGAGATGACGATGGGGATGTCGCGCGTGGGGCGGTGCCGCATGGCGATGCCGATGCCCTCGGCGATGGTATCGCACGGCTGCATGCCGCCGCCGTGGACGTTGACCAGGATCGACCGAACGGCAGGATTGTCGAGGATCAGCCGGAAGCCGCGGGCGATGTCCAGGCTGGTGGCGGTCGTGCGGATGTCCATGAAGTTGGCGGGCTTTCCACCGGCGTCGCACACTAGGTCGAGGGTGGCGAGCGCCAGCCCGGCGCCGTTCACCAGCACGCCGATATCGCCCGACATGCGGATGTAGTTGATCTGGTGGTGCTGCGCCTCCAGCTCAACGGGATCGCTCTCGTCCCGCTCCATGTAGTCGCGCAGCGCCCGCAGGTCGGCGTGGCGGAACAGGGCGTTGTCGTCGATGCTGAGCTTGGCGTCGAGCGCGATCAGCCGGCCGCCGGCGGTGAGCGCCAGCGGATTGACCTCGATCAGCGTGGCATCGAGCCCCACGAACGCCGCGGCGAGCTGCCGGAACAGCTGCGCGGCCGCCGCTAGCGCGGCGCCGTCGAGGTCGATGCGGGCTGCGAGACCGGCAAAGTCGCCGTCCACGGTATGATCGCCGCGAAGGGTGAGGGGGATGCTCCGGACGATGTCGGGATCGTGCTCCGCCCGGTCCTCGATGTTCTCGCCGCCGTGCGCGCTGGCGAGCGCCAGGGGCCGCCCCGAGACCCGGTCGAGCAGGACCGCGGCGTAGAGCTGCCGGGCCGCCTCCATCGCCTCCTCCACATAGACCCACTTGACCAGAGCGCCGCCTTCCGGCGTCTGCGGTGTGACGATCCTCCGGCCGAGCAGCGCGCCGGCCTCCGCGGCCGCGGCGCGAGGCGTATCGGCAAAGCGCACGCCGCCGTGCCTGGCCCGGTCTCCGGCCCTGATCTGCGCCTTGACGACGAAGCGTGGCCCGCCGAGGCCCTCCGCGGCCCTCTCGGCATCGGCGGCCGACTCGACGACCCGCCCCCCGGGGGTCTCGATCCCGAAACGCTCCAGCAGCTCCTTGGCCTGGAATTCGTGCAGGTCCATGTGCGTCGCCTCGCCTGGGGTGGTCATCCAAGGCGGACAGGTCGTCTGTCCGGCTCTGATGCCTCCCTTATGATTGGCATATGGTATACCAACATAGGACTAACCCGCGCAACCCGAAATGGCAAGCACGCGGAATGCAATTCCAAGGTCGGTGTCTGGCACACTGGGTCAGACGCCGTAGCTCCAACGCTGCAGTGGGAGCCCGGTTGCAATCAGTAACACCTATCTCGGTGCCATGCCGCCGACGCGGTCCGTCAGCTCTGCCGCGGCGCGCTTCACCCGGGGGCCGAGCTCGCCGAGACGCTCGTCGGTCAGGCGAATGGAGGGGCCCGACACGGACAAGGCGCCGATCACCTCGGCATGCTCGTTGAACACCGGCGCGCCGACGCAGCGCAGGCCATCGGCCCGCTCCTCGTCGTCGATGGCCCAGCCGCGCCTTCGCGTCAGGGCCAGATCTGCGAGCAGCGCCTGTGGATCGACGATGGTGCGCTCCGTCAGCTTCGGCAGGCCCACGCGATGCAGGATCTTGGTCACCTCCGCCTTCGGCAGCCAAGCCAGGATGGCCTTGCCGAGGCTGGAGGCATGCAGCGGCCCGCGCGCGCCGGGCCGATGGAAGGCCCGGATCGCGTGGTGGCTCTCGAGCTGGGAGACGAACACCACACTGCCGTCGTTCTCGATCCCGAGATTGGCGGTCTCCCCGCTGGCCGCCATCAGATCGCGCATGACGCCGCGGCCGACATCGACCAGCTTGCGGTTGCGCAGGAAGGCGCTGCCGATCTTGAAGGCCTTGACCCCGATCAGATAGCCGCGGCGGGCCTCGTCGCACTGCACGAAGCCGGCGGCTTTCAGCGTGGCCAGGATGCGGTGCGCGGTCGAAGGGGCGATGCCGGCGCGCTGGGCGATGCTGGTGAGGGACAGCCCGTCCGCCTGAGCGATGATCTCGATGAGCGCCAGGCCGCGATCCAGCGCCTGAACCGAGCCCGGCTGCTGGCGGCCGAAGTCCTCCTCGCCCGCAGGCACTCGCGTCAACCTTGGTCGCCCCGCCATCGTCCCATCCCTTCCAGCTTGCTGCGAGCCCTTCCACGGGGGACATGGCCACGCAAGCATGGCCACGGGGGCATGCGCCCAAGAGTCGGTCGCCGGTGCACTCGCACACCCTCGTGCGGGGTCTCGCAGGGGTCCATGCCGGACTTGCCCGAAACCTGGCCCGAAGCCTGGCCCGAAGCTGCCCGTGCATCGGCGCGGCATCTGGTAGCACAGACTGGAAACGATTTCCATTGCGTGCCGCCGCAGCTCTGGTATACAGAATGCCATATACCCGTTTGTGCAAGTAGCGAGGCGCAAGATGTCGGCGGCGGCGCAGAGGGATCCCGGAGGGTCTGTCGCGTTCTTCTCCTCCGGGCTCGCCGCCGCCGATCCCGCCGTCTACGCGGCCGTAGCCCGCGAGACTGGGCGGCAGCGGTCCGAGATCGAGTTGATCGCGTCGGAGAACATCGTCAGTCGGGCCGTGCTGGAGGCCACTGGCTCGCCGCTCACCAACAAGTATGCCGAGGGCTATCCCGGACGGCGCTACTACGGTGGCTGCCAGCACGTGGACGAGGCTGAGACGCTGGCGATCAAGCGGGCCAAGCAGCTGTTCGAATGCAGGTTCGCCAATGTGCAGCCGAGCTCCGGCAGCCAGGCCAACCAGGCGGTGCTGCTGGCGCTGGCCAAGCCTGGCGACACCATCATGGGGCTGTCGCTGGCCGCCGGCGGGCACCTCACCCACGGCGCCGCGCCCAACCTTTCGGGCAAGTGGTTCAAGGCCGTCGGCTACGGCGTGCGGCAGGAGGACCAGCGCATCGATTTCGACGAGGTTGCGGCGCTGGCCCGCCGGCATAGGCCCCGCATCATCGTCGCCGGCGGCTCTGCCTATCCGCGTCTCCTCAACTTCGCCCGCTTCCGCGCCATCGCCGACGAGGTCGGCGCCCTGCTGATGGTGGACATGGCCCACATCGCCGGCCTGGTGGCCGCCGGCGTGCACCCGAGCCCGCTGGAGCTCGCCCACGTCGTCACGAGCACCACGCACAAGACCCTGCGCGGCCCGCGCGGCGGCCTGATCCTCACCAACCACGAGGACATCGCCAGGAAGATCGACGCGGCGGTGTTTCCCGGCCTCCAGGGCGGGCCGCTGATGCATGTGGTGGCCGCCAAGGCGGTGGCCTTCGGCGAGGCGCTGCAGCCCGCGTTCCGGGTCTACGCGCGAGCGATGGTCGACAACTGCCGGGCGCTGGGCGACGCGCTTCAGCAAGGCGGCTACGCTCTGACGACGGGCGGCACCGATACGCACCTCGTTCTGGTGGATCTGAGACCCAAGAAGCTCACGGGCAACATCGCCGAGAAGGCGCTCGGCCGCGCCCACATCACCTGCAACAAGAACGGCGTGCCGTTCGATCCCGAGAAGCCGACGGTGACCTCGGGATTGCGCCTCGGCACTCCGGCCTGCACCACGCGCGGGTTCGGCGTCGCCGCGTTCCAGACGGTCGGCCGTCTGATCGTCGAGGTTCTCGACGGTCTATCAGCGAACGGCGAGGCCGGCAACGCTGCCACCGAGGCGAAGGTCAAAGCGGTGGCGATGCAGCTGTGTACGTGCTTCCCGATCTATCCCTGAGGCTCCGCAAGAGTGGCTATCCAGGTGAGCAGAATTCCGGCAGTCGGCAGTCGGGCGTCGTTAGCAACCGTTTCCACTGAGGGAGCAGAAATGTCCGGGTTTCACGGCCTTTTTATTCCAGGCCCTACCAACATGCCGTTCGCGGTGCGCCAGGCCATGGACGTGCCGCTGGAGGACCAGCGCGCCCCCGATTTCCCGGCCTTCACTCTGCCGCTGTTTCGCGACCTGAGGAAGGTGTTCCGCACCGAGAATGGCGAAGTGTTCATGTTCCCGTCGTCGGGCACCGGCGGCTGGGAGGCGGCGATGACCAACACGCTCTCCCCCGGCGACAGAGTGCTGATCGCCGTGTTCGGCCAGTTCTCGCACCTGTGGGCCGATCTCGCCCGCCGGCACGGGTTCAACGTCGATGTCATCGACGCCGAGTGGGGCGAGGGCGTGCCGCTCGATATCGTCGAGGCGCGTCTTGCCGCCGACAAGCGGTACGAGATCAAGGCCGTCCTCGTCTGCCACAACGAAACGGCTACCGGCGTCACCAGTGACGTGGCCGGCGTGCGCCGCGCGCTCGATGCGGCCGGGCACCCGGCGCTCTTGATGGTGGACGGTGTCAGCTCCGTCGCCAGCATCGACTTCCGCATGGACGAGTGGGGCGTGGACCTCGCCGTGTCCGGCTCGCAGAAGGGCTTCATGCTGCCGACCGGCCTCGCCATCGTCGCCGCCAGCCAGAAGGCGCTGGCCGCCGGCAAGACCGCCAAGTGCCCGCGCTGCTTCTTCGACTTCGCGGACATGATCCGCACCAACAAGGACGGCTTCTTCCCCTATACGCCGGCCACCACCCTGCTCAGGGGGCTGCGCGCCTCGCTCGACATGCTGCTGGCGGAAGGTCTCGACAACGTCTACGCGCGCCACCTGCGCCTGGCCGAGGGCACCCGCCTCGGCGTGGCAGCCTGGGGCCTCAAGCTCTGCGCCAAGGAGCCCAAGTGGCACTCCGATACGGTGACGGCGGTGTGCGTGCCGGCCGGCTTCAACAGCGACAACGTGGTGAAGGTCGCCTACCACCGTTACCGCCTGTCGCTGGGCGTCGGCCTCTCCAAGGTGGCGAGCAAGGTGTTCCGCATCGGGCACATCGGCAACGTCAACGAGATCATGATCCTGCAGGCACTCGCCGGCTGCGAGATGGCACTGCGCGATGTCGGCGTGCCGGTGGCCGCCGGATCGGGCGTGGCGGCGGCGCAGGAGCACTTCCGCGCCACCGCACCGCGGCTGGAGCTGAGCAAGGTCGCGTAGGGGCGAATGGCGAGTGGTGAATGGATGTCGGCAACTGGCCATTCGCCACTCGCCTACTGACAGCGGGAGGACCGCATGAGGATCTGCATCTACGGCGCCGGCGCCATCGGAGGCTATCTGGCGGCGGGCCTGAGCCAGGTGGAAGGCGTCGAGCTGTCGGTGGTGGCGCGCGGCGCGCATCTGGCCGCCATCCGGCAGAGCGGCCTCAAGCTCCTCGTCGACGGCGCGGCGCGCGTCTGCCGGCCCGCCGCCACCGACGACCCGCGCGACCTCGGCCCCCAGGACTACGTGATCGTCTGCCTCAAGGCCCACCAGGCCTGGGAGACAGTGGAGCGCATGGCGCCGCTGCTCGGGCCCGAGACGGCCGTCGTCACCGGCCAGAACGGCGTGCCCTGGTGGTATACGTATGGCCTTGCCGGCGAGCTCGACGGCCGCTTCGCCGGCGCGCGGCTCGGGAGCGTCGACCCCGGCGACCGCCAGTGGAAGGCGCTGGGGCCGGAGCGGGCCATCGGCTGCGTCGTTTACCCCGCCACCGAGATCGTCGAGCCCGGCGTGGTGCGGCACATCTACGGCGACAAGTTCGCCCTGGGCGAGCCGGTGGGGAGCGTCTCGGAGCGCTGCGTGCGCCTCGCCAACGTGCTGGAGAAGGCCGGCTTCGCCGCGCCCGTCCTGCAGGACATCCGCAGCGAGATCTGGCTCAAGCTGTGGGGCAACCTCTGCTTCAATCCTATCAGCGCGCTCACCCGCGCCACGCTCGACATCGTCGCCACCGAGCCCGCCCTGCGCACGCTCTCCGTCAGGATGATGACCGAGGCGGAGGAGATCGCCCGGCGCTTCGGCGTCACCTTCCGCGTGGAGCTGGAGCGCCGCGTCGACGGCGCCGCCCGCGTAGGCGCGCACCGCACCTCCATGCTGCAGGACCTGGAGGCCGGCCGGCCGCTGGAGATCGATGCCCTTCTCACCTCGGTGCAGGAGATGGGCCGCCTGGCGGGCGTGGAGACGCCCTACATCGACATGGTGCTAGGCTTGGTGCAGCAGCTCGGCCGCTCGCTCAGCGTCTACCCCACTGTTCCTGCGGCTCCGCCCCCCGTTCCGGCGCGGGTCGCTGGCACAGTGCATGCATAGAATTCTCGTAGGTTGGGTTAGCCGCGAAGCGGCGTAATCCAAGTGCGCCGGTGATACCGGCGAGGAGTAGGTGGTGCAAGTCCACTGCGATGAAGGAGTAGCGATCCGCATCGACCCCGAGTCATGCGCGGGCGTCCGCGAGGCCGCACGTGAAGCGTTGAC
>JBIOWI010000376.1:0-9393 GCA_044868325.1 Hyphomicrobiaceae bacterium
TCGGCAGTCGGGCGTCGGCAGTCGTAAGGAAAAATGGGCCCGACTGCCGACCCCCGACCCCCGCCTGCCGAATTTCGATCCGACGTGCACCATGCACTCCCCTACCTACGCGATCGCCCGCCCGATCGTCTTGAACTTGCGCACATGGTCCGTCAGTGCCCGCTCCACTGGCAGGCGCTCCATGGAGGAGGCGCCGTAGAAACCGTGGCAGTGGCGGGTGTTGCGCATGATGAAGTCGGCATCGGCCGGGTCTGCGATCGGGCCGCCATGGGCTAGCACCAGGATGTGCGGGTTGACGCTGAGCGCCGCAGCCGCCCAGGCGTCGATGCGCTCCGGACAGGATTCGAGCTTGAGCGCGGTGTGAGCCCCGATGGTCCCGCCGGTGGTCAGGCCGAGGTGGCAGACGACGATGTCGGCGCCCGCAATCGCCATGGCCGCCGCCTCGGCCTCGCTGAACACATAGGGCGTCGTCAGCATATCCTTCTCATGTGCCTTGGCGATCATCTCGATCTCCAGGGCGTAGGACATGCCGGTCTCCTCCAGGTTGGCGCGGAAGACGCCGTCGATCAGGCCGACCGTCGGAAAGTTCTGCACGCCGGAGAAGCCGAGCGCCTTCAGCTGATCCAGGAAGATGTCCATATCGCGGAACGGGTCGGTGCCGTTGACGCCGGCCAGCACCGGCGTCCCGGTGACGACGGGGAGCACCTCGGCCGCCATCTCCACGACGATGGCATTGGCGTCGCCATAGGGCATGAGCCCGGCGAGCGAGCCGCGGCCGGCCATGCGGTAGCGGCCGGAATTGTAGATGACGATGAGGTCGACGCCGCCCGCCTCCTCGCACTTGGCCGAAAGGCCGGTGCCGGCGCCGCCGCCGACGATCGGCTCGCCCCTGGCCGCCATGTCTCGGAATTTCGCCAGAACGGCGGAGCGCTCGAACCTGGGCATGGCTTACCTCGCCGTCCTCCGGCGCGCTCCGGTGCGGCCCCCCGCGCGGCCCCCCGCGCGGCCCCCCGCGCGGCCCCCCGTGCGGCCCCCCGTGCGGCCCATGAGCGACCTCAGCTCGCTCACCACCGCGGCGGTCAGCTCGGGATGGTTGATATGGCTTCTCACGCGGATCAGCCGGCGGTTGCCGGTCTGGCGCACCGTCCGTTCGAGCGCGTGAAAGAGGGCAGCGTCGGCCTCCGGGTCCCAGAAGGGCTGGGCGGGCGCATCGAGCGCCGAGACGCCGCCCTCGGGCAGGAAGAAGCGCACCGGTCCGTCCATCCGGTTGAGCCGCTCGCCGATCCAGGTGCCCATCCGCTCGTTCTCCTCCGGCGTGGTGCGCATCAGCGTGACCTGCGGGTTGTGGACGTGCAGCTTCCGGCCGCGATAGCGCTCCGGGACGGTGTCGGGCGCGCCGAAGTTGACCATGTCGAGGGCGCCGATTGAGCCGATGTAAGGCACGCCGGTGCGGACGATCGCGCCGAAGCGGTCCTCGGTGGCCGGGAACACGCCCCCCATCAGCAGGTCGCAGACCTCGGTCGTGGTGAGGTCTATGACTGCCGCCAGCTGCCCCGAATCGACGAGCTTCTCCATGGACTGGCCGCCGACACCGGTGGCATGGAAGACGAGGCACTCGGCCTCGTCGCTGAGCTCGGCCGCGATCCTCTGCACCGCCGGCGTGGTGACGCCGAACATGGTGATGCCGACGGCGGGCAGGCCGGCGCCCGTGTCGCGCTGCTTGGGACTCAGCTGATCGAGGCGCGCCTTCACCATGCCGACGAGCGCGTTGGCGCCGTTGGCCAGCACCGCGCGCGAGATCGCGTTGAGGCCCTGCACGTCGGTGACCGAGTACATCATCGTGATGTCGGACGGCCCCACGTAGCGGCCCACATCGCCCGAGGCGACCGAGGAGACGATCAGCTTCGGCACTCCGACCGGGAGCGTGCGCATGCCGGGCGCCACCAGCGAGGCGCCCCCCGAGCCGCCCGCGGAGATGATGCCGGCGACGTTGCCCTGGCGGCGCAGCCAGCTCGCAAACGCCTCGGCCATCGCTGTCACGGCCGCGCCGCGGTCCGACCCGAACACCGCCGCGCCGCCGCGCGGGTGATGCAGGGCGATCTCCAGCGCAGAGACGTCGCAACTGGCCGGCTTGCCCGTGGTGGAGATGTCGACCAGGCGGGTGCGCAGCCCGCTTGCCGCCACGATATCGCGGATGAAGCGCAGCTCCGTGCCCTTGGTGTCGAGCGTACCGACCACCAGCACCGCCTGTGGCCGCGAGGTCTGCGCGACCACCGGCTCACGCCCGCGCGCTGCCTCCTCGATGCGCGCCGCCTGCGCCGAGAGCGTGCGCGCGGCCGCCTCGATGCGGGCGATCGGCACCGGCTGCGACCAGCGCGTCGGCGGCGTGGGGTTGGAGACATAGACCCGCAGGGGGCCTCTGGCCGGCGCGGCCCGGGCCGCCGCCGGCTGCGGCGCAACCTGCGCGTCGGTGCCGGCGGGGCCGAGATCGTCATCCAGATCGAGATCGGCGTGGAGGCCGACGCCGAGCAGGCGCTGCTGCAAGTCCCGGTCGGCGGCGAGCCGCACGGAGTCGATGATGCGGTCGATGCGGCCGTTGACCATGATCGCGACGTTGCGCGATACAGCCGTCGCAACGCCAATGTTCTGCTCGATCGCCAGCACAGAGATGTCGCCACTCTCGCCGAGGCGGACCATCATCTCCTCGACCTGGGCCACAATGACCGGGGCCAGGCCCTCGGTCGGCTCGTCCATGACGAGGAGGTGCGGGTTGGTGAGAAGCGCGCGCGAGATCGCCAGCATCTGCTGCTCGCCTCCGGAGAGCTGGCTGCCGCCGTGGTCCCTGCGCTCGGCCAGGCGGGGGAAGGTGTCGTAGATGCGCTCGACGGTCCACGCCCCGCGGCGCAGCCCGGCGGCCAGGCGCAGGTGCTCGTCCACGCTCAGCGAGCGCCACAGCCGGCGGCCCTGGGGCACGTAGCCGACGCCCGCGCGGGCGATGCGGGTCGGGCCCCAACCGGTCACGTCCTCGCCGCGCACGCGCACCGAGCCGCCGCTCACCGGCACGAGGCCCATGATGGCCTTGCACAGGGTGGTCTTGCCCATGCCGTTGCGGCCGACCACCGAGAACACGCCGGACTCCAGGGTCAGGTCCACGCCCTGCAGGGCATGCGAGCGGCCGTAGTAGACGCCGAGCCCCTTGACCTCCAGGACCGGCACGGAAGGGCGGCGCGCGTCACCACGAGCGTCAATCACGGGCCGCCTCCGAGATAGAGCTCCTGCACCTCCGGATCGGATTCGATCTCGCGCGGTCCCCCTTCCTTGAAGATGCGGCCGTTGTGCATCATGGTGACGCTTTCCACTACGCGCAGCGCCACATCCATATCGTGCTCGATGACGATGTAGCCGATGTGCGCTGGCAGCGCGGTGAGAATGTCGATCAGCTCCAGCCGCTCCCCCGGCGAGAGGCCCGCGGCCGGCTCGTCGAGCAGGAGGAAGCGCGGCGCCCCGGCGAGCGCCAGCGCGATCTCCAGCTGGCGCTGCTGTCCGTGCGCCAGCTCGGCCACGCGCTGGTGCTTCGCCGAGGACAGATGCACGGCCTCGACCAGGGTGTCCGTGGCCTGCATCAGGGCGTCGTCGTGGCTTGGGCGGATGCAGGAGAAGCGCCCGCGCGAGACGCCGCGGCAGGCGAGGTAGACATTGTCTTGCACGGTCAGGCCGGGGAATAGCGCGGAGATCTGGTAGGTGCGTCGCAGGCCGCGGCGGATGCGCTCGTACGGCGGGAAGCGGGTGATGTCCTCGCCGAAGAAGCGGATGGTTCCGGAGGAGGGCGGGAAATCGCCGGCGATGCAATTGAGCAGCGTGGTCTTGCCGGCCCCGTTGGAGCCGAGCACGGCGCGCCGCTCCCCTGGCCGGATGGTGAGCGTCACGTCGGTGAGGGCGGCGAGCGCGCCGAACAGCCGCGTCACGCCGCGCAGCTCCAGGGCGGCACCGGCGCCCATCGCAGACAGCCGTTGCGCCACGCTATCCATGGCCGCGGCTTCCGTTCCGTCCGCCGGCGTCGCCGCGCGTGTGCTCCCGCCAGCGCTCCCACAGGCCGATCACGCCGTCCGACGACCAGAGCACGATGGCGAGGAAGACGAGCCCGATCAACAGCCGGAAGCGGTTGCCGTCGAGACCGATCTTGATCAGGAAGTCGAGCGTGAAGGTGCGCAGGATGACGAAGATGAGGGCGCCGATGAACGCGCCGATGGGACGCGTGATGCCGCCGATAACGGCGATGATGAGAATGTCGATGCAGCGGCCCACGCCCACCGAGCCCGGCGAGATCTGCTTGTAGTTCCAGACCTGCAGAATGCCGCCGAGCGCGGCAACGAGAGACGCGAACGCATAGGCCGCGATGCGGTGCGCATTGACATTGAAGCCCAGCGCGGCCATCCGGCGCGGGTTGTCGCGGATGCCCTGCAGCGCCAGGCCGAACGGCGCGCGCGAAAGATAGACGACGGCGAGATAGCAGAGCGCGGCGACGCCCAGCACCAGATAGTAGAAGGGGATGTCTGAGCCCCAGTCGATGCCGCCGATCTGCGGAGTGGCAACGTTGTTGATGCCGGTGTGGCCATTGAAGATGGCCCAGTTCTGGTTGGTGAAGTAGTAGAACGCCGCACCGATGGCGAGCGTGATCATGATGGTGTAGATGCCCTCCGTGCGCACCGCCAGGGCGCCGCCGAGCGTGCCGAACAGGGTCGCGAGCGCCAGAGCCAGCGGGGTCGCCAGCCACCACGGCCAGCCGAGGCTGCCGGCATTGCCGCTGACGCCGAGCACGGCGCACATGTAGCCCGCGAAGCCGGCGATGGTGAGCTGCATCAGGCTGACCATGCCGCCGTATCCGGCCAGGAACATCAGGCTGAGCGCGATCGTGCCCAGGATCAGCGCGGTAGCGAAGATCTCGATCAGGAAGAAGCCGCTCGCGATGGCCGGCATGATGACGAGGATGGCCGCGACGAGCCAGGCGGCGGGATTGTCGATCTCCGGCCAGCCGTGTGCCGCCGCGCTTGGCGCGGCAGAAGCCTGCACGCGCGCTTGACCTGGGGCCTGGATCGTGGCTTGGGCGGGGGTGCCGCGGGTGATCGACATGTCATCGCCTCGCCAGCAGGCCCTCCGGCCGCAGCGCCAGCACCACCACCATGAGAAGGAAGGTGACCACGATCGCGTAGGTGGGGATGTAGACGGAGCCGAGCTGCTCGGCGAGGCCGATCAGGAGCGCGCCCAGCGCCGCGCCCGGGATCGACCCCATGCCGCCGACGATGACCACCACCAGCGATGCCAGCAGGAAGCGCGTGTCGTCCCCCGGCGATATCGACTGGAAGGTGCCGCCGACGACGCCTGCAACGCCGGCCAGTCCGGCGCCCAGCGCAAAGACGGCCACGAACACCAGTTGGACCTGCACACCCGTAGCCGCGAGGATGTCGCGGTCGTCCACGCCGGCGCGGACAGTCATGCCGATCCGCGTGCGGTTGAGCGCGAGCCACATGGCAACGCCGATCGCGGCGGAGGCCAGGAAGATCACCAGCCGCACCAGGGGGTATCGCAGATAGACCGGCTCACCGGTCGGACCGACCGCCGCCACGAGGGGCGTCTCCACGGGGCCGAACAGCCAGGCCGGCGTCTCGATCTGGTAGAAGTCGCCCCCGAAGGCCCAGAGCATCAGGTCCGCGAACACGATGGACAGGCCGATGGTGACCATGGTTTGCCGCAGGTCCTGCCCCTCCATGCGGCGGAACACGAGGACCTGGAGAGCTACGCCGACGAGCGCCACGACAACGAAGGCGGCAGCGATGCTGAGCACCCAGGAGCCGGTCGAAACGCTGATGCCGTAGCCCACGTAGCCGCCGAACAGGTAGAGCGAGCCGTGCGCCAGGTTCACGTTGCGCATCAGCCCGAAGATCAGGGTGAAGCCGCTGGCGACCAGGAAGTAGAGCCCGCCCAGCGTGATGCCGTTGAGGACGGCGCTGAGGAACACCCGCTTCCGGCCGATGGCCGCCTCGAGCCCGGTCGGCCAGACGGCGAAAATCGACCAGAGCGCGAGCGCGATCGCGACGGCTGCGATCGACGCCCACACCGGGTGGCGCTCAACCAACAGGGTCACGTCCGCCTCCCGGATCCTCTCTCCCCGCTTGCGGGGAGAGAGTTAGGGTGAGGGGCAGCCCCAAGGGAAGCCTATGCACGGGGGCCTCCAATCATGCTCCGTGTGCTCCTGCCCTTCGTCGACGCCCCCGCGTTGAAAGGGGTGGTGCCCCTGGCTTCTCGCGGATAGGGCCGGGGGGGGGAGGGAGTCCGCGCGAGTGGCACCCTAGCGCCGGCACCGGTCCGACGCTTGATCGTCAGTCTCTTTTCGCGACCCCTTCAGGCACTCAAGACCTTGGCTGCGCGGCGATAATCGGTCGGCGCGATGCCCACATTGGCCACGAAGAAGTGGGTGAAGCCGCTCTGTGAGGAGAAACCGAGGTCGTAGCCGATGTCGGCAATCGGCCTGTCGCCCGCCACCAGCGCGGCCAGTGCCTGCTCCATGATCAGCGTGTTGAGATAGAGGTGCGGAGTGACCCCCGTCTGGGACCGGAACAGCCGGTAGAAATGCGGACGGGAGAGGCCGGACTCGCGCGCAATCGTGTCGAGGGCGATCTCGGCGCCCGGGCTCTCCGACATCAGCTTGATGCACTTGCGCACGCGGAAATCGGTCACCGCCACCGGGCGGGTCTCCTGAACAGGCTCGGCCTGCCGCCAGCTTTCCTCGTGGCAATTGTCGATCAGCCGTCTCAATTCTCCGTCCAGACTCATGAGCGACGGTGCGCCGCACACGAGGGCGGCCGTACGTCGAATGTGCTTGTCGAGGGCCGCGGTGCGCCTGAAATGCGCACGGCCGAAGCGCAAGCGGTGCGGCCGCGTGGCATCGGGCGCAAACCACTCCGCGTTGACGTAGAGCACAAAGAAGATCGCCCCGTTGCCGAGGTCGGAGGGCAGGAAATTGTGCGGCTCCCAGGGGTTGACGGCAACTACTGCGTCCTCGGTGAGCTGCCACCGTGCGTCGCCGACATCGATCGATGCCGGTGTGCCGCCGACATGGAAGATCAGGTGGCCTTCGCGATGGGCGTGCGTGTTGAAAGGGCGGTTCAGCTGATAGACCGTGGCGCGGCCGAACCGGCCGTGGAAGACGGCGAGCGCTCTGCTCATGCCTTCCCCTCCCCAGTGTTCCCTTCCCTGATGTTCTTTTCTCTTTTGTCGGCCAGCATCGAACGGCCGGAGTGAGAAAGCAAGGACGGAATTTCCGTCCGCGCTCAAGTCTCTCCGGCCGCCGGTTGAGTGTCAGTACTTCTTGCACTCCGGAACCGTCCGGCTGGGCACGCCGATCTTGGCGAACACGGCCGGGTCATAGCCGAGCGTCTGGTTCACGTTCGGGACCACCTTGACGACCTTGCTGAACAGCGCGCCCTTGCCGTCGTCCACCACCTCGGTCACGAAGTTGGTGCCGATCGCGTGGCGGTTGGAGTCTAGCCTGATCTTGCCGTTGGGCGCATCGATCTCCAGCTTCGCCAGCGCCTCTCTGAATTTCACCTGGTTGTTGCTGAGGTCGCCATTGACCTTACGCAGCCCCAGGATCAACGCCATGGTCGAGCCATAGTAGTTGGTGGCAAGCAGCGACGGGCTCGGGAAGCGCTTGGCCGGCGGGAAGGCGTCCTGGTAGGCCTTCACGAATTTCTGCCAGCCTGGATCGTCCCAGGTGTCGGCCTGGCCGCTCGCCGCAATGGTGCCGATCAGCGCGTTCTTGGCGCTGCCCTTGGCCGACAGGACGGTCTGATCGACCATGATCGATCCGCCCATCAGCTTGGCCTTGCCGCCGGCCTGCTGGTACTGATTGAGGAAATTGACGGCGTCCGCGCCACCAAGGCCCAGATAGATGGCGTCCACGTTGTCGGGCAGCGCGGCGATGATGGAGCCGAAATCTTTGGTGCCGAGCGGCACCCATTGCCGGCTGGTGATCTGTCCGCCCGCGCCGCAGAATTCCAGCACGAGGCCGAACACCTGCGTATATATGAAGGAGTAGTCCTCCCCAATGGTCGCGATCTTCCGATAACCCTTGACGTCATAGGCATAGCGGCCGAGGCCGACCTGCCACTGCGCGCCGTCCATGTTGAAGCGGAAGAAGTTGGGTGCGGGGTCGACGTAGGTCGTCTCCTGGGCGCCGGACGCGGCGTTGATGAACGTCAGCTCCGGGCGCGTCTTGGCGAAGTTCTTGACGGCGATGCCCTCGTCGCCGGACAGCGGCGACAGCAGGAGCTGCACCTTGTCCTGCTCGATCAGCTTGCGCACGGCGCGGATGGCAGAATCGGGCGTGGCGTCGGTCGAGGCGATGACGAACTCGAGCTCCTTGTCGCCGACCTTCTTGCCGAGCGTGTTGAGCGCGGTCTGGAAGCCGCGGATGCCGTCCTCGCCGAGCACCGTATAGGTGCCTTCCAGCGTCGCCGTGACGCCGACCTTGATCTTATCCTGGGCGAGCGCGGCACCCGAGAACAAGAGGCCGCTCAGTGCGATTGATCCCAAACTGCCTGCCAGCACTTTCATCATCGCTCTCCTCCCTCGGCACGCGCCAACCGTCGCGGCGCCGCATCGGGCGTCCACCAACGTTCGGCTCTCGCTCGAAGGCTAGCCGATGACGGCGCTGGCGCAGCCACCTCCACCCGCTGCGGTTTGACCGGCAGTCTCATTTTGCATGCTGCGCCGCAGAACGTGCACAGGGCCCACCGCCTCAAAGCGGATCCAGACTTTTGCACTGCGACAGAACATTGACAGACATGGGGGGCGTTAATAGCTTCATAGATTAAGCAGCTATCTGCATAGTGATAACAGGTACAGGGGACGAGCAGCAAATCTAGGTCGACCTACAAAAAGTCCGATACAGCCAACTCGGCACAGTGCCCCCAGCGCTGCCGGCTGAGGGGAATGTGCAGCGCCGGCTGTCTCGACGACGGCGTCGGTCCTGTCACGAAGGGAGGATGCAATGCAGAAGACACAACCCGGAGTCGTCCCACGGCTTATCCTGGGTTTGGCCGCCGCCGGACTTATCTTGGCCGCGAACATCGGTGCCGCCGCCCAGGACAAGGTCGTGCGCGTCTGGCACACGGAGACCAATCCCGCTTCGGTCAAGGCCGTCGCCGAGATCGTCGCCCGCTTCGAGAAGGCTCATCCCGGTATCAAGATCGAGGCCGCAGCGCTCGCCTGGGAGGATCTCGAAGGCAAGATCCAGGCAGCCCTCGCCGCCGGCGCACCGCCGGAGCTGTCGCACGGCCAGCCGATCACGTGCTCGGCACTGCGGCAACAGGGACTGTTGCTGCCGCTCGACGA
>JBIOWI010000377.1:0-6122 GCA_044868325.1 Hyphomicrobiaceae bacterium
GCGGCAGCGGTGCGGCGTTGCCGTCCTTTTCCTTGCTCTTGCTGCGGCTCTTGGGCGGCACCCGCACGCCGGCCTTGGCCGCCGGCTTGATCTCCTCCACCAGCCGGCCGATGGTGACGCGGAAGGTGCGCCGCTGACCCTTGCGGGAGACCTCGACCTCCACCTCCCTGCCGATCTGGGTCTGCGATACGAGGCGGGGCAAGCCGCGCATGGACGTCACGTCCTTGCCGTCGAATCTGACGATCACGTCGTCCTGCAGGATGCCGGACTTGGCCGCAGGGCCGTCCGGGGCCACGCTGGCGACGCGCGCACCGGTGCCCTCGCGGATGCCGTAGGTGTCGGCGATGTCCTCGGTGACCGACTGCACGTTGACGCCGAGCCAGCCACGGCGCGTCTCGCCGAACTGGCGCAGCTGGTCCAGCACGACCACGGCGGAGTCCGACGGTACCGCGAAGCCGATGCCGATGGAGCCGCCTGACGGCGAGATGATGGCGGTGTTCACGCCGATCACCTCCCCGTCCATGTTGAAGAGCGGGCCGCCCGAGTTGCCGCGGTTGATGGCGGCGTCGGTCTGCAGGAAGTCGTCATAAGGCCCGGTGTTGATGTCGCGTTGCTTGGCCGAAATGATCCCCACCGACACGCTGCCGCCCAGCCCGAAGGGGTTGCCGATGGCCATGACCCAGTCGCCGACCTTCAGGTTGTTGGAGGAGCCGAGGGCGACCTGCGCCAGGGGTCGCTTCGGCGTCACCTTCAGCAGAGCCAAGTCGGTCTTGGGGTCCTTGCCCAGGATCTTCTCCACCGTCAGCTTGGAGCCGTCGTTGAAGCTGATCACGATCTCGTCGGCGCCATCGATCACGTGGTTGTTGGTGACGATCAGCCCCTCCTTGCCGTCGATGACGAAGCCGGAGCCCTGCGCGGGGACCTTGCGGTCGGGCGACCGGTTGCCCTTGCGGTCGAAGAAGTCGTCGAAGAACTCCTCGAACGGGGCGCCCTTGGGCACCTTGGGCAGTGGCGCGCCCTCGGTGCCCTTGAGCGACTGCTTGGCGGAGATGTTGACCACCGCGTCGATGAGCTTCTCCGCCATCGGGGCGACGCTGGGCGGGCCGTAGCGGCCCTGCGCGAGCGCCGGCGCGAAGATCGCCGCCAGCAGGCACAGGACGACGCCAAGCAGGGGGATGTGCGCCCCCGGCAGGCGGCTGAATGGCCGGCGGTCCGGCCCAGGCGCGGCGATGCGCGCTTCATCCATCTTGCATCGTACAGGCCCGGTCATGGCCACTCTACTCCTACACTCTCGTTCGGCGCACGTGGCGGGCCACGGCCGCCGCATCAGCCCCGCACGAGCCACACGACCAGCACGCCGGCCGCGACGGCCACGGTGCCCATCGTGCGCAGGGCCGCCTCGGGCAGCTCCGCCGCGCTCCGCAGCAGCCTGAGCCCCAACTGCGGCGCAGTCGCCCACAGCAGCCCCTCGATCACCAGCACGAGTCCGCCAGCCGCGAGCAGGTCCATCATCGCTTCGGCAGGCCGGCGGTCCCACTGGGATTGTTGAAGTACTTGAAGAAGTCGCTGTCGGGCGACAACAGCATGCGGGTCTCGCTCTCTCCGCCCTTCATGCCCGTCTCGTAGGCCTGCATGGAGCGGTAGAAGGCGAAGAAGTCCGGATCGCGGTTGTACGCCTCCGCGAAGATGCGGTTGCGCTCCGCGTCGCCTTCGCCGCGAGTGCGCTCGGCCTCGCGCATCGCCTCGGCCTTGATGACGGTGACCTGGCGATCGGCGTCCCCCTTGATCTTGTTGGCGGCGCCGACGCCTTCGGCGCGGATCTCGTCGGCCTCGCGCTTGCGCTCTGCGCGCATGCGCTCGAACACGTTCTTCTGGTTCTGCTCGGGCAAGTCGGCGCGCTTGATGCGCACGTCCACCACCTCCAGCCCGAACTCCTTGCCGTCGGTGTTGACCTGCTTGGCGATCTTCTTCATCAGCTCCTCGCGCTTCTCCTTCACGATCTCCTGGAAGGTGGCGGCGCCGAGGACGCGGCGAAGGGAAGATTCGATGATCGGCTTCAAGCGGTCGCGCACGCCGGCCTCGCTGCGCACCGCCTGGTAGAAGAGCAGCGGGTCGGTGATGCGGTAGCGGGCGAAGGCGTCCACCCATAGCCGCTTCTGGTCAAGCGCATTCACCTCGTAGGGCGGCGAATCGAGGTCGAGGATGCGCTTGTCGAAGTAGTCCACCGTCTGCACGAAGGGGATGCGGAAGTAGAGCCCCGGTCCGTGCTTGCCGCCCGGCTGGTTGATGACCTGCTCCGGCCGCCCGAACGTGAGCACGACGGCCTGCTCGTTCACGTGCACGATGAACATCGACAGGTAGGCGGCGGCGCCCGCCAGGGCGGCGAGGACGACCAGCAATGCCGCGATGGCCTTGAGCATCAGTTCCCCCCTTCCCTGCGCTTCTGGATCTGATCGAGCGGCAGGAACGGCACCACGCCCTGCTGGCCGGCCTTGTTGTCGAGGATGATCTTCTCGGCGCCGCTCAGCACGCGCTCCATGGTCTCCAGGTAGAGCCGACGGCGCGTCACCTCCGGGGCCTTCTTGTACTCGTCGTAGACCTTGAGGAAGCGCGCCGTCTGGCCGACGGCCTCGGCGACCGCCTGCTGCTGGTAGCCCTGGGCGGCGAGCAGGATGCGGTCGGCGTCGCCGCGCGCCTCCGGAACGATCTTGTTGGCGTAGGCGTACGCCTCGTTCTGGAACCGCGCCTTGTCGGCCTGCGCCGCCTGCACGTCGCGGAAGGCGTCGATCACCTGGGCGGGCGGCTCGCTCTTCTGCATCGTTACCTGCTCGATGTGGATGCCGGCGCTGTAGTAGTCCAGCACCTCCTGCATCAGCTTTTGCACGGCCGCCTCGGTCTGGGTACGGGCCTCGGTGATGATCGGCTTGATGTCGGCCTGGCCGACCACCTCGCGCATGGCGCTCTCGGCGACCTCCTTCACCGTCTCGTCCGGCTTCTGGATGTTGAAGAGGTACTTCTTGGCGTCGTTGATGCGCCAGCGCACCACGAAGCCGACCACGACGATGTTCTCGTCGCCGGTGAGCATCAGGCTCTCGGCCGGCACATCGCGGCCGCCGCGGGCGCCGCGAGCGGACTCGAAGCCGATCTCGATGATGTTCTGCGCCGTGACCTTGGGCAGCCGTACCTCCTCGATTGGATAGGGCAGGCGGAAGTGCAAGCCGGGCGGCACCTCGCGGTCGACCTTGCCGAAGCGCAGGACCACGCCGGCCTCGTCGGGCCGTACCATGAAGAAGAAGGCGAAGTAGGCGACGAGCAGCGCGCCACCCAGCATCACGAGAAAGATCAGCAGCCCCGGCGGGCCTGCGCCGCCGGGCATGACCTGCTTCAGCCGATCCTGGCTGCGCTTCAACAGCTCCTCCAGGTCGGGTTGCTGGTGCGGCCCCCCCGACGGTCCTTGCCCCCAAGGCCCGCCGCCGCCCCCTCTGCGGCCACCGCCGCCGCTCTGATTGCTCCAAGGCATCGATGACTCGCCTCTTCTACTCGCTCTGTCTCGGTTCCCCCACTGCCCGGGGTCTTCAAAGGCATGTGAAATGCGTGTCCCGCCATGCCGTTATGCGTGAGGCGCCAACTCGTCCCGCGTGCTTGGGGGTGTGTCGGCCCGCTTATAGGCTACGGCAGGGGCAGGCGCAAACTCGGCTTCCGGCGCCAAATCGATGTAGCACCTACCTTTTTCGGAACTTGTCGAGCTGCACCACCTTGGCGTCGTTGGCGGGGTTGATCGGCTGTTCTGGATTCGGTCTAACAAGCTTGGGGCGGACCGGCTGCCGCCGCGGCGCGGAGCCGTCCGCGTCGGCTACATCTGTGAGCTCGGGGGTGTCCTCCGAAGCCGGCGGAGGGCCGGGCATCGTGTCGTCGCCATCGCTCCGCGCGACGCGGGGCTTGCGCGTGCCACGCGGCTTCGGGGATGTGGCTGTCTCCGGCTGGCTCACGGCGGCCTCGGCTGCGTCCACCTCCCGCGGCGCCGTCGCACCGGCCTCTTTGACCAGGTCGGAGCTGTCGAACTGGATGCCGTAGGGCACGCTCGGGTCGAAGAACACACGGACCGCGCGGAGGGGAACGGTGAGCCGCTCGGGCAGATTGTCGAAGTACAGCGTCACATCGAGCCGGTCGTTGCCCACGCTAAGATCACGAAACTGGTGCTGGAGGACGATGGTCATCTCCTCCGGATACTTCTGCTTCAGCCGCTTCGACAGCATCACGCCCGGCGCGCGGGTGTCGAAGGCGATGTAGAAGTGGTGCTGACCCGGCAGGTATCCCAGATCGGCGACGCGGCGAAGCGCGTTCCGAACGATGCCCCGCATCGCCTCCGTTGCCAGCGCCTCGTAGTCGATCTGCGTCTCGCCCGTCATCCTGGAAGCAACACCCTCGCGCCAAGGCCGCGCGCAACAGACCGCAAAAGGAGTGGAGGGCTTCTGTTGCCCGGTGCCCTCCGAACCGCGCCTGACGTGGCTAAACGCCAGGGCTTGGATTTAGGCCTTTCGCGCCGCGTTACGCAGCGAGAGCAGCCTCAGCATAGTTGTCATTGGCAACTATACGATTGACCCGATAACGGCGGTATCATGCCGAGCGAAAGAACACCCTTTACACCCTCGTCGATCCTATTTCGCCCCCACCTCAAGGGTCAGGTTCTGGGTCCCTGACCCCTGGGGTGGAGGCGCCGGGTACCGCCCCCGGGTCCGATGAGCTTATTGCGGTGACCGTTTATCGCCATAGCCGGACGAATCCGGCAGTTGATAATATAGGGAGGATCGAGGTTAAGAAAAAGCTTCCCTTGCGAGGGGTGTCCGCGCGTTCGATATCGGCTGATGCATGGCGGCCATAGTGCTGGGAGGACTAGGAAAAGTGGGCGGTCTCAGGAGCGGGCCTGGCGTCCCTGCAGCGGCAACGCCCCAGCCCGGCGACAGCGGCGGGGCGCCCCGCGGCCGGAAGAGACCCGCGTGAGCGAGACGCCGAGAGAGACGGGCGGCCGCCTGTTCGGGGGGCCTCCTGCCTACCGGCCCCGCACCCCTTGGCGGGCCGGCACGGCCATGGCGGCGGCGGTCGCCATCGTCGGCTTGAGCTTCCTGGCCGCGCGGCTCTTGCCACCGTACCTAGGCCTGGACCAGGACACGGTGGTCGTGCCGCACCGCATGCACCCTGAGATACCGGTGTCCGGGCTGTGGGTGGTCGCCGTGTTCCAGGTCGTGGCGGTCGCGCTGACGCTGCTGGCCTCCGCGGCGTTCGGCGGCCGTCCCCGCGACGTCTTGGCGCTGCGGAGCGCGCCCAGCGGCTGGCGTTCGTATGCCGGCGCCATTGTGGCGATGATGGGACTGCAGGCGGTGCTGGCGGGCGTGACGTACACCTTCATCCAGCACGACATGCTGGCCGACTTGCGGCCGTTCGTGGGGCTTGTGACCGGACCGCAGTGGCCGCTGGCAGCGGCGGTGCTCGCGGTCGGCGCTCCCCTGTCGGAGGAGTTGCTGTTCCGGGGCTTCCTGCTGGGGGCGCTGGCACAAGGGCCACTCGGGTTCTGGGGCGCGGCGCTCATCACCTCGCTGCTCTGGACCGGCCTGCACGCCGGCTACTCCCTGGTGGGCCTCGCCGAGGTGTTCGCCATCGGCCTGCTCCTGTCTTGGCTGTTGTGGCGCACCGGCAGCCTGCGCGTGACCATCTTCTGCCACGGCCTCTACAACCTTGCGATCGCGCTGGCGCTCAGGCTGGTGGGGGTGCCGGCATGATCGAGGCGGAGCGGGGCGTGTAAGCGGGCTCGGCCATGACGCAGCCAACTTTAGCTTTGGAGTGCAGAGCTGGCGGCATATTTCGCGGCCCTCCCGCCTACGTCGCCTGCACGCCTTGGCGGCCGCTTCCAGCGCTCGCGGCAGGCGCTGCCCTGGTGTTGCTGGACCTCGGCTGCAGGCGGGCTCTGGGGCTGCTCGTGGGAGAATTGTGGGCGGCGACCGTCTCGCTGGCCTTTCAGATCGCTCTTGTTGTCGGGGCCAGCATGCTGCTTGGCGGCAATCCTCGCAACGTGCTTGCTCTGGGACGGCCTGCGGGAGGGTGGCGCGCTTATGTCGCGGCGCTCC
>JBIOWI010000378.1:0-2879 GCA_044868325.1 Hyphomicrobiaceae bacterium
CCACCACGATCTTCGAGGTTCGGGATTCCCCCCCACCCTGTCCCTCCCCCACAAGGGGGGAGGGGACGCTGCGGCACGCTCCGTTCCGTTATCGAAGGTCGGTGTAGCCAGCACGGGTGATATAGGATCAGACCTCTTGCACAGGCGGCGCGGGCCCCGCTCAGCGCTTCGTTTCCGTCAGGGAGTAGCGTGGGTCTGCCGCCAGGCACTCGGCCTCGGGCAGGCCGAGTTCCCTGCGCACGATGTTGGTGCCCAGCACCATGGACACCATCTTGTAGGCGGCGTGGCGGCGGCCCATGCCCTCGCGGCCCATGCCGCAGTCCGATGAGACGATCAGGCGCTCGGCCGGGATGTGCTTCAGCGCCTCGCGGATCAGCGCCGCCACCTCGTCGGGGCGCTCCACCTGCAGCGAGTGGTGGTTGACGACGCCGATCGCGATCTTCTTGTCCTTGATGCGCTCGCCGATGGCCTTCAGATCCCCCGGCCCGGACGAGCAGGTCTCGAAGGTGAGGGCGTCGGCGTCGACCTCGTTGAGCGCGTCGAGCGTCGGCTGGTAGCTCTGCACCTCCTTGAAGATGCGCTGCTGGCACGGGTTGCCCCAGCAGGTGTGGCACCACACCTCGGTCTTGCCGCGCAGGCCTTTCACCGTGTTGTTGAACACCTTGACGAGGTCGCCCATGTCCAGCTTGCCGAACGCCTTGCCGCGCACCGGCACCATGTGGATCTGCGGCTCCTCCATCTGGATCACCGGGCAGCCGGCGTCGGCCAGCTCGTTGAGCTCGGCGTTGAGCGCCTCGCTCAGCGCCATGGTCCGCTCCACCGGGTCCTTGTAGTAGGTGTCGGCCACCGAGGCGGCGAGCAGCTCGGGCAGGATGGTGCCGAACTTCACCGGCCGCTTGGTCATGCGCTGCGCCACCTTCCACATGGCGGTGTACTGCAGCTTGCCGCGCCCCACCGGCCCGACGATGCGGGGCATCACCCGCGCCTCCAGGAAGTCGTGCAGGATGTGGCCGCGCGGATAGGCCACCGCACCCACGTCGTAGATCGTGGGCCGCGGGTCCGCGTCGAAGCCCTCCATGTGCGCCGGCGCGTAGCTCTGCCAGCTCATGCCGGCGATCTCCTCGTCGTAGTGGGCGTCGCCGTCGGTGCAGATGTCGATGCCGGCCGTCTCCTGGGCGCGCAGGAAGCACGACACGGCGTCCTCGTACTGCTCGCGGTAGCGCGCGTGCACCATGGCCTCGAGGAAGCTGCGGGCGCCGAGCACCGCACCGTACCAGGACGGCCGCGGCAGCGACCCGATGATCGACGTCGGCAGGATGACGTTGGCGGACCCCTTGAACATGGATGCTCTCCCCTGGCGCGCCCCGCGCGCAGCTTCACATTGCGCGCGCGGCGCGACTTCGTTCTCTCATGCCCAGACATGTCGGGCCCAGACATGTCGGGCCAAAACATGTCGGGCCAAAACATACCGAGCATGCGCTGCGGTCAAGCACTATCGGCATGGCAAACGATTGCCAACAATGCCACCGCTCGCTAGGCTGCTCTGCAAATTCTGAAAAATCCAGGGGAGGAAGCGATGTGGTTGCGAAGGGATATTCGGCGCCGCCTGCGAGTCGTTCTGATACTGGTCGCGGCGACGCCCATGGGTCTGCCGATGGCGGTCGAACCCGCGGCCGCCGCCGACCCGATCCGCATCGGGCTCAGTCTCAGCATCACGGGGCCAACGTCTCCGGCGGGCAAGCAGGTGCTGGCGGGTCTGGAGATCTGGCGCGACGACGTCAATGCCAAGGGCGGGCTGCTCGGGCGGCCCGTGAATCTCGTCTACTACGACGACCAGGGCAGCCCGGCCAACGCGCCCGGGATCTACGCCAAGCTGATGGGCGTCGATAAGGTCGACCTGCTGATCGGCCCGTACAGCACCAACGTGATCGCCGCCTCGCTGCCGGCGATCGTTCAAGCCAAGCGCACCACCATCGGCATCTTCGGGCTCGGCGCCAACAAGGAGTTCAAGTACCCGCGCTACTTCTCGATGAACTCGCAGGGGCCGGCGATCGCCAACTACTCCAAGTGCCTGTTCGACCTTGCCGCCGAACAGACGCCGCGCCCGACCCGCGTCGCTTTAGTCGGCGCCGACGTCGAGTATTCGCGCAACGCGCTCGACGGTGCGCGCGAGAATGCCAAGGCGATGGGCTTCGAGATCGTGTTCGAGCGCACCTATCCGCTGTCGACGACGGAATTCACCTCGCTCGCGCGCGCCATGCAGGCCGCCAACCCCGACGTCGTGTACGGCGCCACCCTTCCCGTCGACACCGTGGGCATCGTGCGCGCGGCGAACGAGATCGGCTTCAAGCCGAAGATGATCGGCGGCCCGATGATCGGTCTCCTCGTCACCGGGATCAAGCAGCAGCTGGGGCCCCTGATCAACGGCTACATCGTCAATGAGTTCTACATCCCGGCCCCCAGCCTGCAGTTCGCGGGCACCAAGGAGATGATGGCCGAATACCAGAAGCGCGCGCCCGGTCTCGGCATCGACCCGCTGGGATACACCTATCCGCCCTACGCCTATGCGGCGGGGCAGATCCTGGCGCGCGCGGTGGCGCAGACCAAGTCGCTCAACGACGAGGTGCTGGCCGACTATATGCACAAGACCACCTTCGACACCGTGATCGGCCCGATCGCCTTCGGTCCCGACGGCGAGTGGACGAAGCCGCGGATCATTTGCAGCCAGTTCCAGGGCATCACGGGCAGCGACCTCGCCCAGTTTCAGGACTGGAAGCGGCAGGTGGTGGTCTATCCGTCCGAGTACAAGGCCGGCAGTCTCATCTATCCGTTCGAGAAGGCCGCCCCGTAGGGCGCAATCGCGCGAAAAGCGCGATTGC
>JBIOWI010000379.1:0-3802 GCA_044868325.1 Hyphomicrobiaceae bacterium
TCGATGCCGATCTGAATGGCGGCGGGACGCTGGAGACCGAACTGTGGTCGCCGGCGGTCGCCGTCGGGCTGACCTACCGGTTCCCCTGAAACTGACCGGCTTGAGCCATCGGCCCGGCAGGCCGCGACCGTTTGGGCGGCCGCCGCGTTTTGCCGTTTACTCGCCTGGAAGTGGCCACCGGTTGCTCGCGGCCGGTCCAATGCCTGCCCCAGTCCTATGTAAGACCTTTAAGCAAGGAGAGTTTTCGCGTTCACTTTGGGCGAACTTGCGCTAGGGTGAGGTGCATGACGGATCCCAAGCTGATCATCAAGAAGCGCCCTCGGGGTGAATACGAGATCGGAACCTTCACGGACGACGGCGCCATCGTGGCCCACGTCTCGGTTTGGGACGGCAGGTCCCTCGATACCCGGACCGAGGAGGAACGGCAGGATGCCGCGCTCGCCCAGGCCAGGCGGCTGCTGAAGGCGCTTGAGGCGACTCTGGCTGGCGCGTGAGTAGGCAAGGCTGGGCAATAAGGCAGTAGGGCAGCACCTCTTTTGCCATACTGCCTTATTACCCTACTTGCCTTATTGCCTTCTGCCGTTCGTCCCTGGACAGGCCGGTAAGCGATTCCTATGCTCGCTGGAGTTCTCGACACGGGGCTCCGGGGGATGCTGGCGACTGCCCTTCTGCTGCTGATCGTCCTGCTTGCCCTGAGCGTGCCGGTGGCCGCGGTGATGGGTGTGCTGGGTCTCGCCCTCAACCAGGTCTTCGCCTCCATGCCGCTGCACCGGGCCATGGGCGAGATCATCTGGAACTCGTCGAGCGAGTACATCCTGATCGCCATCCCGCTGTTCGTGATGCTGGGCGAGATCCTGCTCCGATCCGGCATCGCGGAGCGGGTCTACAACGGCATCGCCCAGTGGCTGTCGTGGCTGCCCGGCGGGCTCATGCACGCCAACATCGGCGCCTGCGCCATGTTCGCGGCCACCTCGGGCTCCAGCGTCGCCACCGCCGCGACCATCGGCACGGTGGCCGTGCCGGAGATCAAGAAGCACCGCTACAATGAGCCGCTGTTCCTAGGGACGATCGCCGCCGGCGGCACGCTCGGCATCCTCATCCCTCCCTCCATCAACTTCATTCTCTACGGGCTGCTCACCAACACCTCGGTGCCCCGGCTCTACCTCGCTGGCTTCGTTCCGGGGTTCCTGCTCGCTTCCTTCTTCATGGCGATCGTGCTCATCGCCTGCCTCGCCGACCCCGGCAAGGGCGGGGAGATGCTAGAGACGAGCTGGGCGAGCCGCTTCCGCATGCTGCCGGCGCTGTTGCCGCCCCTGTTCATCTTCCTGGTCGTGGTCGGCTCGATCTATGCCGGCATCGCAACGCCCACCGAGGCGGCCTCGCTGGGCGTGATGGCGGCGCTCATCCTCGCGGCGTGGGAGCGGCGCCTCTCAGTGTCGATGCTGCGGGCCGTGGCCGAAGGCACCATGCGCACCACCGCCATGATCATGCTGATCATCATGGCGGCGCAGTTCCTCAACTTCGTGCTGGCGGCGATCGGGCTTACCGACGGGCTCGGCAAAGCGATCGAAAGCCTGGGCCTCGGCAAGATCGGCACGATGCTGCTGATCGTGGCGTTCTACCTGGTGCTGGGCTGCTTCATGGAGACCATCTCCATGATGATCCTGACCACCCCGTTCATCGCACCTATCGTGTTCGGCCTAGGCTGGGACCCGATCTGGTGGGGCATCGTGCTCACCGTCCTGATCGAGGCCGCGCTCATCACGCCGCCCGTGGGTCTCAACCTGTACGTGGTGCAGGGGATGCGCGGGCGCGGCTCCATCAACGAGGTGATCGGCGGCGCGCTGCCCTTCGTGTTCGCCATCGTCGCCCTGATCGCACTGTTGATGGCGGTGCCCGACATCGCGCTGTGGCTGCCTCGGCAGATCATGGGATAGGTGTCAGACCCTCCGGGTCTGACACCATTACGCAACCGGCGTTGGAACCCATGGTGTCAGACCCAGAGGGTCTGACACCGGCGCCAATCAGCCTGGCCTCGCAGGCTTTGATCTGGAGGGCGAGGTGCTTCGAATAGATTCGGCACTGGGCGAGGCTGCCGGCGATGAACCAGAGGCCGGGCTGGGGCGTGCGCATGAACATGTTGCGCAGCTCCATGCCCTTGCCGAAGCCCCAGATGGGGCCCACGCGCGCTGCAACCTCCGCGCCGAACAGCTTGGCGACGAGGTGCTCCTGGCCCTTGTAGCCGGTGGCAAGCACGAGGAGGTCGGCGGGGACGGTCTCGCCGCTCCTGAGGCGCGCGCCGTCTGCGACCAGCTCGGCGATGTCGGCAAATTGGACCAGGCGGATCTTGCGGTCGACGATGAGGTCGGAGCAGCCGACGTTGAAGTAGTAGCCGCCGCCGCGGGTGAGATACTTGAACTGCCAGCCGGTGCCGTCCTCGCCGAAGTCGAGCCTGAAGCCGACGCGCTCCAGTCCGTCGAGGAGCGGCTTGTCGAGCGCCCGTGCCTGCGCGGTGAGCGCCTGGTGGCTCTTCTTCGCCAAGGGCAGCGGGATCGATGCCGCGAGCAGGTCGCAGTCCTCCAGCGGAGGCCCCTCGTCGTAGAGCGCGTAGGGGAGCTGGGCGCTGGGCTCGATGTTGACGATCTGGGTCGGGCTGCGCTGCACCAGCGTGACCTGCGCGCCGCTGGAGTAGAGGTCCTGCGCGATGTCGTGGCCGCTGTTGCCGGTGCCGACGACGATGGCGCTCCGGCCCGCCCACGCCTCGCCGTCGCCGTACTGGCTGGAGTGCTGCACGGTGCCGGCGAAATCCTTGAGGCCCGGGATGTCGGGCAGGTTGGGGATGCCGCTGATGCCGGTCGCCATCACCACATGGCGCGGGTGCATCTCACGGGTGGTGCCGTCGCCGCCGCGCAGGACGACGGACCAGCGGCCTTCGGCCTCGTCGTAGGTCCCGCTCGCGAGCTCCGTGGCCGGCCAGTAGTTGATCTCCATGGCCTCCACGTACGCCGTCAGCCAGCCGGCCAGCTTGTCCTTGGGGATGTAGGTGGGCCAGCCCGGCGGAAACGGCATGTAGGGCAGGTGATTGACGTGCACCTGGTTGTGCAGGGTGAGGGCGTGATAGCGTTGCCGCCAGTTGTCGCCGATGCAGGGCCAGCGGTCGACGACCAGCGTGTCGACCTCAAGCATGTTGAGGCGCGCGGCGATGGAGAGCCCCGCCTGACCGCCGCCGACCACCAGGACGGCCGGGTCCCTGTCGGCGTAGGCCGCGGCGGATGTCCTCCGGTCGAGCCAGTTGGGGCCGCGGAAGTCGCGCGCGTAGGATTGGCCCGTTGGGCGCGAGCGGCCGACGCGCTCCTCGTGCCCCGCCAACTCGTCCAGCGCCGTGAGCAGCGTCCACGCCCGGAGCTCGTCGCTGTCGCCGGCGGCCGGCGTCAGGCGGAGCACGCCGCTGCCCCGCCCCACGGCGGTCTCGAAATGGAAGAATGCCTCGATGGCCGAGGTGCCCGCACGCTGCACGCGGCGCGGCGGCGTTCGGTCGGCGGCCAGGGTGAAGCGCCTCGGAGCGGCTTCACCGGCGCGCGCGCTCAGCTCGTTCGCAATGGCGTTCGCTCCAATCACCGTTCCGATCTCCCAGGTGAAGATCAGCAGGTCGCGCCAGTAGCTCTCCGGATGGAACAGACGGCTCAGCCGGGCCGGATCGGCCTCGGCCAGCGCGCGCTCGAACCGGTCGAGCCAATGCTCTACGGCCTCGGCCAGGATGGTCTCCGTCTTGGCCAGCAATTCGTGCCTCCAGATAGGTGTC
>JBIOWI010000380.1:0-16285 GCA_044868325.1 Hyphomicrobiaceae bacterium
GGATCGCCCACGAACAGCGGGTTGTTCTTCTGGCGCCGGCACAGCACCTGGATGGTGCGCATCACCTCGGGCTCGCGGCCGATCAGCGGGTCGATGCGGCCGACCTTGGCCTTCTTGTTGAGGTTGACGCAGTAGGTGTTGAGCGCGTCCTGCGGCTGCTTCTTGCCGTCCTCGCGGCCGTCGCCCTGGTCCTCGTCGACGCCCCGCACGTGCTTGGGCTCGGACATGCCCGGCCGTTTGGCGATGCCGTGGGAGATGTACTGCACCGCCTCGAAGCGCGTCATCTCCTGCTCCTGCAGGAAGAAAGCGGCGTGGCTCTCGCGCTCGGCGAAGATGGCCACCAGCACGTTGGCGCCCGTCACCTCCTCGCGCCCCGATGATTGCACATGCACCACGGCGCGGTGCACCACCCGCTGGAAGCCGGTGGTGGGCTGGGCCTCGGTGGAGCCCTTCACGCGCAGGCTTGCGAGCTCGTTGTCGAGGTACTCGGTGATGCGCTTGCGCAGCGCATCGAAGTCCACCAGGCAGGCTTTCATCACCGCCGCGGCGTCGCGGTCGTCCAAGAGCGCCAGCAACAGGTGCTCCAGCGTGGCGTACTCGTGGTGACGCTCGTTGGCGTACTCCAGCGCGCGGTGCAGCGAGGCTTCCAGGCTTTGCGAGAAGGCGGGCACGGCTCTGTGCTACTCCTTTTCCATCGTACACTGCAGCGGATGCTGATGCTGCCGCGAGAAATCCATCACTTGGGCGACCTTGGTCTCGGCCACCTCGTAGGTGTAGACCCCGCAGATGCCGACGCCCTTGTGGTGCACATGAAGCATGATGCGCGTGGCATCTTCACGGCCTTTGTTGAAGAACCGCTCCAGCACATGCACGACGAACTCCATCGGCGTGTAGTCGTCGTTCAGAAGCAGCACCTTGTAGAGGCTCGGCTTCTTGGTCTTGGGGCGCGTCTTGGTGATGAGGCCGGTCTTGCCCTCATCCTCGCCCCGTGAGCCGTTCCTGCCCGACATCTTCTCCAACCCGCTCCCCGACAAGCTTGCCAAATCAAACCCATCTTACCGACAGCCGCACCCGTTTCGCAAACGCTGGCCGACGCCATGCGTAACCCATGCAAGCCCCGGGCCGGCCCCTGGCCAGTCGTGGGCCAGCCATTCCGCGCAGTCGACGGGCCCGGTGGGCCGGCTTGCGCGACGCCTGTCCAGCCGATCTCTCCGGCCCATCGGGCCATCCGGCCGCTATATGGTGAACGGAACGCGCGAATGCGACAAAAAAGAATCGGGCCTCGCGCCCGGCAGGCGCAAGACCCGATGTGCCCCATCCTGGGAAGCCTGAGCCGCTTCTCGGAGACGCTTCCTGGCGGCTCGGCTGATCAGCGCGCGCTCTGCAGCGCCTTCTCGACCGGCTTGTAGGCCTCCTTGGCCAGCTCGGCATAAAGACCGCCGATCTTGGAGACCTGGTGCATATAGTCGTCGTAGGCGCGCTTGGCGTAGCCGGTCTGGATCTCGACCGCCTGCTCGAAGGATTTCGCCGACATCAGCTTCTCGACCGTCGCGGTGCCTTCCTCGAACGACCGCTTGGTGTAATCGGTCATCTCGGCGGCGATCGCCTGCCAGCCCTTGCTCCATTCGCCGACCAGCTTCATGGCGACGTCGACGTTTTGCTGGCCGATCTTCTGGAAGTCCTCGAAATTCTTGATCATTTGCGTGGTCCTGAGTGCGGAGTCTCTGGGGTTCCTGGGGGAGACGCACAGCAGGCGAGCTGCGCGACGCCCACCGAATATATGCACTGCACAATGCGAGTCAAGGCAGATTGCTGCGACGCAATATCAACCTTTACGCAATCTCCCCGCTCACGGCTCGTTAACCGGCCTCTTACCGCCGCAGCCTAGGCTGGCGCCAGAAGACCGGCAGTCGGGCTTCGGCAGTCGAGATGAAACCGACTGCCGACTGCCGACACCCGACTGCCGCCTCAAGAAGGCGCCTCAAAGTCGCCCTAAAGACCCCAAACAAGCGGACGGGGCGCTCTCACGGGTCACGAGAGCGAGAGGCTGCTCCGTCGCACAAGCAGCTGGGAAACAGGGGGAATGGCCTTATACACATGCCGATGCTGGCCCTGGCGCCGCTTGGTCGCCCTGGCGCTGGCCCTGGCGATCGCCTGCGGCCCTGTCGCCCAGGCTTATGCCTCCGAAGGCGGCCGGCACGCCGTCCTGGTCATCGATGCCAACACCGGCCGTGTCCTCTACCAGAGGTCCGCCGAGGAGGCCCGTTTCCCGGCCTCCCTCGTCAAGCTGATGACGCTCTATCTCCTGTTCGAGCAGTTGGAGCAGGGCCGTCTCAGCCTCACCACCCGCATCCGCTTCTCGGCCAACGCCGCGGCCCAGCCGCCCTCCAACCTCGACGTTCAGGAGGGCGCCGAGATCGCCGTCAGCGACGCCATCAAGGTCCTCATCGTCAAGTCCGCCAACGACGTGGCCGTGGCCGTGGCCGAGCACATCGCCGGGAGCGAAGAGAAATTTGCCACGCTCATGAGCCGCAAGGCCCGCGAGCTCGGCATGACAGACACGGTGTTCCGCAACGCCTCCGGCCTGCCCGACGCGGGCCAGGTCACCACTGCGCGCGACATGATCGCCTTGGCGCTCCGGCTCTACGACCAGTTCCCGAAGCACTACCCGCTGTTCGCCACCCGCACCTTCGACTGGGGCGGCGAGACCTTCCGCAACCACAACTCCCTGCTGTTCCGCTACGATGGCCTGGAGGGCATGAAGACCGGCTACATCCGCGCCTCCGGCTTCAACCTGGTGGCCTCGGCCCGGCGCGGCAAGAAGCACGTGCTGGCGGTCTACTTCGGCGGCAAGACCGCTGCGCTGCGCAACGCTGCGGTGCGCACTCACCTCGACGCCGCCTTCGCCAAGGCGTCGGAGAAGAGGACGCGTCGCCCCGGCCCGCTCGTCGTGGCCCAGCCCGCCCCGGCCAAGCCGCCTTCGCCGGCCGCACCGGCGAAGGCTCCGCCACGGGAGCCGATCCTGGAGCCGATCGAGGCCACATCTGCCGCCGCCGCCCAGTTGCCGCCGCCTCCCGCGCCGCAGCCTGCTTCGCGCCCGGTGCTCGCCGCGGTGCCCGGCATCGAGGTGGTGCGCGTACGCCCGGTCCTGGCCGAGGCCGCACCGCCTGCACCGGAGGCTCCGCAGCGCCCCGACGACATCGAGGACCTCCTAAAGCAGCCGGAGGCCGCACCTCCACCGCCTCCACCCCCGGCCGAGCCACGGCGAAGCATCCCAGCGGCGGAGCATGCCGCGCCGGCGAAAGCTGCGGCCGTCGCCGAGCCGACGAGGGCTCCGACAGGTCCCTTCCAGGTCCAGGTCGGTGCCTACCAGACCGAGGGCGAAGCTGAGCGCCAGCTCGCTTGGGTAAGGCAACGCGCGGGGTCGGTGCTCGGCGCCCACGCCCCGCATATGAGCCAGGTAAGGCGGGGCGACAAGGTCTACTTCCGCGCCCGCTACGTGGGCTTCGACGCCCGCTCCGCCGCCGACCACGCCTGCACCGAGCTGAAGCGGCTAGAGATCGACTGCCTGGTGATGCGGGCGGAATAAGGTGAGATGGCGAGTGGTGAGATGGTGAGTTTCGGTTGTCGCTAGTGGCGAGGAGGACACTAATGGCAGCAGGAAACGCAGTTAGATCCTATAAGGACCTGGACGTTTGGTCGATCGCGATGTCGCTCGCCGAGCATAGCTATCGCGTCACGAAGGCTTTTCCGCGCGAGGAATTGTACGGGTTGGCTGCTCAGATCCGGAGGGCCTCGGTATCAATACCCGCGAACATAGCTGAAGGCTACGGACGCGACCAAACCGGCAGCTTCGTACAGTTCCTCAGGATCGCTCAAGGCTCCACACGAGAGTTGGAGACGCACGTCATTCTGTCTGGACGAGTTGGTCTGCTGCAAAGCAATGTGGTCGCCGGCCTACTCGATGACTGCGAGAGGGTCAGCAAAATGCTCCGTTCAATGATCCGATCTTTGGAATCCCGAGACTGAACCCAAGACTCGACCGACAACTCACCATCTCACCACTCACCATCTCACCAACATGATCCAACACTGGCTCACCGTCACCGGCATCGCCCTCGATTTCGCGGGGTTCATGCTGCTCCTGCGCGAGTGGTGGCTCGCCTTCTTCAACGAGGGCCGGCAGATGCAGCTGGCCGAGCAGCTCGACCGCGCCCGCGCCTTGCGCAACCTGCGCGCGCAACCGGGCCAGCGCAACCCCTTCGAGCAGCTCGACCGCATGCACGACGAGAGCGCCATACGCAAGGCGCGCGACGAGCACCGCGCCGCACTCGGCGCCCGCCGCGGCATGTTCGTGCTGGCCACGGCCCTGATCGTTTCGGGCTTCGTCCTGCAACTCGCCGGCGCCTGGCCGGTCTAACACCAAACGCGCGGCAGGCCCGACAGGTCCCCTCTCCCCGCGAAGCGGGGAGGGCTAGGGTGAGGGGCAGCCACAGGGGAAAGCCTCTCCGCGAGGGACCTCGATTCTTGCGCGAGCCGTGGATGGGACAGAGCCTCTTGCTGTCCCTCACCCCGACCCTCTCCCCGTCGCCCTCGGGACAGTGTGGCGAGGTCGCCCTTGTGGATAGCCGAGGGCGGCGGGGAGAGGGAGTCCCACGGGGTCGCCTCTCTCGCACCGTGCACTACGCAGGTTGGCCTCGCCCGTTTCGTTCTCGAGCAAGACGCACGCCCGCGGCCGTTCTGCCGCCAGGCGTGCGCCTCGCCGCTGGTGCGGCTCTCAATAGTCGTAGCCGTAGCCGTAGAGGCAGGCGTTGTAGCGGTTCCACCAGTACGGGCTGCCGGTCGCGATCGCGTGGCGTCTCAGCCAGTCGCAGTCGCCATAGTAGTAATAGGAGTAGCCGCCGTAGAAGATCGGCACGCCCACAAGGATGCGCCGGAACCTGCGGCCGTGCCCCTTGTGCTTATCCCCCTTGTAGAGGCCCGCACCCTTGTAGGGGCCCACACCTTTGTAGAGGCCGGCACCCTTGTAGAGGCCGGCACCTTTGTAGAAACCCGGACCCTTGTATGGGCCGGCACCCTTGTAGAAGACTGGACCCTTCGCGTTGCCGAAATAGGCGGGCGCACGAATCTGGCTGCCCCCGAAGCTCCTGGCCTGGAAGTTCCCGCCGCCGAAGCTCCTGGCCCCGCTGAAGCTGTGCCCGCCGCTACGCCTGGCGTCAGCCGGGCTTGTGACAGCCGAGATCGCGAGCAGGATCAGAGCAACGCTGCCAAGCGCAAGCAGCCTACTTGCCATGGGATACCCCTTTGGCAGATTCCACGTCCCCAGCATGATCCTCTGCCAGCCTACCGCCAAGCCGCACAGACGCAACCGTAAGCCCGTGAACGCGCGGGATTGTGATAGCCTCACTGCGAGGAGAACCGGGGAATAAGGAAGGGAAAATCCGTTCCGGGCTTGCTCGCACGTCACGCGAATCGGCTATGGCGCTAGGATCCCTGGGACAGAGGATTGCCGCCATGCCCACTCGGTACGAATACGATCTCGATCACAACGGCGAGTGGCGCTGGATCGCCGTCGCCGAGACCGGCGAGACGAAGGCCATCTCGCCCGCGGGCTACGCCAGCCTGCAGGATTGCATGCACGCCGTCGCGCTGATGCAGGCGCCGGGCAACCTGGCCGTGCTCTCCGACGCCCCGCCACAGGCGCCGGCACCCGAGCCGCCGGAGCGGGCCCTTTCCAGCCTGCACCGTCGCCCCACGGCAGCGTAAGCGTCATATCGGACCCTCCGGATCTGACACCAGCCTACGGCATCGCCTCGATCCGCGCGATCCAGGGGACGGAGGCAAGGCGGGAGAGGCTGTCGGGGGTGACGTTGCGCAGGCGGATGCGGTTGAGCGCGCCGTCGCGGCCGGCGAAGACGCCATACTCGGAGACCCTCTCGTTGTGGAAGCGGTCGGGCATGAGGCCGAGCACGACGACGACGTTGCGAGGGGCCGTGGCGCCGCGCAGCGCCGGATCGAGGCGGATGAAGGCGGTGGCGCGGCCGTAGAGGTCCTGGCCGAACAGCACCAGGGCGATGAGGCCGATGCCGGCGGCGATCTTGCGGGCTTCAGGGCCGAGCCTAGGGGTCAGACCCCTCGCCTCCAGCGTCTGTGTGAAACGAGACGTTAGGTGCGAGGGGTCTGACCCCTTTGGAGGCCGAGGCGTTGGGCGCGAGGGGTCTGACCCCTTTGGCAGCGAGGGGTCCGACCCCGTACTCACGGCCTATTCCTCCTTCCTGGCGTCCAGCACCAGGCCCCAGCGCCGGATGGTGCGCTGCTCGATGGGCAGGAGGAGCCAGCGGTCCATGGCGATGGCGATGAGGCCGATCAGGAGGCAGCCGCCGATGATGATGTCGGAGCGGTGGTACTCGGTGGCGCCGAAGATCATCTGACCGAGGCCGGTGGTGGCGCCGACCAGCTCGGCGGCGATCAGCGCGCGCCAGCCGAAGCCGAGGCCGGACCTGAGCCCGGTGAGGATATAGGGCAGGGCACCCGGCAGGATCACGCTCCGCAGCGTCTCCCAGCGGCCGCCACCCAGCGCCTGCACGCCCTGCTCGTAGACCTGGGGGACCAGCTGCACGCCGAGCGCGGTGTTCTGGAAGACGATGAAGAACACGGTGTTCCAGATCAGGAACACGGCGAGCGCCGTGCCGATGCCGAGCCAGCCGATCACCAGCGGCAGCCAGACGATGCCGGAGATGGCGTTGAAGAACACGATGAGCGGGCTCAGGAACTCCGCAATCGGCCGGTTGAGCCCGACGATGAAGCCGCCGATCACGCCCGTGGCGACGCCGAGCGCCACGCCGAGGACCAGCCGCCACAGACTTGCCAGCACGTGCACGGCGAGCTCGCCCTTCACGGCCAGCTCCCACAGAGCGGCGGCCACGTCCTGCACCGCCGGCAGCGTGGCGGCGGACGGCCGGGCGATGGCCCAGTAGGCCACCCACGCCGCCAGGATCAGCGCGAACGGCGTGAACGGCAGCAGCCGCCAAACGATCTGCTGGACAGTGCCCCCGTTGTCGGAGCGCGTGGCGGTCCGTGCGGAGCGGCCTCGCTCGATGGCGGCGTCGCTCATTGGCGCAGCACTCCCCAGCGGGCCACGGTGAGGTTCTCGATCGGCTGCACGATCAGCCGGTCGACGATGACGTAGAGGCAGCCGATCACGACCATGCCCGTGATGATGCGGTCGATCTGGCCGAAGGTGCGGGCGCCGAAAATTAGGTCTCCCAAGCCGCCCTTGCGCACCAGCATCTCGGCGGCGATCAAGGCGCGCCAGCCGTAGCCCATGCCGAGCCGCAGGCCGACGACAATGCTGGGCAAGGCGCCCGGCAGGTACACGTCTTTCACCAACCGGAGCCGCGAGGCGCCGAGCGAGCGCAGCGCCAGCCCGTACGGCTCGGGGATCGCGCGCACGCCGATCATGGTGTTGAAGATGATGGGCACGATCAGGGTGTAGATGACGATGACGAGCGTGGTGGTGTGGGTGAAGCCGAACCAGATGATGGCGAGCGGCAGCCAGGCGATGCCGGAGATGCCCTGCAGGAAGCGCAGGAAGCCCTCCAGCGCCCGCGCCGCGTAGGGGTTGACGCCCACGGCGAAGCCGACCGGCACGCCGACTACCAGCGAGAGCAATGCGGCAAAGCCGATCATGCGCAGGCTGGTGCTGGCGTACTCGGCCATCACCCCGTGCGTGACCAGGTGCACGAAAGCATTCCACACCGCCAGCGGCGAGACCAGCACCTGCGGAGAGAAGTCGGCGCTGGCGTAGATCGCCCACCACACCGCGACCAGGGCCGCGAAGGGCAGCAGAATGCGCAAGCCCCGCAGCCGCCCCAGCACGCGCGCTGCGCCCGGAGCCGCCGGGCGGAGGCCGGCCCCTGGATCGGCGTGGGGCCTGGCTGCCGCCGTCGTGCTCATGCCGGTGCGCCGGCGGTGGCGGCCCCGGCGGCGGTTGGCGTCGCGGCGCCGCGCTCCTCGCGCACCAGCCGCAGCACCTGCTCGACGATGGCCTGCATGGCGCGGTCGACCTTGAAGGACTCCCAGTCGCGCCCCGCGGCGCGGCCCGGCACGTCGATGGCGGCCTTGATGCGGCCGGGACGGCGCGTCATCACCAGCACCCGGTCGGCGAGGAACACGGCCTCGTCGACGCTGTGCGTGATGAAGAACACCGTCTTGCCCGTGGCGCCGCACAGGCGCACGAGCTCCTCCTGCAGGGTGAGCCGCGTCATGGCGTCCACCGCGGCGAACGGCTCGTCCATCAGGATCACGTCGGGGTCCGCAGCCCACGTGCGCGCTACGGCGACGCGCTGGCGCATGCCGCCCGACAGCTCGTGCGGGTAGCGGTCCTCGAAGCCGGCGAGCCCGGTGAGCTGGATCAGGCGGGTCACGGTCGCCTCGCGCTCGGCCCGCGGCACCCGCGCGATCTCTAGGCCGTGGCCGATGTTCCGCCGCACGGTGCGCCAGGGGAGGATGGCCAGCTCCTGGAAGACCACGCCGCGCTCCCGGCCCGGGCCGCGCACCGGTGCGCCGTCGCACAGGATCGAGCCCTCGGTGGGCCTGAGGAAGCCGGCGAGCGCCTTCAGCAGAGTGGTCTTGCCGCAGCCCGAGGGGCCGACCAGGGTCACGAACTCGCCCGCGCAGATCGACAGCTCGATGGTGTCGGTCGCCTGCACCGGCCCGTCGGCGGTCTGGAACACGTGGCGGAAGCCGGAGACGACGATCTTGTCCTGGGTGGTTCCAGGTTTCAGGTTGCAGGTTTCAGGTTTCATGGAGTGTACAACCGGGCCGCGGACCACTTTCCTGAAACCTGACACCCGAAACCTGAAACCTCAATTCAGCTTGCCCTTGCACTCGGCCAGCGACTTGGGGAGTGGCGGCAGGTCGGAGAAGAACTGCGGATGCTTCTCCATCACGCGCTTGAGCACGGTGTCGTCGTAGAAGTCCTCGGCGGTGAACGGCCGGCTCATCTTGATGAGGCCGTCCTTGACCATGTCGTTGCCGGTCTGCACCAGGCCCTCGGACGTGCACACCGAGATCCGCGGGTCCCAGCTGACCCACTTCAGTGCCTCGACGGCGTCGGCGACGTTGAGGCCGTCAAGATAGCGCGTGTCGATCTCGGCCGCGCCCTTCGCGTTCTGGCGGATGAACTGTGCGGCCTGGGCGATGCCGATGGAGAACTTCTCCAGCAGGTCGTAGTTCTTGCCGATCCAATTCTCGTGCGCCACCACGCCGATGATGTCGGTGACGAGACCCGCCTCGCCGCGGCTGACGACGACAGCGTTAGGCCCGAGCTCGCGCACGACCTGCGCCGTGTAAGGCTCCCACGGGGCCACCGCATCGACCTGGCCCTGCACCAGCGTGATCGGCATGTTCTCCACCGGCACGTTGACCAGCTCCGACTTGGCGATATCGAGCTTCTCGCGCTTGAACCAGGCGCGCAGGTAGACGTCGTTGGTGCTGCCCTTGAGGTAGCCGATCTTCTTGCCTTCCATGGTCTTGGGGTTGGCGGCGTCGATGCCGCGGTCCTTGCGGGCGATGACGGCGCGGCCGCCGGCCTTGGCGATGAACTCGCCGGCGTTGTAGTAGGGCATCACGCCCTTCAGCATGTTGCCGCTAGCGCGGGCCGACGCCGTGGTCGTGGAGAGCGCCGCGTGGCCGAGCTGCGCCTCGCCCGCCTGCAGGCTCTGCGTCACCTGCCGGCCGCTGGAGGTGAGCTTGATCTTCACGTTGAGGCCCTGCTTGGTCCAGTAGCCGTTCTCGACCGCGACGAAGGCCGGCGTCGAGAACAGGTTGTTGACCACGATGAAGGTGACCTCCTTCATCTCCTGGGCCTCAGCCTGCGTGCAGGCACCCTGACCGAAGAGGCCGAGAGCAAGGCCGCCCATGGCCCAGATGGCGCAGATGGCCGCGAGGCGCGGCGGCACGGCACGGTTCCGACGCATGGCAGTCCTCCTCCCACGACGCTTCTTGGTTGTGATCGGCGCTGCCTCTTTATCGTTGGGCAACGCACGCCTCAGTAGATGCCGCCGCTCCGGGCGGGTCAAGCGGCGTTCGGCATTCCGTCACGGGAGCCGGCTGAAATGGGACCCAGGCAAACCCCCAGGCAAACCGCGCTAGGTTCCGGCGATGGCGGCGGCAAGCTTCTCCGCCACCATGATGGTCGGGATGTTGGTGTTGGCGCGCGGCACGGCCGGCATCACCGAAGCGTCGGCGATGCGCAGCCCGCCCAGGCCGAGCACGCGGCCTTCCGGGTCCACCACCGCGTCGCGGTCGTGCGCGGCGCCCATGCGGCACGTCCCGCTCACGTGGAAGGTTCCCGCCACGTTGCGACGTACATGCTCCGCCAAGAGCTCGTCGTCGGCGATCAGCTTGTGGAGGTCGACGGCGCCGCCCGTCAGCGACCGGAGCGCGTAGTCGCTCAGGCCGGGGTGGATATCGAGCAGCGCGCCGATCGCGGCGGACTGCACGGCGTTGGCCCTGGTCAAGCGGTTGAGGCGGCGCAGGCGGTCGGTGAAGCGCACCGGGAACGGCCGGCCGCACAGGGGGCGCACGGTCTCGGAGGAGAGGAGGTCGACTACCCAGCGGAAGCCGTGCATCAGCCGGCGCAGGTCGCGCTCGTCGTCGACGAAGTTGAACTCGATGAGGGGAGGGTGGGCCGGCTCGCCGGAGGCGAGCGAGACGCGCCCGCGCGAGAACGGCTTCCACAGCACCGGGCCGAGGTTGGCGATCTGACGGCCGACGGCGTTCCAGGACGACTTGCTCTGCACGTTGATGCACAGGTCCGTGGGCGGGCAACCCGGCAGGCCGGAGGAGAGGCGGAAGCACGAGACCTGGAGGGTGCGCAGGCTGGCCGGCTGACGCGCAGGCCGGCGCAGATGCGCGCCCACGAACAGGACCGGGTGGTTCATGAGGTTGCGGCCCACGCCGCGCAGGTCGGCGCGGGGCGCGATGCCGTGGGCGCGCAGGTGCCCCTCCGGGCCGATGCCGGAGCGCATGAGCAGGATGGGCGAGAAGATCGCGCCAGCGCAGAGGATCACCTCGCGGGCCCGGAGCTCCCGCTCTTCGCCGTCGACCAGGGCGCGCACGCCGGTGACACGGCGGCCGTCGAGCAGGAGGTGAAGCACGTCGGCCCGTCCCACGACGGTGAGGTTGCGCCGCTGCCGGACGCCGGCGTCGAGATAGCAGATCGCGGCGGAGGCGCGGCGTGTCGGCAGATTGCTCATAGGGAGCGAGCAATGGCCGTCGCGGAAGTCCGCGTTCATGTCGGCGATGAACGGCAGCTGCCGCGTCTCGGCATAGGCCTGTGCGGCGCGGGCGAGCGGCGTCCAGCTCTCCCGGCTCAGGCGGCGGATGGGAACCGGGCCAGAGTTGCCGTGGGCGTTGCCGTGGGCCTCGCCGGAGAAGTCGAGGTCGGACTCCAGGCGCCGGAAATAGGGGAGGACCTGCTCCCAGCTCCACCCTTTGGCGCCGAGCCGCTCCCATTCGTCGTAGTCGTCGGGCGTGCCGCGCAGGGCCATCATGCCCATCACGCTGGAGCCGCCGCCCATGATGCGGCCCTGGTCGAAGCCGATGGCGGGAGAGTTGGCCTGGGTGCGCCAGTGCGCCTTCAGGCCGGGCCACTTGTAGCTGCTGTTGTAGTAGGAGGTTGGGTAGACATCGAGGATGTCGGCCGGCTCGCGCCCGGGCTCGGTGTCGGCGCCGGCCTCGAGCAGCAGCACCGAGGCGCCGGAGCGGGCGGAGAGCCGGTTGGCCATCACGCAGCCGGCCGCGCCGCCGCCGACAACGATGTAGTCGTAGCCGCCGGCCGCATCTCCTTCGGCTCGATCCGTTCCGGCTTGCGTCGCAGCCATGGCCATGGCTCAGTGTTCCAGCGAGGCCGGAGACCGGCGCAGCAAGATCCCTAGCCTGACGGACCGTTGCAGGCAACACGGTGAGACCCCAGCAGCGCAGCGAGGCGAGCGTCGCATGACCGGCTCAAGGCCGATCGGCATCGTCGGGCTCGGCCTCATGGGCAGCGCGCTGGCGCAGCGGCTGATCGGCGCCGGCTACGGTGTGGTGGGTTTCGACTTCGACGCGGACAAGCTGCGGCCATTGGAGCGGATCGGCGTAGACGGCGCCGCCTCTCTTGCGGAGCTGGCGCATCGCTGCGATGTGCTGTTCCTGGCCGTCTTCGACACCGACCAGGTGGAGGACGTGGTCGAGAACGGACTGCTGGCAGCCGTGGACCTGGGCGTGGACAAGATCCTCCTCTCCGCCAGCACCTGCGATCCGGACCGGATCGCCACGCTGGCGCAGCGCGCGGCGCTCCGCGGGCTCCGCCTCCTCGACACGCCGATCTCGGGCACCAGCGAGCAGGTCCGGCAGGGTTGCGGCGTGGCCCTGGTGGGCGGCGATGCCGGCGCACTCGAGGCGGTGGCGCCGATCCTCCGTGCCGTCTTCCTCTCCCATTTCCATATGGGAGCCGCCGGAAGCGCCGGCCGCGCCAAGCTCGCCATCAATCTGATCCTCGGCCTCAACCGGCTGGCGCTCGCAGAAGGCCTGGTGTTCGCTGAGCGCCTGGGTCTGGACCCGGGGCGGTTCCTCGACGTAGCGCGCCAAGCGGCCTCCTACTCGCAGGTCATGGATGCGAAGGGACCCAAGATGGTGCGCGGCGACTTCGCGCCCGAGGGACGCGCGCGGCAGACGCTCAAGGACGTGGAGCTGATGCTGGCCCAGGCGCGCAAGCTGGGGCAGGAGCTGCCCCTGGCGCAGCTGAACGCCGAGATCCTCCGCGCCTGCGTCCGCCATGGCGAGGGCGACAAGGACAACAGCGTGGTGATCGGCGAGATCCGGCGCCGTACTGTTCCCGGTGCGAACGGGGTCAGACCCCTCGCCTCTACCTTGGCATTGACTCGCATCGGTGGTGGCGAGGGGTCTGACCCCGTCTCGTGAGGGCGGGGCGGTCCAACCGCACCTATCCGCCGTTCGCCGGGCGATCGACGCGGCGTAGATGGGGGCGCGCCAGTGCCAGGCGATGGCGCATGTCAGGGCGATGCCGGCCATGGCGTAGAGCGTGCCGGTGGCGTGAAAGCCGATCGCCTCGATGAGGGCGCCGCCCGCCAGCGCACCCACCGGCAGGCCGTAGATCGCCAGCATGCGCACGCCCATGATGCGCCCGCCGAACTTCCCGCCGGCGACGCCCAGCAGCACTACGGCCAGGGTCACCATGCTCAGGCTCTGTGCAAAGCCGGCTAGGGCCAGCAGGGCCGCGCCGCTCCAGAGCGTCCGCACCTGCGCAAAGGCCAGCAGGCACGCGAACCAGGCGAGGCTCGACACGATCATGGTGCGTGCCGGGGCGGTGCCGCGCCGCAGGCTCGCCGCCACCGAGCCCAGCAGGGCGCCCGCCGCAAAGCTCGCCACCAGGCAGCCGAGCCCCGTCTGATCGACGCGTCAGACACGGAAGACACAGAGAGTCTGACTATGACACCTCACGCGGCCGCCCGCTGCTTGTCCCGTGCGGCCTTCAGCGCGACGGTCCACCACGCCAGCTGATCGAGCATCTGCCTGGCGCCCTGGTTGAGGTGGTCGAGATCGCTGAGCTTCTTGCCCTCCTTGAGGACGGCCAGATAGTCCGGCAGCAGAACGTGCACGGCCGTGCGGATGGGGGCCATCTGCAGCTCGATGGCGATCAGGCGCAGCTGCTCGACCGCGCGGGCGCCGCCGACGCCGCCGTAGCCAACGAAGGCGACCGGCTTGTTCCCCCATTGCGGGTAGGCATAATCGAGCGCGTTCTTGAGGACGGCCGTAGGGCCGCGATTGTATTCGGCGGCCGTGAAGACATAGGCGTCGAGCTCCGCCACCTTCCTCTGCCAGCGCTGCGCCACCTCGTTCTTCGACGACCCATAGGCCGGCGAGGCCTCCTCCGCGAACAGGGGCATCGGATAGTCCCTGAGGTCCAACAGCTCCACGTGGAAATCGCCCCGCTGCCGCGCGATCTCCTCGATCCACTTGGCCGCACGATCCGCGAACCGGTTCGGCCGGATGCTTCCGACGACGATCGCGAGCCTCGGCTTGCTCATGGCACCTCTCCCTTGGTTCCCAACGGTGTGTTGGTCTATTTTGGTGAGTGCTGTGGGAGCGACAAGAAGGCACCTTTATGAAACTAAGGCACCAGCACCTCACCGAAGACTGCCAGTCGGTGAGCGAGGTTCTCGGGCGCATCGGCGACAAATGGACCGTCCTCGTGGTCAATTGCCTCGGCCAGGGGCCCCTGCGCTTCAGCGAGCTGCAGCGACGGGTGGACGGCATCTCGCAGAAGATGCTGACCACGACCCTGCGCAACCTGGAGCGCGACGGCTTCTGCACCAGGCGCGTCTTCCCGACGGTGCCGCCCCACGTCGAGTACGAGCTGACCGAGCTGGGCCGCGAGCTTCTGATCCCGGTGAAAGCCCTCGCCGACTGGGCGCTCGCAAATCGCGCGCGCATCGTCGAGGCCCGCGAGCACTTCGACCGGCGGGGCTCGGTCTCACCGGCGTTCGACCACGTCGATGTAGGCCGTAGGGCGGATTAGCGAAGCGTAATCCGCCGTATACGCTTTCAATGGGGGCCAACTGCGCTAGCAGTACCAGCGAGACATATCTTCTGAGAGAGACAACCCATGATCACCGAGCTTGTGTTTCTCGAACTGCGGAAGGGCATTACACGAGAGGAAGTGATGTCGCTCTACCGACAGACTGCGCCGGCGTGGGCCAAGAATCCGGACCTCCTCTGGAAGCACTATTTCTTCAACGAAGAGCAGAGCTTGGGTGGCGGCGTGTACGTATGGACGAGTCAAGAGGCGGCGCTCCGTTGGCACGGCGAGGAGTATCGAAGCCGTATTCGGGCCTTATATGGAAGCGAGCCCCGTATATCGCATTTTGACACTTTGATCGTGGTCGACAACGTTCTCAAGGAAATCACTGAGCCGACACCGTCTTGATCTGTCATGCTCCGCGCCGTCCCTATGGTTGCCGGATCTGGTGTCATCCGGGAAGCCAAACTACAGTGGGTTGTGGAGGCCCGGAGAGACGCATGGTCCCGTTCGAGAAGCAGGTCGTCACCGTGGTGCGGCAGGGCAAGGTGGGCACCGATACAACCTACGAGCCGCCGCTGCGGGTGGGCTTCGGCATCTCCGAGGCCACCGTCGAGGGCGCCAGGGCGGTGATGGGGCGCACGGTGCTGGTGCCGGGCGCCGGGCCGAACCCGACGCACTATCATGCCAACAACGACGTGTGCTGGCACATCCTGTCCGGCCGCATCCGGCTGATCCAGGCGAGGAGCGACGGCAGCGAGCGCAAGGAGGTCATCCTGGAAGCCGGCGATTTCGTCTATGTCCCGAGCGGCGCAATCCACGTCATCGCCAACGCCTCCGAGACAGAGGAGGCGCAGCTGGTGTTCTGCTACATCGGGGTGGGCAGCACCGAGGCCGCCGGCAACGTCTGGCTCACCGACCTGCACGACGACTTCGTGGCGCCGCGGCCTTGATCCGGTGCCGGTTTATGGTGTTGCAGCCTTCCGGCACCTATATCATGAGTACCCGCCCCCGAAACCACGGTGACCCCATGCTCTTCTCCCGCAGGAAGCCCGAGATGCCGACGGCCGAGACCGCGCTCAAGGGGCGCGCCGAGCCGATCCCCACCGCCGCCACGCACTTCGTCAACGGCCGGCCGCTGAAGGGGCCCTATCCTGAGGGCACCGAGACCGCCATCTTCGGGCTCGGCTGCTTCTGGGGTGCGGAGCGCAAGTTCTGGGAGATGGGCGAGGGCATCTGGATCACGGCCGCGGGCTATTCGGCCGGATTCACGCCCAATCCTACCTACGAGGAGGTGTGCACCGGCCGCACCGGCCACAACGAGGTGGTGCTGGTGGTCTACGACCCCGGAAAAGTGAGCTACGATGCCCTGCTCAAGACCTTCTGGGAGAGCCACGACCCGACGCAGGGCATGCGCCAGGGCAACGACGTGGGCACGCAGTACCGCTCCGGCATCTACGTGACGAGCGAGGCCCAGCGCCAGGCGGCCGAGGCCTCCAAGGCCGCGTATCAGCGGGTACTCTCGGCCAACGGCTACGGCCCCATCGCCACGGAGATTCTCGACGCCGGCCCGTTCTATTTCGCCGAGGACTATCACCAGCAGTACCTGGCCAAGATCCCGCACGGCTACTGCGGCCTGGGCGGCACCGGCTTGAGCTGCCCGATCGGCGTCGGCCTAAAGGCAGAGGCGTAGGTGTC
>JBIOWI010000381.1:0-21686 GCA_044868325.1 Hyphomicrobiaceae bacterium
GGGCACCTACCGAGCCGCGTTGGGTCGATTGAGAGAGATTGGGAAGACGGCTAAGCCCGTCCTCTTGCAGTGGAGAGCCGATACTCGCTGCTCTCGGAGGCCGCCTTGGGCAGCAGGGCGGCGCCCCAGATGCCTTGCATCCTGACGCCGACCCTGGGCCGAGTCGGTTAACGAATGGTTAAGGTGCGGGCTGGGCATAGGTACGCCACGGGCACATCTGCCCGGTGCGGCTCACCTACGCGCTGGCCTTGACCAGCACCGACATTTCGCCCTTCAGCCGGTCTGCCCTGGTGCGGCCTGTCCTGAGAAATCGCTGCTCGAAGGCTCGAAGCGCCAACCTGAACCTGCCACGCTCCGCCCGCCGTTGCCGGTCATGCGCGCTGTCGTGGGCGATGACGGCATCGAGGATCGTGCCAAGCTCGCGGCCAGAATACTCCTGCGGGATGTAGTCAAAGTGGACGCCGGGCGATGACAGGTAGGCCCCAGGCCATTGAATGCTCATCGTGGTTAACGGCGCTCTTCTCGATGGTTTCGGCCCACGTCTGGGCGAAGGCACGGGCGCCGTCCGTCGGCCGGAACACGACGACGCGCGAGCTGCACTCGACAGAGAGCCACTGCGCCCAGCGTCGCCTCCGGCGCACGTTGCGTGCAAAAACGACGATCCCAACGTCGCCGCGGATCTGCGCCGCAGGCGCAATATCGCCGAGCGCGACGCAATCCAGGTCCATCAGCACGATGGTCTTGCCAGGGTAGGCATCCATCGCCTCCAGCACTACGGACGGCTTTCTTCGCGTGTTCCAGGTGCCGAGTGACGGCTTGGCGAACAGGTGGAGGGGCGCCCCGTGCTCGCCAAGGTTGGCGGCGAAGGCCTCGGCGAGCGGCCGATAGTTCGGCGTGAATCAGCGATGTGCACCCATGTGCGCGAATCCGACCCCGAGGTGCGTGGTGGTTGCAGGCTGCTGCGGGCGTCAACTCCGGATTGGGCATTAGGCATTCCACCTTTAAGTGCCCGTCGCCGGATCCTGCTGCGGATCGAAGTCTGCGCTCCCGCGTTACCAGCGTGGGCAGGAGCAGCCCGGGGAAGCCCGTCAACTCGCCTGCCCAAGGAGCAAAGACCATGCGCACCAGCATCCTGTTGGCGGCTGCGGCCGCCACCGCTCTCGTCCTCGCCAGCGTCGGCCCGTCGGCCGTGGCGCAGGGCATGGGCGGAACGACGATGTCCTCCAAGAAGGCCGCGCCGAAGGCGGCAAAAAAGGCGGCCCCCCGGAAGGCTGCCGCGGCACCCAGGAAGAAGACGGCCGCCAGAGGGTTCCTGCCCGGCAAGGCTGCCAAGAAGGGGCCGGGTCAGTGCGGCACCTACATGTTCTGGAAGGGCGGAAAGTGCGTGGACGCCCGCGCGCCCAGCAAGTAGTGCAGGTGTCTGACTCCCCTGGTCAGACACCATGGCGCAAACAGCGTCGATAGGACTGCGCCAACAACGGCGTTGGAGCTATGGTGTCAGACCCGGAGGGTCTGACACCTGCTATCCGCCGTTGCCAAGCCCCTTCGGCCGGCCGACGACCGTCACCACCAGCTCCTTGCCGTCGAACAGGCGCCTGGCCGCGCGGCGCACGTCCTCGATGGTGACGGCCTCGATCTGGGCGTTGCGGGTCTCCATGTAGCCGTAGCCCAGGCCCTCCAGCATCATCCACAGGAGCTGGTTGGCGATGTTGGCGCTGGTGTCGAACCGCAGCGCGAACGAGCCGGTGAGATAGGCCTTGGTATCGGCCAGCTCCTTCTCCGCAGGGCCGTCGGCGGCGATGCGCTTGAGCTCCGAGCGGATCACGTCGAGCGACTGGCCCACCTCCTCGTTCTTGGTGGCGACCCCGCCGAAGAATATGGAGGCATGACGCATGGGCACGATCGAGGTGTCCACCCCGTAGGCGAGCCCGCGCTTCTCGCGCACCTCCTGGTAGAGCCGCGAGGTGAAGGCGCTGCCACCGAGCATCGAGTTGAGCACGAACGCCGCCATGAAGTCCTTGTCGCTGCGCGCCATGGCAGGGAGACCGAAGCGCGCCACCGACTGCGGCACGTTCATGTCGATGACCTTGAGCTTGTCGGCAGCTTTGACCTCGGTGTCGGCGACCTTGGCGAGCGTGGCCTTGGCGGGGAGCGCGCCGAACACGTCGTCGAGCAGCTGGCCGAGCTTGGCGGCGTCGATGTCGCCCACCACGACCACGCGCAGGTTGTCCTTGGCGAAGACGCGCTGGTGGAAGACCGCCAGGTCGGCGCGGTCGATCTCGCCCACGGTCTTCGGCGTGCCGTTGGCCGGCCGGCCGTAGGGATGGCCGGCGAACACGGCGGCCATCCACTGCTCCGAGGCGACACGCTGGGGATCGCGCGCGGCGTAGGCGAGGCCGGCCAGGTGCTGCTTGCGCATGCGCTCGATCGCCTCCGAGTCGAAGCGCGGCTTGCCGACGGCGAGCGCCAGCAGCTTGGCCGCCTCGTCGCGGTTCTCGGTGAGCGTCTCGAAGCTGCCGTAGAAGGCGTCGCGCCCGTCGTTGAAGCTCATGCGCATGGCGAGCTCCTCCATGCGCTCCTGGAACGCCTTGGCCGGCAGATCGCCTGCGCCCTCGTCGAGCATGCTGGCGAGGAAGTTGGTCACGCCCTCCTTGCCCTCCGGGTCCTGCGAGCTGCCGCCGCCGTCGAAGGCGAAGCGCATGGCGATCAGCGGGACGGTGTGCGATTCCACGAGCCAGGCGCCGATGCCGCCGGGACTCTTGACCTCCTGCACCTTCATGGCGTGCGCCTCGTTGGGGAACAGTGACAGCGCCGCCAGCATGACCGCTGCCAGCGCCACTCCAAGCCACGAGCGGGTGTGCGCGCCTTGCGCCGTGGGACCGTGCATCGTCATTGCGGGGCTAAGCCTCCGGTCGTCGTTATCGCATCTGCCGGCCGGGTGTGCCCGCCGTCGCCGGGCCGGCCGGGGGGCCCGAGACCGGCGTGGGCGCCGCAATCGTCTCGGGCTCCGGATTGACCGGCACCAGCGTGCCGGTGACGGAGCGGCGGATGTCGATGTGCCTGTTAGCGACCTTCTTCAGGTCGGCCAGCGTGACCTTGGCGATGGTCTCGGGCCAGCGGTCGATCTCGTCGACCGTGAGGCCCAGCGTCAACCCCCCGCCGTAGCGGCGGGCGAGCGATTCCTGGCTGTCCAGCTCGTACACGAACTCGGCCAGGAACTGCTTCTTGGCGCGGTCGAGCTCGGCCTGGGTGGGGCCCTTCTCGCGTAGCTCCGCGATCACCCGGTCCATGGCCTGCTCGACCTTGTCGAGCGGCACGCCCTCCGCGGCCACGGCGTAGACCCCGATGGTGCCGCTGTCGAGGTACATGCCCGAGTACCAGCCGCCGGCGCTGGAGGCGACCTTCTCCTGCGCCACCAGCGACTGGTAGAGCCGGCTGGTGCCGCCGCCGCCTGCGATCTTCATGAGGAGATAGAGCGCCTCCGCCTCGCCCGGCTCCGCGGTCGTCATGGCCGGGGCCAGGTAGTAGCGCCGCACGGAGGCATTGCCGGCGCGCGGGTCCTTGAGCTCCACCCGGCGCGGCGCGCGCTGCTCGGGCTCCTGCGGACGCACGCGCTTGGCCACCGCCGGATTGGCTGGCAGCTTGCCGTAGGTGGCCTCGGCCAGGGCCTTCACCTCGCTGGGCTCCACATCGCCCGTCACCACCAGGATGGCGTTGTTGGGCGCATAGAACCGCTTGTAGAAGGCGAGAGCGTCCTCGCGCGAGAGCATGGCCATCTCGTGCATCCAGCCGATGATGGGGATGCGGTAGGGGTGGTTCTGGTAGAGCGCCGCCGTCATCTGCTCGCCCAGGATGCTCGACGGCACGTTCTCGGTGCGCACGCGGCGCTCCTCGATGATGACCTGGCGCTCGGTATCCACCTCCTTGGGGTCCAGCCGCAGGTTCATCATGCGGTCGGCCTCCATCTCCATCATGGTCTTGAGATGGGCCTTGGAGACGCGCTGGAAGTAGGCCGTATAGTCGGAGCTTGTGAAAGCGTTCTGCTGGCCGCCGAGCCGCGACACGATGGCCGAGAACTCGCCGTTGGCGAGCTTCTCGGTGGACTTGAACATCAGGTGCTCGAGGAAGTGGGCGATGCCCGACACGCCCGGCGGCTCGTCGGCGGCGCCGGCGCGGATGTAGACCATGTGCGTGACGACCGGCGCCCGGTTGTCGGGCACGACCACAAGGGTCAAGCCGTTGGCAAGCTTGAACTCGCTCACGGCCTTGGCAGCGGCGGCGTGCGCGGCCGGGACGACTTGTGCGATCAGCATGAGGGCGAGAGCGAGGAGGGTGAGGCGCCTGCCTGGGATCCACATGGGGCAGCAACTCCTGAGCGCGAGGCCGGGGCTACGCCTGTCGGGGGCCGAGGCCTGGTCGGTCGCGAAGGCGGGCGTTGCGCAGTGTGCATGGATGTGCCGCTCTTGTTGGCCGATCGGGATCTCAAGTCAAATGACAACCCCTTAATGTCCCAGGCTTGTCTCGCCTTGGCAAGGCGAGCGCGTGCCGGGCTGGATCGTCTGGGATCGTCTTGGGGTCATCCTGTGGCTATGCAGTGTGACCCGCAGGCATCTGTGCAAGCGCGTTCAGTCCGGGCGCTCGCCGCCGCGTCTTCCTTGCCGGAATCGTTCGATGCTACGATCCAAGCTGGATCCCCTGTCTGCAGTCTCGGGCCCTGCCGTATGCTTAACCGGTTGAAAATACTGCGCCTTGGCGTGCCCGCGTTGGCATTGGCGCTCGGCCTTACGGGGGCGGGCACAGACAGGCCTGCGGCGGCCCAAGGGGCGACGGCGAACGTGCCGGTGATGCTGGTCGTCTCGTTGAGCCGGCAGAAGATGACGGTCTACGACGCGCGCGGCAAGGCGCTCGAGGCGCCCGTGTCGACCGGCCGGAGCGGTTACGAGACCCCGGCGGGGCTATACCGGGTCATCGAGAGGAAGCGGCACCACTACTCCAACCTCTACGAGAATGCGCCGATGCCGTTCATGCAGCGCATCACCTGGTCGGGGATCGCGCTGCACGCGGGCGCGCTCCCTGGCCACCCGGCCTCGCACGGCTGCATCCGCCTGTCCTACGACTTCGCGGGGCAGTTGTTCGAGCGGAGCAGGCGGGGGGTGCGGGTGGTGGTGGTGCGGGACGACATGGCCCCGGTGGACTTCGCCCATCCTGCCCTTTTCAAGCCCACTGGGGCGGGCGTCGAGACGAGTACAGGCCCAGGTCCGAGCCTGGACAGCGGGCCCGACGCCCGCGTCGAGAAGGCCGCCTTCACGCCGGCCGCCACGCGCCGGGCGATCGCCGCCGCCAAGGCGGCCGCCGCGGAGGCCGCAGCCGAAAGGGCCCGGCAGGCCAGGAAGGCGTGGAGCCGCGCTCGGGACGAGGCCGGCGAGCACCTCGACAGGCTGGAGATCGCGGAAAGCACCAAGCGCATGGCCGAGGCGACCATCCGGGAGGCCGATGCGCTTCAGCAAGAGAAGGTCTCCCCCAGGGATGCCGAGACGCTGAAGGCCGCCAAAGCCAAGGCACAGGACCGCCTCGCCGTCGCACAGGGCGAGATCGATGCCATCTACGCGCAGGCCAAGGCCAAGATCGATGCGGCGCTCGCCGCGCGGGCGGAGGCCAAGGTAGCACGGGCGGCGAGCATCGCCGCCGAGGACGAGGCGAAGGTGGCGGCCCTGGCGCCGGTGTCGGTGTTCATCAGCCGCAAGACGCAGCGGCTCTACGTGCGCCAGTCCTTCGAGCCGATGTTCGAGACCGGCGTGACCATCCGCAACCCGGGTGCGCCCATCGGCACCACGCTCTTCACGGCCATCGACTACGCCGGCAGCGACATGGACGAGCTGCGCTGGAATGCGCTCGCCATGTATCCAGGCCCGGGGCGCCGGCGGCCCGCCTTCGGCGCGCCGCCCCGCTACGGCGAGCCCACGCCGACCGATGCCGCCGTTGCCAAGGAGGCGCTGGAGCGCATCGCCATTCCCCAGGAGGCGGTCGACCGCATCAACGAGCTGGTGGCGCCGGGCTCGTCGCTGATCATCTCCGACGAGGAGCTGAGCCGAGAGACCAGCAAGGGCACCGACTTCATCGTGGTGATGAGCGGCGAGCCGCAAGGCGCCATCAGGCGCCGCAGCCAGCGCCCCGACGTCTTCAGCGACCGCGACGACGACCTGCCACCCCCGCCCAGCATGGGCTTCGGCTTCGGCCTGTTCTCCTCGTGGTGAGCGGGGTGCCAGAACGCCCGCCCCGCGTGTGGGACCGGCGGATCGCCTCAGCCTGAAGGTCTCCCGACCTCTTCCGCGGCCGCCGCAGCAAGCGCATCCGCGCCTCGTCACCCCGGCAAAGGATGGTGCCCCAGGAGGGACTCGAACCCCCACGTCCTTGCGGACATCAGATTTTGAATCTGACGCGTCTACCGGTTCCGCCACTGGGGCCACGGTCGTCGGAGGGCGAGCGGCGGCGCATCATAGCGGCGGGGTCCCGGGCGTCAAACGCGATGTAAGCGCTCCAAGACCAGGGTGTCGCGGGCACCCGCGCAGCTCCGCCGCAGGCAGCACAGATTGACTCGCAACCGTTGTACCTCATAACTATTGCCATCAAGGGTGAAAACCGGGCGCGCGCCCCGACGCCTGCCGATCGAGGGCGGCGCCATGAATGCACGCTCGAGAAATCGTTTCAGGGAGGAAAGACCGCAATGAAGCTCGCTCTCAAGACGTGGCGGCTTGCTGCCGTCGTTGCCGCCGCACTGGCCGTGCCGCAGGCGGCGCTCGCCGAGATCAAGGTCGGCGTGACCATCGCCGCCACCGGCTCGGCCGCCGCCCTCGGCGGGCCGGCCCGCAACACCTTCACCGAGCTGTTCCCGAAGGAGATCGCCGGCGAGAAGGTCACCGTCATCGTGCTCGACGACGCCAGCGACCCCGGCAACGCCACCACCAACGCCCGCCGCCTCGTCACCGAGGACAAGGTGGACGTGCTGGTGGGCTCGTCCATCACGCCGAGCTCCATGGCGGTGTCGGGGGTGGCGCTGGAGAACGGCGTGCCGCACTTCACCCAGTCGCCCATGCCGCTGGTGCCCGACCGAGCCAAGTGGACCTTCATGATGCCGCAGCCCGTCGCGCTGATGGCCAAGGCGGTGTTCGAGCACATGAAGGCCAACAAGGCCGCTACGGTCGGCTTCATCGGCTTCTCCGACAGCTGGGGCGACCTGTGGGTGAAGGAGTTCAAGGCGCTGGCCGAGCCCATGGGCCTCAAGATGGTGGCCGAGGAACGCTATGCGCGGGCCGACACCTCGGTGGCCGGACAGGCGCTGAAGCTGGTCGCGGCCAAGCCCGACGCGGTGCTGGTGGCGGCCTCCGGCACCGGCGCGGCGCTGCCGCAGATCGCGCTGCGCGAGCGCGGCTTCAAGGGCACGATCTATCACACGCACGGGGCCGTCTCGAGGGTCTTCATCAAGCTCGCCGGCAAGGCGGCGGAAGGCGCGATCCTGCCGTCCGGCCCGCTGGTCGTGGCAGACCTGCTGCCCAAGAGCCCGCAGAACGATGCCGCGCTGGAGCACTTCAAGGCCTACGAGGCCAAGTACGGCGCTGGCTCCATCACCCAGTTCAGCGGCCACTCCTTCGATGTGGGGCAGATCCTGAAGCGCGTGGTCCCGGTGGCGCTCAAGAGCGCCAAGCCCGGCACCAAGGAGTTCCGCGATGCGCTGCTCAAGGCGATCGAGAGCGAGAAGGAGATCGCGGCCAGCCACGGCGTCTATAACTTCACGCCCACCGACCACGCTGGCCTCGACGAGCGCGGCCGCGTGCTCCTCACCGTCAAGGACGGCACCTGGGCGCTGGTGAAGTGATGCGATGGCGACGGTGTCAGACCCTGCCGGTCTGACACCGTTCCAGCGCTCCGCCGGCCTTGCGCCAGGCGTCGAGACCGCCGTGGATGTGGCATGACGTAGCGAGGCCCGCGTCCTGGGCCGCCTGCACCGCCATGGCCGAGCGCTCGCCGAAAGCGCAGTAGAACACGATGCGCTTCCCGGTGGCCGACGCCAGCTCGTGCAGCATGCCACCGGGGCGGATGTTCTCCTGAAGCTCGGGATAGGGCGCGTGCAGCGAGCCCGGAATGACCCCGTGCTTCTCGCGCTCCGACCGCTCGCGCAGATCGACCAGTGCTGCGCCGGGCTGGCCTACCAGGGTCTTGGCCTCGGCCGGCATCACCGCCCAGCCCTTGCGGGCGATCTCGTCCTGGGCGAGGCCGACGCGCATGTTGGCCGGCACGGCCACGTCCATCATCTTGGGGTTGGGCAGGTTGAGCTTGCTCATGAGGTCGACGTACTCGTCCACCGACCGCACCTGCAGGCGCGGGTTGTGGCGCTTCTCTTCGCCGATGGTGGAGACGGTGTCGCCCTTGTAGTCGTGGGCCGGGTAGACCAGCGTCACGTCGGGCAGCTTTAGGAGCTTGTTGAAGAGCGAATCGTACTGGTCGCGGGCGCTGCCGTTCTGGAAGTCGGTGCGCCCGGTGCCGCGGATCAGGAGCGTGTCGCCAGTGAACACCCGGTCGCCCATCAGGAAGCTGTAGGAGTCGTCCGTGTGTCCGGGCGTATACAGCACGTCCAGCGCCAGGCCCTCGATGGTGAGCCGGTCGCCCTCGGTCACACGCATGGAGACCACGTCCACCTTGGCGCGCTCGCCCATCACGGTGATGCAGTGGGTGCGGTCGCGCAGGGCGCCGAGGCCGGTGATGTGGTCGGCGTGGATGTGGGTGTCCACCGCCTTCACGAGCCTCAGGTCGAGCTCCTTCACCAGCTGGAGATAGCGGTCCACCTTCTCCAGCACGGGATCGACGATCAGCGCCTCTCCGCCCTTCCGGCTGGCGAGGAGGTAGCTGTAGGTGCTCGAGGTCTGGTCGAAGAGCTGGCGGAAGATCATGCGGCACCCCTCTTCACGATTTGGCCACGCCGGCCATGATTGCGCGGCCTTGGGAGAAAAACAATGTCGAGCCCTAGACGGAAGCGGGTCATTCCTGCTCTCATCGGCCCCAGCTGTAGCTTGATTTACCTTATGGGCGTTTGCCAGGCGAAGAAAAAGAGCGCGGGGAATCCCCGCGCAGGACGCCTTGTCACTGGGCCGGGATCGTCTTGGGCAGGTCGGGCTCGGCGCCCCATTCAGCCCACGACCGGTCGTAGCTCCTGATGCGCGGGAAACCAAGAAGCCGGAGCGTGAAGTAGGTATGGGCCGAGGCCTTGCCGTCCTGGCAGTGGGTGGCGATGTTCTTGTCGGGCATCACATCATGCGATGCGAAGTGCAGCCACAGCTCGTCCGCCGACTTCATGGTTCCGTCGGCGGCGAGGTTCTGCGCCCAGGGGATGCTGCGCGCCCAGGGGATATGGCCCTTCTGGAACAGGGCCGGCGGACGCACGTCGATCACCACCACGTCGGGGTCGTCACGGCGCTCCAGCAGCCAGTCGGCTGTAGCGATGCGGCGCTCGCGGGGCGTCGGCGTGAGCTGCGCCGGCTTCAACTTGATCTTGTCGTTGGTGAGCTTGTGACCCTCCGCCGTCCACTTCTGGATGCCGCCGTTGAGGATGCTTACCTTGTTGTGCCCGACGTAGTCGAGCATCCAGAACAGCCGCGCGGCATGGAACCCGCCCTTGTCGTCGTAGAGGACGACGTGGGTATTCTTGTCGATGCCGTGGCCGCCGAACAGGTCAGCGAGCTTGTCGTCGAGGAGCCGGGCGCCGGGCACCTGCGCGGTCGGATCGTTCACGGCATCGGCCGGGATGCTCTGCGCCTTGGGGATGTGGCCCATGTCGTAGTCCAGCTTCGGGCGCACGTCGATGATGCGCACGTCGTCGCGGGCCAGCATCTCTTTGAGCGTGACCGGCGAGACCAGCATGTGCGGGTTGGCATAGTCCGCGGCTCGGGCCGGCGGGCCGGAGCCGATGGCGACTGCTAGCGCCAGGCCGGCGAGCAGTCTCCGGTATGGGTTCATGGTTGTTCTCTCCTTTGGCCGTCTTTCTTACAGTTGAAGACGTGCGTTACCGTTGGTCCCGGCATGGCTCGGGCCCTTTCGCGTTCGTACGGGGACGGATCTGCAGAGCGGAGCGCGGCCTAGCGCGGTTGCGGCACGATGCGGATGTAGGGCTTCGGCGCCTTCCAGCCGTCCGGATATTGCTTCTTGGCGTCCTCGTCGGAGACCGAGCCGGCAATGATCACGTCCTCGCCCTGCCTCCAGTTCACCGGCGTTGCCACCTTGTGCCTGGCGGTGAGCTGGAGCGAGTCGATCAGCCGCAGCACCTCGTCGAAGTTGCGCCCCGTGGTCATGGGATAGACCAGGATCGCCTTGATCCGCTTGTCAGGCCCGATCACCAGCACATTGCGCACGGTCTGATTGTCGGCTGCCGTGCGGCCGTCCGCCTTGTCGCCGGCTTCGGCCGGCAGCATGCCGTAGAGCTTGGCTACCTTGAGGTAGGGATCGCCGATCATCGGGTAGTTGGGCGCGTGGCCCTGGGTCTCCTCGATATCCTTGGACCACCGCTTATGGCTGTCGATCGGGTCCACGCTGAGGCCGACGATCTTGACGTTGCGGCGCTCGAACTCGGGCCTGATCCTGGCCATGTGGCCGAGCTCGGTGGTGCACACCGGCGTGAAGTCCTTGGGATGCGAGAACAGGACGCACCAGGACTCGCCGATCCAGCTGTGGAAATGGATCGGTCCTTCCGTGCTGTCGGCCATGAAATCGGGGGCCGTGTCTCCCAATCTGAGTGCCATCGGGTTTTCTCCTCTTGAGTTGGTTCGAGCTTATGAGCTGTTCAGCGGGGCTACCTACGGGCGGAGCGCGCGATTGAGACTCCACTCAAATGGCAGCGTGCGAAAGCTGTGGCATCATCCGGCAGGATGATTCCTCGTCTCGACGGAAGCTCCATCCGGCCTGGCTTTCGGAGAGGCGAGGTCGACCTGTGCGGGTGGTCCTCCATTGACGTTGGGAGCATCCAGATTTAAGGCGCTAGCGGAGCATCAGGCGTTCCCAACAATCGAGGCGCAAGACTCCGGCCGCTTTCCGGCAGCAACACCGCGCTGTCGGCAACGGCGCATCGCCGTCAACTTAGCCAGCGCCGCATGACGGCATTGTCCAAAAACTGCAGCAAAGTTCGCTTGATTGTCGGTATGCGATGCTGTCTTCTCTGCCGCTGCACCTGACTTATTGCGGACATGACATGAAGAATGGCCAAGTGAGACCGCTGCTGGAGAGGCAGCGCATCTTTCACACTTCCCGGCCTGACGAGGCGGACGCTTTCCTGCGTGAAAAGGAGTTCCAGTTCGATTTGTCGCGACACGAAGCGAGGCGCCTGGATCTGCGGATCAACGGCGTCTACCTGCCCAGCCTCTACGTCGGATTCATCCAATACGGCTCACCGTCCGAGGTTCGGACCAATCCGACGCGTGACGACTATTGGTTCCAGCTTCCCATGGAGCAGATCGAATTCACCGTCGGACGCGAGCCTGTGGTTTGTGGTCCCGAGCGTGCCGTTGTCGCCTCGTCGGCGCGTGGGCTTCGCATCCGCATGAAGGGATGCGGCGCTCGGCTGGTGGTCTCGGTGACAGCCTCCGCACTCGCCCGCCATCTCACGGCCCTGTTGGGCGACGAGCCAAGGGCACCGTTGGAACTCGCCCCGGCCATGGATGTCACGACGGGCTACGGCCGTAGCCTCGCTCAGCAGGTACGCCTTGCGATCGCAGATTTCGAACGGACAGGTGCCATGCGCTGGGACGCAAATACGGTCGGCCTGTTTGAGCAGTTCATCCTAAACAGGCTCCTGATATCCCATCCGAACAACTACTCTGAGCTTTTGCGCGTCCGGGAGCGAGCGCCGTCGTCACGCGACCTGCGGCGAGCCGTCGAGTTCATCCAGGCCAATCTTGCCGCACCGATCACGATCGCCGACATCGCAGAGGCGTCCGGGATCGCGGGTCGAACGTTGTTCCAGCACTTCCAGCACTTCCTCGGCACCTCGCCCATGCGCTACCTGCGCGAAGCCCGCTTCGCGAAGGTCCGCAGCGCGCTGCAACGGAGCCGACCGGGCGAAGGTGTGATACAAATCGCGGCGGACTGGGGATTTACGCATTTCGGACGTTTCGCGGTCGACTATCGCAGGCGCTATGGCGAAAGCCCTACCCACACCATGCGGCGACGGCACATGCGCTCGTAGGTTGGCCGGCGGCCCGACTCGCGAGCGCAAGCGGCTGCATCGTCCGGAAGGACGCCTCTTCAAGAGTCAGGCGGGGGCGGAGCATCTCTTGTATCACCGGCGGGAGTCGCGTTCTAATAGCCTGCCAGACTAGCCGGCTGAGTGCGTCGCCAATGTCCAGAAACTGCAGGAAAGATTTCTCGCGTCTGGCGACCAGAGCTGTTACTCCGATCCCGTATGGTTCCTTTGCGGAAGTCAGATGGACAGTTTCCGCCCCGCTCCGCTCCTGGAGACGCAGCGCATCTTCGGCAGTCGAGATCCCGAGGAGGCGCGCACCTTCTTGCGCACCAAGGAGTTCCGCTTCGACATCTCGCGGCGCGTGGCCAGGCAGCTGGATTTGCGGATCAACGGTATCTACCTGCCTGGCGTCTACGTCGGGTACATCCAATATGGCGCTCCGGCCGAGATCCGGACCAATGCGGCGCATGGCGACTATTGGGTGCAGCTTCCGCTTCAGAAGCAAATCGAGTTTGGCGTAGCGGGTCGGCGGATCGTGTGCGGCCCAGAGTGCGCAGCCGTCTCGTCACCAACGCACGAGCTCGTCATTAGAACGGAAGGGATCGGCGCTCGCCTCAACGTCAAAGTGACAGCGGCTTGTCTGACGAGGCATCTCGCCGGCCTTCTGGGCGAGGAGCCTGCGGCACCGCTTGAGTTGGCGCCGACCATGGATCTCACTGCGAGCTACGGCCGCAGTCTGGCGCGACACGTGCGTCTGGCGGTGATGGACTTCCAACGGACCGGATGGATGACTTGGGATGCGAATGTAGTCAACACGTTCGAAGAGTTCATCGTGTGCAGACTGCTGCTTTCGCACCCCAACAACTATCGTGAAATCCTAGGGCGCCGCGAGCGGGCTTTCACGCCTCGCAACCTGCGGCGCTCTCTCGAATACATGCATGCCAACCTGGCGGCACCGATCACGATCGCCGACATCGCCGAAGCATCGGGCGTCGCTGGGCGAACCTTGTTCCAGCACTTCCGCGATTTCCGAGGCACCTCGCCGATACAGTATCTGCGCGAGGCCCGTCTCGCAAAGGCCCGGGACACCCTGATGAGGCCGCAGGCAGACGAGGGCGTGGCCGTGATCGCGAGAGCATGCGGCTTCTCCCATCTGGGTCGGTTTGCGAGCGACTATCGCAGTCGTTTTGGAGAGAGCCCTTCGGAGACCCTGCGCAAAAGCCGAAGGCGTTCGCCATGGCGCGGCCCCATGTGAATGTAGTCCATCGTTGCCATCGTCCGCCGCAGGTGCCGCTGCGCTTGTTCGACGACGCCGTAAGACCTGAAATCGGACTTTCGGACCATTGGGCTCGCATAGCCCGCCACCAGCCTGACGAGATCCGCCTGACGCCCGGTGTCGGTCTTCTCGAACAGTCGCCGCAGGTGGGTCTTCACCGTGGGTTCCGACAGGCCAAGCACTTCGGCGATGTCGGTCAGGCTGCCGCCGGCTTCCACGACAACAGCAAGCACCCTGAGCTCCGCGGGGCTCAGCCCGAACTGCCGGGCGACCGCCTCCAGCGGCAAGAGCCCGCCGACCTCCGCCTTGTGCACGAACACTGCAGCTCCCGCCCGCGAGGCGCACCCGGCGTTGCGTCGTTTCCCCGAGGTGAGGGGCAGGACGTGCGCCACATAGCGGTCGCCGTTGCCCGCGACGAGAGGAATGGCGACACCGTGCGGGCCAACGATCGGCTCATTCCGCGTTGCGCTGGCAATGGCCTCGATCAAGGCGTGCGGGTTGCCGCGGGCGGCGCGCACGGCCAATGCGCCATCGTGGAGGTGGAGCATGTCGCCGGCGGCCAGCATGGCGCGCCCGGCCACGTTCGCGCGCACGACGCAGCCGGCCTCGTCCACCAGAAGCACGCCGGCAGAGAGCGCATCGACCGCGTCGGCTAGCGTCTCGGCCTCGATTCTGTGTCTCTGCACGACCTCGCCGATGGCTACGGCCCGGCGGACGTGAGGGACGAGCAGCTCCATCCGCCGCCGCGGCTCGGGATCGCCCCAGACCTGCTCCGAGTGGGTGGTGACGAGACAGGTGACGGCAGTCGTCGACCTTTCCAGCACCGCGATGGTGTTGTCGCCATAGCCCGTGCGGCTCAGCCACTCCTTGTAGAACCGGGTGGCATGAAGCTGCTCCCGCGAGATCAGTTGCGAGCCTGATCGCACCTCCCCGACGTTGAGCAGCAGCATCGGCACGGCGATCGGATTGATCCTGCTGTATCTTTCGAGCCAGAGCCGCGTTTGCGCCGGATCGTCGCCCCAGGAGTGATAGAACCTGCCCCTTCCTGAGCTGGCGTCCTGCGAGAGCAGCGCGGTCGCCACTCCGCCGACGAACTCGCAGATCCGCCGCAGCGCCCCGGGCCACAGCGCCGGATCCAGCGCGGCGTCGTAGACCTCGCCCGTCACCGCCAAGGCCTCCTCCAGCTCCACCGCTGCGTGGCGGTCGCGAAGGCCGGCCTCGGAGAATCCGGGCTCCTCGCGAGCCGCACCGTCGAGGGTCTGCGTCATCTATGTCCTCCGGACACGAAAAGTTTACCCATACGTCAAGCAATCCAGCGCTTTTTGCGCCTGACGCGGGTTTCCGGTCCAATGCATATTCGGCGTGTTATTTCATGCCTTATGGGCATAAGATCCGTGGATCTCGATCTCAGACGCCTCAGGACCTTCGTGACGGTTGTGGACAGCGGCGCGGTGATGCGCGCCGCCCAGCTGTTGCGCATCACCCAGCCGGCGCTGTCGCGCCAGATCAGGAGCCTCGAGGCCGACCTCGGCTTCAAGCTGTTCGAGCGGGTCGGCCGAAGGCTCTCCATCACGCCGCAGGGCGAGGAGTTCCTGGATGACTGCCGTGACCTCCTCGCCCATGCCCGCACACTGGCGGAGCGGGCCGGGTCGCTGCGGCGCGGCGACATCCGGGAGCTGCGGATCGCTGCCTCCGCACTCACGACCGAAGGGTTCTTTCCAGACTTCCTGCCGCTCTATGCGTCGCGGGTGCCCGAAGTGCTGCCGCGGCTGATCGAAGAGGACGACCCGGCGAGGCATCTCGACATGTTGGTGCGCGGCGACGTGCACGTGTCGGTCAACGTGGTCAACAACATCAAGGTGGACGAAGCGCGCTTCGCGAGCCTGGCCCTGCCGCCGTTCTACGTCCTTGCGGCCTGTGCGCCGTCGTTGGGGCTCAGGCCGGCGGACACCGTCGATATCCGCCAGATCGTCGAGCATCCGTTGTTGCTGCCGCACCCGACCTTTGCCACACGCGCAATCTTCGATGCGGCCTGCCGTCTGGCCAGTATCGCGATGCCGACGCCGCTGGTGCAGAGCCGGGCAGCGCACGCCCTGCTGGCGCTGGCCCTGGCGGGGCAGGGTGTGGCCATCGTGCCGTCGGTCCTGCGGCCAGACCGGCTGGGACTCAATGTCATGGCCGTGACGCACCAGTCGAAGCCCTTGCGCATCGCGGTGGCCGTACTCTGGGACAGGCGCCGCACGCTGCCCAGGTACGCGGAGGGCTTCGCCGACCTGCTCACCGGCCACATCCGCGACGTCTTCGGCGGACCGGTGCCGGGCCGCGCGAGACCGCGGCGGTAGGGGCGAGATGACGGACACGGGGGGAGGAGCAATCGCGCGACCGCACGGTCGGCCGTTGCCGGCTCTGGCGACCCGGCTCTGGATGCCGCTCGTCGCGCCGATCCGGGGCTTCCGCCCATCCTATCTGCCGCTGCTCAGCGTCTATTTGGCATCGGGCGCGCTTGGTCTGGTCGCCGTCGCCGACCAGTTCTGGGTCAAGAAGGCACTCACCCTGAGTCCGGCCGAGCTCGCCGCTCTGGCGGGCTGGCTGCAACTGCCGTGGGTCGCCAAGATGGTGTTCAGCGAGCTGGTGGACTCGCTCCCCATCCTGGGCTCCCAGCGGCGCGCCTACGTCCTCATCGGCGGCGGTCTGATCGCCGCCGGCCTCGTGCTGCTCGCGGGTGCGGCCGGCGGCTGGATCGCGTGGGCGCGGCCGGAGTCGCTCTATGTCGTCGCGCAGATGCTGATCGTGGTCGGCAGCGTCATCCAGGAGGTGGTGGCCGACGCCATGAGCCCCGAGGTGGTGCCGCGCTCCAACCGTGACGGCACCCCACGGTCGCAGGCCGACATCAACCGCGACCTCGCCATGGTGGAGGTGTTGGCGCGTCTCATCTACTCGGCCGGCGCCTTCGGCGTGGGTCTTCTGGCCGGCGTGCTGGCCAAGACGCTGCCCTACGCCACCGTGTTCCTGATCGGTCTCGCCATACCGGCCCTCTCCGTGACCGGTGCGCTGCTGGTGCGTGTCGAAGGCGGCCGCCGCCGGCCGATCGACTGGACCATCTTCGGCGGCGGCATCCTGTTCGCCGCTGCGGCCACGTGGCTCGGCCTCTCGGCGTTCCGCTTCGCGCAGGAGGCGGTGTTCCTGGTCTCCCTCGCCGTCATCTGCCTGATGCTGCGGCGTGTGCTGGCCCGCCTCGACCCGTACATCCGCCGGCAGATCGCGCTCGTCGCCGTCATGATCTTCGCCTTCCGCGCGGTGCCGATGATCGGCGACGGCTACCGCTGGTACGCCATGGACCGGCTGGGCTTCGACGAGGCCTTCTTCGGCGTGCTGCAGCTCACCAGCGCCGGCGTGGGGCTCGCGGCCATGTGGCTCCTCGCCGACTCCCTGGTGCGCCGGCGCCCGAGCACGGTGCTCGTCTGGCTCACGCTGATGACCGCCGTTCTGTTCCTGCCGAGCCTGCTGCTCGTCAACGGCGCGCACGAGTGGACCGAGCGTACGTTGGGCATCGGGGCGCGCTCCATCGCCCTGATCGACGAGGCGGCGCAGACGCCCCTGTTCCTGCTGGCCACGGTGCCGCTGCTCGCCTTGATCGCCGTGCACGCCCCGCGTGAGCAGCGCGCCACCTGGTTCGCGCTCGTCGCCTCGCTCATGAGCCTCGCAGTGGTCGCCAGCCAGCTTGCCACCAAGTACGTGAACCTCCTCTTCCCCGTGGAGCGCGGCGCCTACGACCGGCTCCCCGCCCTGGTGCTGACCGTGACGGCGTGCGCCGTCGCCGTCCCGCTGGCGGTCATCCTCATCCTGCGCCGGCACGTCCGGTGACAGCGGTTGAGCAGGGCTGCCCGGCGTTGAGGGCCTCCGTCGCGAGCGCGTTTCCTGCTACGCTCTGTGCAGGTTGGGGGGCGGTCGCAGGTGGCCGGGACGGCAGGTAGGATTGGCATGGCTGAGAACCACGACTGGTCCGGCGATGTTCTCCGCGCCATGCAGGCGCGTGGCATCGGCACGGTCTGCACGGTGCCCGACGGCGGGCTGATCCGGCTCCTCGAGATGGTCGATGCCGACACGGCCATGCGCCTCGTCACGCTCACCACCGAGCCCGAGGGCATCGGCATCGCCACCGGCTGCTGGCTCGGCGGCGCCCGCGCCATGCTCGCCATGCAGTCGTCGGGTGTCGGCAACTGCATCAACGCGCTGGGCCTGCCGGCGGCCTTCCGGGCGCCGTGCCTGATGCTGGTGACCATGCGCGGCCAGTGGGGCGAGTTCAATCCGTGGCAGGTGCCCATGGGCCAGGCGACGCGGCCGGCGCTGGAGGCGGTGGGGGTGAAGTGCTTCCCTGTCGACAAGGCCGAGGAGGTGGGCGAGACCTTCGCCGCCGCGGCAGACCTCGCCTTTCACAGCCGCGTCGGCACGGCCGTGCTGGTGAGCCAGCGCATCGTCGGCGCCAAGGGGTTCGGGCAGAAATGAGCGCAACTCCCAACAAGATCGCCCGCCGGCCGTTCATGGCCGACCTGCTGGCCCGACGCGGCGGCGCCTTGATCGTGTGTGGCCTCGGAAGCCCCACATGGGACACCTTCGCCGCCGGCGACAGCCCGGAATACCTTTACTCCTGGGGCGGCATGGGTCTGGCGGTGCCTACGGCTCTAGGCGTGGCACTGGCTCGGCCGTCCCGGCGCGTGATGTGCGTCACCGGCGACGGCGAGATGCTGATGGGGATCGGCGCTCTCGGCGTGGTGGCCGACCAGGGGCCGGCCAATCTCGGCATCCTGGTGCTGGACAACGAGAGCTTCGGCGAGACCGGCCGCCAGCGCGGCCTCACCTCCGGCCGCGCCGACATCGCCGCCGTCGCCCAGGGCTTCGGCATCGGCAGAACGCTCACGGTGACGGAGCAGGGCGGGGTGGCCGAGCTGTCCGAATTCCTGTTCAGGACGCCCGGTCCCGTGCTGGCCGTCGCCAAGATCGCCCTCGGCGAGGACCCCTGGGCGCTGCCCGAGAAGGACGGCGCCGCCATCGCCAGCCGGTTCCGGGGGGGCCTGGGGGTGGACAAATCGTAGGCCGACCGGGGTCAGCCGACCGGGGTCAGACCCCTCGCGCAGGCGGTTGCGCTTCAGACGCGACGTGGAGGCGAGGGGGTCTGACCCCGGAACCGTGGCTCCAATTCCCACGGCTTGTCTCGGGACGGCATTTTGGCTAAAGAGGCAGCCGAATTCCGGCTCGGGCGCGCCTTGCGCCGGCCCTCTCCCAACGACACCCAGCAAGCCCACGACACCCAACAAGCACGGCGGCCCCAATGAATAAAGACGAGGACTTCCACCCGCACTACCACCTGATCAAGGTGGTGATGACGGACGGCACGACGTTCAACACCTACTCGACCTACGGGTCGGAGGGCGACACGCTGACGCTGGACGTGGACCCCAAGACCCACCCGGCCTGGACCGGCGGCAACCAGCAGCTGATGGACCGCGGCGGTCGCCTGTCGCGCTTCAAGAAGAAGTTCGAGGGCATGTTCTAGGGATTAGGGATTAAGTGCACCCTAAAATCCCTAATCACGCGGCCTGCATGCGCCGCGCATTCTCCCGCCAGCTCTTGATGCGCTCCATGTCCGGCACATCGCCGTTGCGCAAGACGCGCTGGCCGGCGGGCGTGGCGGCGAAGGCGAGCACGTCGGCGCACAGCTTGTCGGCCTCCGCCTCGGTAATGGCCTCCGCGGTGCGGTAGCGCGCTCCCACCAGCAGCTGGGCGTGCGTGGCGCGCAGGCCGGGCACGGCGCACATGATGAGCGCCTGGTCCTGCCACTCGCCGACCGTCTGTGCCGTCACGCCGCGGGCGTTGAGCTGCACGGCCAGCGCCGCCGGATCGGCCTTCAGCAGGTCGCGCACGATGCCGATGCCGAGCGCGCGCAGCCGCTTCACCGTCTTGGCGCCGATCGCCGGGCCGTCGCCAATGTCGTGGTCCAGTGTGAGCTGGATGGCTGTCTCTCCGGAACCGTCGTCGTAGGGCTCCTGCGCCGGCTCCGCCGTCCGCGCCGCCGTCGCGCGGGGCGCCGCCTCGTGCGCCAGCCGGGCCGACTCCGGGGCTGATGTCCGTGCGCGCTTGGCCGCTGGCGGCGACGGCGTGCGGCCGTCGCTCCCCCGCGGCTCGTTCGGCACCACGAACAGCATCGGCTGGCGCGTGATGCTGGAGGCGAAGGCTACGGCCGCGGCCACCGGCACCGTCGCCGCCGCCGGGGTGAGCGGACCTGCGGGGCGAAGCGGGATCACCTCGGCCGTGGCGAGCAGCGCCTCCTGCTTGCGCGCTTCCCGCGCCCTGTCGACGCACGTGACGACGCGCTCGCGCGGCTTGAACGGGAACACCTCTGCGGCTCCCGGCAACGGCGCCCGCTTGGCCAGCACCTCTCTGCCATATCGGTCGCGCACCAGCCGCTCCTCCTCGGGGAGGTTCTTCTCCACCGTGCCGGTGGCCTGCAGCTCGTCGTAGATGCGTTCCACGAGGCAGCGCTCTCTCACGTCGGCACGCCTGCGTGCGAGCGCCCTCGCGGGCGCCTGCACCGTTGCGAGCAGCGTTGCGGCCCCGAGCCGCGTCTCGGGCGCGAACGCGCGCGATTCGGCGATGGCGCGGTCGAGCACGGCCGCATAGCTCAGGTAGGCGTAGCGGATCATCTCGGCCACGATGCGCTTGGCGACCCGGTCGAGCCCCGCAGGCGGATCGACCACGCCGCGGCCGATGTCGTAATGGGCAATGAGCTTCTCGTAGTGGCGGTTGGCCATCTCGGCGCCGCGGCAGACGAGCTCGACGAGCCAGTTGGGGCCGGTGCCGACCTCGACGCGCATGTCGGGAAGCTCGCTCAGCCCCAAGGCGCGCAGCGCGCCGTAGCTGCGGGCGATGCTCCACTCCACGGGGCGGTGGATGTTGTTCTCGGCCTCCGACTGGGCTGTGTGAAAAGGCTGCAGCGGGTCGGTGTAGTAGTGGCTCAGCACGCCGGCGCAGTAGACCGCGGTTGGCCAGTCCTCCTTGCTCAGTGCCTCGACCACGTGGTGATACCAGCTCCGCACCTTCTCCGGCGCCCCGCCCCACAGGCCGTCGCGGGTTTGGAGGACGTGGTTCTCGAAGTCCTTGAAGTCGTCGTCGGGCGCTTCCGCCCCTTCCAGGTACAGCCTAGCGTGGGCCAGGAACACACGCTGCCAGTAGTCGGCATCGGTGCATTGCAGATGCCGCAGGGCGTCGAGCGCCAGCTTATGATGGGAGCTGCCGGCGTGCGCGCCGTAGACAATGTGGAAGAGCGGATGCATGGAGGGTTCCCGTCGGACAAAGACTGGGGCCGGAGCAATCTCGGCATCGTAGCCGTGCACCGTAGGCGAGTCTGCCGATTCGGTGAACTCCCTCTCCCCGCGTATCACCGACCTCGCCGCAGACCCGAACGGCGCGGGGAGAGGGGATCCAGAAGGAGTATGCCATGGCCTATGTGATGGTGGACGTGGAGGCGGACGGGCCCATCCCCGGCGACTACAGCATGGTCTCGTTCGGGGCTGTGCTGGTCCAGGAGGGCCTGGACAAGACGTTCTATGGCCGCCTGCGGCCGATCTCGGACAAGTGGGTGCCCACGGCGCTCGCGGTCAGCGGCTTCTCGCGCGAGGAGACGCTCGGCTTCGACGACCCCAAGGCGGCGATGGAGGACTTCGCGCGCTGGCTGCAGGAGACCGTGAAAGCCCGGCCGATGTTCGTCAGCGACAACAACGGCTTCGATTGGCAGTTCATCAACTGGTATTTCTGGCACTTCACCGGTGGCAACCCCTTCGGCCACTCCAGCACCAACCTGGGCTCGCTCTACAAGGGGCTGGTGCGCGACACGTTCCAGACCTTCAAGCACCTGCGCAAGACCGCCCACACGCACCATCCCGTGGAGGACGCCAGGGGCAATGCCGAGGCCTTGCTCGAGATGAAGCGGATGGGGCTGAAGATCGGGTTGTGAAGATTTGTAGGTTGGGTTAGCCGCTAAGCGGGGTAACCCAACATGACGGACTCGGTTGCCATGATCGCGGTAGGGACGTGAGTTACCTCACGCCCCCCGCACAGATCCGTACGTGCCCAATTAAGGCATACGGCTCCCACCTCGGGTATTTGGCGGCAAAGCGGATGCTCGGCCAT
>JBIOWI010000382.1:0-12354 GCA_044868325.1 Hyphomicrobiaceae bacterium
ATTGAAGTGATAAGAAATGGCGAAACCATCGTTGCGACAGGTCTCGTTCTCCAGGAGCTTCTACAGGGGTTCTCCGGCCCAAAGGCCCGAGATCAGATTCTCGACAGGTTCTCTGCAGTGCCATTGCTGGTGCCTGATCGGAATGATCACGTTGAGGCGGCGGCGTTGAGAAATCTATGTCGCCGGAACGGCGTGCAGATCGGAACAATCGATGCTCTTTTGGCTCAGCTGTGCATTCGACATGACTTGACGATGCTGACAACAGACAGCGATTTCAGAAGAATTGCCGACCGCTCCACCCTTCGCATCTGGTCGCGCCCGTAGGGTGCAATAAGCGGCAGCGCATTGCACCGATGCCCCGCGCCGCGAGCAACCAAGGGTGATCGGCGCAATGCGGCTGACGCCTTATTGCGCCCTACGATTGAGTGCCTATTCCTTCACCGCACCGGTCATGGCCGAGACGTAGTGCTCTACGAAGAAGGCGTAGAGCACCACCAGGGGCAGCGAGCCCACCAGGGCGCCGGCCATCAGCGAGCCCCAGCGGTAGATGTCGCCGTCGACGAACTCGTTGACGATGGCCACCGGCACCGTCTTGTTGCTCACCGACGTGATGAACGTGAGCGCATAGATGAACTCGTTCCAGCACAGCGTGAAGCAGAAGATGAAGGCCGAGATCAGCCCCGGCACCGCCAGCGGCAGGATGATCTTGGTCAGGATCTGCCAGCGGCTCGCGCCGTCGATCAGGGCGCACTCCTCCAGCTCGAATGGGATGGTCTTGAAGTAGCCCATCAGCAGCCACGTGGAGAACGGGATCAGGATGGTGGGATAGGTGAGGATCAGCGCGAAGGGCGTGTCGAACAGGCCGTACTGGAACACCACCGTCGAGAGCGGGATGAACAGGATCGACGGCGGCACCAGGTAGGCCAGGAAGATGGCGCCGCCCACCCACTGCGAGCCCCTATAGCGCAGCCGCACGATGGCATAGGCTGCCAGCACGCTGGCCAGGATCGACAGGATGGTGGCGACGATGGCCACCAGCATCGTGTTCCACAGCCACTGCGGATAGTGGGTCTCGAACAGCAGCTTGGAGATGTGCCTCAGCGTGGGCGTCCAGGTCCAGAACGGGTTGAACTTGTCGAGGTCGAGGAGCTGCTCGTCGGGTTTGATGGCCGTCAGCGCCATCCAGTAGAACGGGAACAGCAGCACCACCAGGATGGCCGACAGCGGCAGCCACAGCGTCACGAGCCGACGCGGCACCGTCTCCAGGTAGCTCATGCCCTCGCTGTGGTCCGTGGCGTGCGACGGGGTCAGACCCCTCGCCTCCGATGAGGATGCTTTGCCGAGCGGTCGGTGCGAGGGGTCTGACCCCGCTCTGGCGTCAGTCATTGGCCTCTCCCTGCTGCCACTTGCGGCGCTGCAGGCCGAACCAGGAGATCAGGATGGCGCCGAGCAGGAACGGGATCATGGCGGTGGCGATGGCCGAGCCTTCGCCCAGATAGCCGCCCAGGATGGCCCGTTGATATGAGAGCGTCGCCATCAGGTGCGTGGCGTTCACCGGCCCGCCGCGCGTCATGGCCCAGATCAGCTGGAAGTCGGTGAAGGTGAACAGCACAGAGAACGTCATCACCACGGCGATGATGGGCGTCAGCAGCGGATAGGTGATGTGGCGGAAGATCTGCCAGCGCGTGGCGCCGTCGATGGTGGCGGCCTCGTAGAGCGAGGGCGGCACCGTCTGCAAGCCCGCCAGCAGCGTGATGGCCACGAACGGCACGCCGCGCCAGATGTTGGCGAAGATCACCGAGGCGCGCGCCATGTTCGGGTCGCCCAGCCAGTTGATCGGCTCGCTGACAAGGCCCACCTGCCTGAGCGTCCAGGTGATGATGGAGAACTGGGCGTCGAAGATCCACCAGAAGGCGATGGCCGAGAGAACGGTCGGAACGATGAACGGCACCAGCACGATGGCGCGGATCATGGCCTTGAACGGCATGTGCTGGTTGAGCAGCAGCGCCAGGTAGAGGCCGACGGCGAACTTGATGACGGAGGCGACCGTCGTATAGAGCAGCGTGTTGAACACCGACAGCCAGAAGGTGCTGTCCTCCCACAGCCACTGGTAGTTCTCCGCGCCCACGAAGGCGCCGCCGCGGCCGATGCGGGCATCCGTGAACGACAGCCAGATGCCGAGGCTCAGCGGGTAGGCGAGGAACAGGACGAGGATCGCGCCGGCGGGCAGCATGAACCAAGCGCCCAGCCAGTTGCGGTTGACCTTGAGCCGGTCCCACGCCGTCACGTCGCGCGGCGGGGTTGCACGGGTAGTAGCAGGCTTCAGTGCGACTTCGGCCATTTCGCCATCCTTGGGAGTCCCTGCGGGGAAAGGGGAGTAGGGAGTGGGGAATAGGGAGTAGGGAGTCGAGCGATCGCCAAACGCGACACTTCCCTACTCCCCACTCCCTATTCCCTACTCCCCTCTCTTCCGCCCCCTCACCTCCCCGCTTTGCGGGGAGGGGAAGTCCGCTACCGATACAGCCGCTTCGCCTGCCGGTCGGCGATGCGGATGGCGCCCTTCACGTCCTCGCGGCCGGTGCAGACGTTGGCGAACATGTCGAGCACGATGAAGTCGGCCAGCGCCGCCGCGGCCCTCTCGCCCACCGAGCCGAGGTGACCCGCGGTGAGCGTGTTCTTGGCCACGTCGCGGCACACGGTCAGCTTCGGATCGGAGGTCCAGACCGGGTTCTTCTCGTAGGCCGTGAGGCTTGGCGTCAGATACCCCACAGACTTGACCACCCACGGATCGAGGTTGTCCGCCTCCATCATGAAGGCGATGAACGCCTTGCTGGCCTGCGGGAACTTCGAGTAGCGCATGACCATGACCGGGTAGGCGACATGGAACTCGGTCGGCTTGCCGACCGGCCCGATCGGCCACAGCGCGTGGTCCACGTCCTCGGCCATCTCCTTCATGTTCTGGGCCTTGGCGGCGGCGTAGATGGAGACGCCATTGTTGGTCCAGTGCACCTCGTTGGCCAGGAACGCACGGTTGTTGAAAGAGTCGTTCCACGAGGCCGTGCCGGGGACGAAGTTCTCGTAGAGCTGCTTGGCGTACTCCAGCGCCTTGGCGGTCTCGGGCGAGTCGAGGATCACCTTGTCCTGCGCATCGACGAGGTTGCCGCCGAACGCCCACAGGGCCCAGTGCACCCAGGCATTGCCGTCGCCCGAGGCGTGGCCCAGCGCCATGCCTCCGGGCGTGCCCTGCGCCTTCATCGCCTTGGCATAGGCGAGGAATTCGTCGGTCGTCTTGGGGAACGTCTTGAAGCCCGCCTTCTCCGACGACGACCTGCGGAAGTTCATGACGTTGCCGTTGTAGGCGACGGGAATGCCAATCCACTTGCCGCCGCTGGTGCCGTAGGTGACGGCCGATGGCACCCAGCCGCCGTACTTCTTGCCAAGATAGTCGGCCACGTCGGTGAGGTCGACGCAGTGGGTCGGGAACAGGTGCGGCAGCGAGTAGAGGCCCCAGAACATGTCCGGCCCCGAGCCGGTGTTGGCGGCGACGGAGGCCTTGGGCTGCACGTCGTCGAGCGATTCGTTGGTGACGTTCACCTTCACGCCGGTGGCCTTGGTGAAGTTCGCCACCAGCTCCATGAAGGCGTCTTCCTCGGCCTGGATGAAGCGCTTCCAGCGCAGGAGCGACAGCTGCGCGCCCGGCTCCGGCTTCCACGCCGCGGTCTGCGCCCACGCCTTCGCCCATTCGGTCAGGCCCGAGCCGTCGACGGCGCCGGCGGCAGCCAGCGCGGAGGTGCCTTTCAGCACGCTGCGGCGAGTGAGTGAGGTCATATACGCTTCCTCCGTTGTGTCAGGTGTTGAGCCTCTTGCCCGTCCCGGCGTCGAACAGGTGAACGAGCCGCGGATTGGGCTTGAGCCGAACCTTGTCGCCCGGCTTGAACCGGTGGCGCTCGCGGAACACGGCAACGATGGGCTCGCCGCCGAGCTTGGCGAACACCTGGATCTCGGAGCCGGTGGGCTCCACCACCACGATCTCGGCCTCGGCGCCGTCCTCGGCGATGGTGAAATGCTCCGGCCGCACGCCGTAGACGGCGGGACGTCCCCCAGAGCCGTTGGGTGCGGTCGCGAGCGGCAGCTCAATCCCGCCCGGCCCTTCGAAGGTGCCGCCGCCGTTGGCCGAGATGCGGCCCCTCAGCATGTTCATGGCGGGCGAGCCGATGAACCCGGCCACGAACATGTTGTCCGGGCGGTCGTAGAGCTCCAGCGGGGCGCCGATCTGCTCCACCAGGCCGTCGTGCATCACCACGATCTTGTCGGCCATGGTCATGGCCTCGATCTGGTCGTGGGTGACGTAGATGGTGGTGGTCTCGATGCGCTGGTGCAGCTCCTTGATCTCGGTGCGCATCTGAACGCGCAGCTTGGCATCGAGGTTGGAGAGCGGCTCGTCGAACAGGAACACCTGCGGATCGCGCACGATGGCGCGCCCCATGGCCACGCGCTGGCGCTGACCGCCGGAGAGCTGGCGCGGGTAGCGGTCCAGCAGCGGCGCGAGCCCCAGGATCTCGGCGGCTCGCTTCACGCGCGATTCGATCTCCGACTTGGGGGCGCCGCGCAGCTTTAGCGAGAAGCCCATGTTGGCGGCGACCGTCATGTGCGGATAGAGCGCGTAGTTCTGGAACACCATCGCCACGTCCCGGGCCTTGGGGGGCAAATGGTTGACCACACGCTCGCCGATGCGGATCTCGCCGCCGGTGACGTTCTCCAGGCCGGCGATCATGCGCAGCAGCGTGGACTTGCCGCACCCGGACGGGCCCACCAGCACCACGAACTGTCGGTCGGAGATGTCGACGGATACGCCATGCAGCACTTGCGTCGTGCCGAACGACTTGCGCACCTCGCGGCAGGCGACACTGGCCAAGGCGTTCTCCCTGTCGAGGCCGGTCGGAGCCGGGCCGTCTTCTTTTGGCGCGACCCTACAATGAGCAAGGGCCATCGACCAAGCACTGCTTTGGTTTCATCGGAGGCGACGGGTCGGGCAACGTTCAGCCTTCAGCCGCGCTCAGGGTAGTCGTGCAGCGCGCCGCTGGGATCGGCCACACGTCCGCCGCCGTCGGCGAGATAGCCGGGGCCGACCGGCACCTTGCCGTGGCCGCCGGGGATGTCGAGCACATAGGTGGGCTGGGCAAGGCCGGACAGGCGGCCGCGCAGCTGGCGCACGATGGCCTGACCTTCGGCGATGGTGAGACGGAACCGGCCGGTGCCTGGAGCCAGGTCCGGATGGTGCAGGTAGTAGGGCTTGATCCGGCACTCCACGAAGGCCCGCATGAGGGCGGCCAGAGTCTCCGGATCGTCATTGACGCCGCGCAGGAGGACGGTCTGGCTCACCATGGGGATGCCGGCATCGATCAGGCGCGCGCAGGCGGCCCGTGCGGCGGGCGTCAGCTCGCGCGGGTGGTTCGCATGGAGGGCGACGTAGACGGCCCTGGCGGGGCTCATGAGGGCCGCCGCGAGGCCTTCGGTGATGCGGCCCGGATCGACAACCGGCACGCGCGAGTGCCAGCGCAACACCTTCACGGTCTCGATGGTGGAGAGGCGCTGCGTGACCTCTGCAACTCTGCGGGGCGAGAGCACGAGCGGATCGCCGCCGGTGAGGATCACCTCCCAGATGCCGGGGTTGCGGGCGATGTAGTCGAGCGCGGCGGTCAGAGCCGTGTCGGAGAGCGCCTGCGGGCCGCTGGGACCTACAACCTCTCGCCGGAAGCAGAAGCGGCAATACACCGGGCACGCATGCGTGAGCTTCAGGAGCATCCGGTCCGGGTAGCGGTGCACGACACCCGGCACGGGGGAGAGGTGCTCCTCGTCCAGCGGATCGGCCCGCTCCTCCGGGAGGTGCTGCAACTCGCGCGCGTCCGGCACGAGCTGGCGCGCGATAGGATCGTCTGGATCGGCGCGATCGATCAACGCAACCATCTCGGGGGTAAGCGCAACTGCGTACCGGGCGGCCACCCTGTCGAGGGTGGGGGCCTGTTCCGGCGCCACCAGGCGTGCCCTGGTCAGGTCGGCGATGGATCGCAGTGTCTTCACTGTTGCGTCGACAGTTCCTGCTCGCGTGCATCGGAACGGCTGGATCGTCGGGGCGAGGAGGCGGCGGCCAGACGCCGATCAGACGCCAATCATCTCCGCATAGGCGATCCAGGCGCCAAAGAGCAATATGAAATAGGCAAAGAACCAGAGCGCCTTGAGCGCCATTCGCCGCTCTGCAGGATCGCCGGAGTCCAGTGCCGAGCGCATCTCCAGGGCGATCCCCAGCAAGCCGGCCCTGCCTTTGCCCATCGCCCGTCGCAGAACCCCCGCAAGGCCCATGAAGCCGGGCCAAAACGGCAGGAGAAGCAGCGCAAGCGCCGCCGGCACCACATACTCGATGGGCAGCTGAAATGCCTCGGCGCCAAACGCACGATGCAATATCGCCGGCTGCGTCAAGATGGCCGCCAGCAAGAGCCCGTACAACATCAGCCAGCACAGCGCTGCAATCGTCGCCTCGGGATTCGGTGCGGCGGGCGGTTGACGTGAGCCGCGTCTGACAAGCCAGGCAAGTGCACCGAGGGAGAGCAGCAACGCTCCGGTCGTGCCGAAGCCGATTGCGCCACTGCGATCCGTGCCAACCGCAGCCGCCAGCCCCGCCATGGCCAGCATGGCACAGCCCAAGATCGTTGGCCCGCGTGGCTGCAGTTGCCTGAGTAGCTCAAGCAAGGCTTTGCACCCTTCGATACCTCGCGACAAAGTCCGGTCGCCATCTGCATGACTGCCGCTCATCTCTTTCGTTCAGCAGCGTGACGGATGTGGGGCAGCGCTTGCGACCAATGCGACGACTGACCCGTAGGGCGGATTAGGGCGAAGCCCGTAATCCGCGGTTCGTCGCGTACAACGGCGGATTACGCGTCGCTTCGCGCCGCTAATCCGCCCTACGGAGCCTCCGGCATCGGCGTCCAGACCACCTGCTCGATGTGGGCGGCGCCCGTTGCCAGCATGACCAGCCGGTCGAAGCCGAGAGCGGCGCCGGCGGCGGGCGGCATGTGGGCAAGCGCCGCCAGGAAATCCTCGTCGATGGGATAGCGCTCGCCGTAGCGGCGCTCCTTCTCGGCCATCTCCTCCTCCAGGCGGCGGCGCTGCTCGGCGGGGTCGGTGAGCTCGCCGAAAGCGTTGGCCAGCTCCACGCCGCAGGCGTAAAGCTCGAACCGCTCGGCGACGCGCGTGTCGTTCGCCTTGGGACGGGCCAGAGCGGCGAGGCCAGCCGGGTACTCCGTGAGCAGGGTGGCGCGGCCCTCGCCGAGCGCGGGCTCCATCTTGGCGACCAGGACACGGCTGAAGATGTCGCCCCAGGTGTCGTCGGGCTCAGTCTTGATGCTGGCGGTAGCTGCCGCACGCGCCAGGGCGTCGCGGTCCGGCTCGGTGGCGCGGAGCGTGGCGAGCAGGTCGATGCCGGCGAGCCGTTGGAAGGCCTCCGCCACCGTCAGTCGCTCAGGCTCAGCGAGCGGGTCGATGCTTCGGCCGCGCCAGCTGAACGCCGTTGTGCCCGCGGCCCTCGCCGCGATTGCGAGCAGCGCGGCGCAGTCCTCCATCAGCGTCTCGTAGGAGGCGCTGACGCGATACCACTCCAGCATGGTGAAGGCCGGGTGATGGAGCGCCCCGCGCTCGCGGTTCCGGTAGACCTGGGCGAAGGTGAAGATCCGCTCCTCGCCGGCCGCCAGCAGCTTCTTGCAGGCGAATTCCGGCGAGGTGTGGAGATAAAGAGGCCGCCGCTCGCCGCCTGGGCAGATCAGCTCGGTGGCGAAGGCGTGCAGGTGGGTCTCGTTACCCGGCGATACCTGCAGCGCCGCCGTCTCCACCTCTACGAAGCCCTGGGCCTCGAACCAGCCGCGGATGGCCCTTTGGATGCGGCCCCGTGCGAGCAGGAACGAGCGCCGGTCCCGATGCTTGTCGCGGCGCCACCAGGGGCTTGGCTCTGCGGGCTCTGGCAAGGTCGGCCTGGGAACGGTTGCGGTCGTCGGTTGCGGTCTTGGCGATGCGCAAAAACGCCTGTAGAAAGCGGCCATCCTCGATTTGGCGAGCCTGCGGCCCTCCGGTGCGCTTCCAGGGCTCATCAGCCAGCAAAAAGCGGGAGTGACCGGCGGTGGTGAAGGTTATCGCAAGCTCGGTGCGCAAAGGCAACGTGCTCGACGTCGACGGCAAGCTGTGCGTCGTCATGAAGGCCGAGAACATCCATCCGGGCAAAGGCACGCCGGTGACGCACCTCGACATGCGGCGCATTTCGGATGGGGTGAAGATCACCGAGCGCTACCGCACGACGGACCAGGTGGAGCGCGCCTATCTGGAGGAGAAGACCTACAACTACCTCTACGAGGACGACATGGGCTTCGTTCTGATGGAGCCCGAGACCTACGACCAGATCAGCGTCCCCAAGGAGATCATCGGCGAGCAGTCGGTGTACCTGCAGGAGAACATGCCCATCGCCCTCAGCCTGCACGAGGGCGTGCCGGTGGCAGCCGAGCTGCCGGCGCGGGTGACCCTGGAGATCGTCGAGGCCGACCCGGTGGTGAAGGGCCAGACCGCCTCCTCCTCCTACAAGCCCGCGCTCCTCTCCAACGGCCAGCGCGTCATGGTGCCCCCCCATATCACCGCCGGCACGCGCGTCGTGGTTATGACCGCCGACGGCTCCTACGTGGAGCGCGCCAAGGACTGACCCCGGCACGGGCGATCCTTGCGAGGACGATCCCGGTTGCACGTAATGAAGGCGCGAAACGGGGTCAGACCCTCGCGCCTGACGGCGGAGGAAGACACGAGGCGAGGGGTCTGACCCCGTAACTCCCGGTTGCTCGTCGGAAGGGGGCTCCATGATGCGTTCCGGCATGTTGGCATTCGCCTTTGTGGCAGTCCTCCTCGCCGCCTCGCCCGCCAGGGCCCAGGACTACCCGACCCGCTCCATCACATTGGTGGTGCCCTATGCCGCGGGCGGCGGCAACGATGCGATGGCGCGTATCGTGGCCGACCACATGGCCAAGACGCTGGGGCAGCAGATCGTCATCGAGAACCGCGGCGGGGCCGGAGGCACCATCGCCAACCGCGCGGCCGCAAAAGCCGCTCCCGACGGGTATACGCTGGTGCTGGGCGGCACCGGCACGCTGGCCATCAACCCCACGCTCTACGCCAGCGTCGGCTACGACCCACGCAAGGACTTCGCGCCCGTCGGCCTGATCGCCACCAGCGCGCTGGTGCTGCTGGTGCACCCGAGCGTCGAGGCCGGCTCGGTGCCGGAGCTGATCGCGCTGGCGCGCAAGGCGCCCGGTAAGCTCAACTTCGCCTCGGCGGGGCCGGGCAGCGGCGTGCATCTGGCGGCCGAGTTGTTCGCCAACATGGCCGGCATCAAGCTCACGCACGTGCCTTACAAGGGCAGCGCGCCGGCGCTCAACGATCTCCTCGGCGGCCATGTGCAGATCTATTTCAGCTCGCTGCCGCCGGCCGTCGGCATGAGGGCCGAGGGCAAGGTGCGTGCGCTGGCGGTGACGGGGCCGGCGCGCTCGCATGTGTTCCCCGACGTGCCGACCGTGGCGGAGGCCGCGCTGCCCGGCTACGAGGCGGTGCTGCACTACGGCATCGCCGCCCCGGCGGGCACGCCGCGCCCGGTCGTCGACAAGCTCAACGCGGCGCTACGGGCGGCGCTGGCCTCGGAGGAGACCAAGGCGATCCTCACCAGCACCGGCGCGGAGGCCCTGCCCAGCACGCCCGAGGAATACGCCGCCGACATCGACCACGAGGAGAGGCGCTGGTCGCGCATCGTGCGCGAGCTGGGCATCAAGACGAACTGACCGGAAAAATATTGCTTGCGCTCCTCGTCGCCCCCGGGGATACAGCGCATTCAAAGTGCTATTCAATTGGGCAAGTGACGTGGCGCCGCAAATTCGGCCCCAAACGGGGGCCCGGGCACTGGACATGCAAGCGGCAGATGGGGGCAGCGCGGCCACGCGCGTTGCCGAGGAGCTGTATCGGTTCACCGAAAGATTGTACCGCGCCGGAACTCGAAACGACGTTTACGAAGCCGCTCTGGATATCATTACCCGCGCGCTGGGCTGCCGCCGAGCCTCCATCCTGCTGTTCGATGACGCCGGCATCATGCGCTTTGCCGCCTGGCGCGACTTGTCGGATGGCTATCGCCGCGCCCTTGAAGGCCACTCGCCCTGGACGCGGGATGTCAAAGACCCCCAGCCCGTTTGCGTACAGGATATCGAGGCAGCGAACCTCCCAGAATCTCTCAAGGACACCATCAAGGCAGAGCAGATTGGGGCGCTAGCGTTCTTCCCACTCGTCGCAAGCAACGCGCTCATCGGCAAGTTCATGACGTACTATGACGCTCGCCACGTGTTCAGCGACGCGGAGCTGGCACTTTCTCTTACGATCGCTCGCCAGCTCGGCTTCAGCTTGGAGAGGCGGAGGGCCGAGGACGCCTTGCGTGAGACCCAGAGGCAATTGGAGTCGGAGCTCGCCGCCCTGGCCGAACGCAACATTCAGCTGGCATTGGCGGGAAAGGCGGCTCGCGTTGGCAGCTATGCGTACGACATCGACACAGAGATCATGCAGATTTCTGAGGGCTACATTGCCATCCACGGCTTCCCCGAGGGGACCACCGAGATAGCCCGCAGCGAATGCCTGGCCGGCGTGCATCCCGACGACATGGGGCGGGTGGATCAGTCCCGCAGCGAGGCGCTCCGTGGGGGCCGGCGCGAATACAGCTTGGAGTATCGCATCATCCGTCCTGGCGGCGAGATGCGTTGGGTCGAGACGCGCTCCTTCGTTACCTACAGCAGCGAAGGATGCCCCCACCGCGTCGTCGGCGTCTGCATTGACATTACCGAGCGGAAACGGGTGGAGGAGCAGCAAGGCAAGCTGGTTGCCGAGCTCGACCATCGCGTCAAGAACGTGCTCGCGACCGTCCAGGCAGTTGCGGCCCACACAATGCAAGCGAGCGGCTCGATGGAGCACTTCGCAGCTGCGCTCGACGGCCGCATTCGATCGATGGGGTCGACACATGAGCTTCTGAGCCACCGCCGGTGGCTGGGCATACCGCTGGCGGAGCTGGTGGAACGGGAGCTGGCGCCCTACGCGACGGGCTCCAATACCGAGATTGGCGGTCGCGAAGTGATGCTGAGTGCCGAGGCGAGCCAGGCCATTGCCATGGTGCTTCACGAGCTGGCCACCAACGCTGCAAAGTACGGGGCCCTGTCCGTCCCGTCGGGGCGGGTTTCGATCAGGTGGCGCTTACCCCTCAACGGCAGCGCGGGCGATCGGCTGATCCTCACATGGCGGGAGGCCGGCGGACCCTTGGTCGTGCCTGCCAGCAAGTCCAGCTACGGCATGCACGTGGTTCGAGAGCTTATCCCTTATGAGCTCGGCGGGACGGTTGACCATGTGCTTGCTCCCGAAGGGGCCAGATGCCGCATAGAGATTCCTCTCGTTCAGCTGAGCAACGGCGGCGCGCATGACAAAGGACCTGCACCTGCGCACTCGATCCACCCCTCCGACCGTGTTGGGAAGACCGCAGCAGGTTGAAGCGCAACTGCCCGTCATCACCCGGCCCTTCATCACCCGGCAAGACGACACCGGGGGCGTCGGGCACCCCAAGCCGATCGACCGTGGCTGAGCTCGCTCTCGGAGGAGCTGCTGGAACCGGCGCGGCTACAACAGCGCACGGCGCAATGACGCCAGCAAATCCGGTCCGTTGAACGGCTTCTGCAGGACGGCAGCGACTTTTGCCGACAATCGTGGCAGCACTGCATAGCCGGAGATCGCTACGACCCGAATCCCTCGATCGTGCAGGTCATCGATGAGGGAGTAAGCCATCTCCCCTTTGAGATTGATGTCGACGACCGCCAGCTCGGGCTTGTGCTCGTCGGCCAGCCGGTGGCCGTCGGCGGCCTTGCCGGCTGGTCCGCTCACCTCCATGCCTTCAAGCTCGAGGAGCGATCTCAGCGCGTTGGCAACGTGCCATTGATCCTCCACCACCAGGACGCGCACTCCCCGCAAATCTCCCGGCTTCGCCGTCTTCCGACCATGCGACATTGGCAAAAGGGGCCTCTTCCAGAAGGAACCGCGCGCAGGCGGTGGGAGCATGTCAATTCAGTGTGCGCGGGTCTGGGAAGCGCACAATGCAGCGGGTGCCCGGGCCACGCTCCACCTCGAAAGTGCCGTTCAGCTGCCGGGTCAGCGCCATCACCAGGCCAAGTCCGAACGAGCGCGCATGGTCGGGCTGGAGCACAAACCCTGGGCCGTCGTCTTCGACTGTGAGGATGTAGCCGCCGGCTTCCC
>JBIOWI010000383.1:0-47407 GCA_044868325.1 Hyphomicrobiaceae bacterium
AGGTGCAGGCCAACGACGTGATCGGCATGGCCTACCGCGGCCACGGCTCCAAGGTGGTGTTCGACTTCGACGAGGGCATGGGCAACTCCACCTGCGTCGCCTGCGGCGAGTGCGTGCAGGTGTGCCCCACCGGAGCGCTGATGGAGAAGAGCCTGCTGGACGGCAAGGGCCGGCGCGTCAACTACGAGGAGAAGTCGGTCGATACGCTGTGCCCCTACTGCGGCGTGGGCTGCCAGACCACGGTGCACGTCAAGGACAACAGGATCCTCTACGTCGACGGCCGCGACGGGCCGGCCAACGAGAACCGGCTGTGCGTCAAGGGCCGCTTCGGCTTCGACTACATCCACCACCCGGACCGCCTGACGAAGCCGCTGCTGCGGCGCGAGGGCGTGCCGAAAGACGCCAACCTGCAGATCCGCCGCGACGAGGTGCACACATACTTCCGCGAGGCGACCTGGGAGGAGGCGCTGGCCAAGGCGGCCGACGGGCTCAAGGCCATCCACCAACGCGAGGGCGGCAAGGCGCTGGCCGGCTTCGGCTCCGCCAAGGGCTCCAACGAGGAGGCCTATCTGTTCCAGAAGCTGATCCGCCAGGGCTTCGGCACCAACAACGTCGACCACTGCACGCGGCTGTGCCACGCCTCGTCGGTGGCCGCCCTGATGGAGGGCCTCAACTCCGGTGCCGTCACCGCACCCTTCACCGCGGCCAAGGATAGCGACTGCATCATCGTCATCGGCGCCCGCCCTGCCGAGAACCACCCGGTCGCCGCCACCTTCCTCAAGAACGCGGCCCGGCGCGGCGCCAAGCTGATCGTCATCGACCCGCGCGGCCAGAGCCAGGGCCTCGCCCGCTACGCCTACCGCACTCTGCAGTTCAAGCCGGGGCGCGACGTGGCGCTCCTCAACGCCATGCTCAATGTGATCGTCGCGGAGGGTATGGTGGACATCCAGTACGTCCAGGCCCACACGGAGGGCTTCGACGCCCTCAAGGCCAAGGTGGCCGACTTCACGCCCGAGGCCATGGAGCCCGTGTGCGGCATCCCGGCCGAGACCATCCGCGAGGTGGCCCGGCTCTACGCCCGCTCCCAGCGCTCCATCGTCTTCTGGGGCATGGGCATCTCCCAGCACACGCACGGCACCGACAACGCCCGCTGCCTGATCGCGCTCGCCCTCACCACCGGCCAAGTCGGCCGCCCCGGCACCGGCCTGCACCCCCTGCGCGGCCAGAACAACGTGCAGGGCGCCTCCGACGCCGGCCTCATCCCGATGGTGTACCCCGACTACAAGTCGGTGGAAGACCCCGCCGTGCGCGGCCTTTACGAGGAGTTTTGGGGCGCCCAGCTGCCGCCCAAGAAGGGCCTCACCGTGGTCGAGATCATGCATGCCATCAAGGACGATACGATCAAGGGCATGTACATGCTGGGCGAGAACCCGGCCATGTCCGACCCCGACGTGCAGCACGCCCGCGAGGCGCTGGCCCACCTGGAGCACCTGGTCGTGCAGGACATCTTCCTCACCGAGACCGCCTGGCATGCCGACGTGGTGCTGCCGGCCTCGGCGCACGCCGAGAAGTGGGGCACCTTCACCAACACCAACCGCCAGGTGCAGATCGGCCGCCCGGTGGTGGACCCGCCCGGCGAGGCGCGCCAGGACTGGGAGCTGATCCAGGAGATCGCCCAGCGCATCGGGCTCAACTGGACCTACAAGGACGTCTCTGAGGTGTTCGCCGAGATGGCCTACGTAATGCCGTCGCTCGAGAACATCACCTGGGAGCGCCTGTTGCGCGAGGACGCCGTCACCTATCCGTGCGATGCCCCCGACAAGCCCGGCAACGAGATCATCTTCGCCACCTCGTTCCCCACCAACTCGGGCCGCGCCAAGATCGTGCCGGCCGACCTCTTGCCGCCCGACGAGCTGCCCGACGCCGAGTACCCGATGGTGCTCACCACCGGCCGCCTCCTGGAGCACTGGCACACCGGCTCCATGACGCGCCGTGCCTCCAACCTCGACACGCTGGAGCCCGAGGCCATCGCCGGCTTCAACCCCACGGAGCTGGACCGTCTGGGCGTGGAGCCCGGAGGGTTTGTCCGCGTTTCAACAAGACGCGGCGAGGTGGTGCTCAAGGCCCGCGCCGACCGCGACGTGGCCGAAGGCATGGTGTTCATCCCCTTCTGCTTCGCGGAAGCGGCCGCCAACCTCCTCACCAACCCCCAGCTCGACCCCATGGGCAAGATCCCCGAGTTCAAGTTCTGCGCCGCCAAGGTCGAGCCGGTGCGCGAGGGGGTGCTGGAGGCGGCGGAGTAGGCGGCGTAGGGCGGATTAGCCGAAGGCGTAATCCGCCGATCAACGCTCGAACAAGGCGTACCGCGAGATGGCGGATTACGGGCTTCGCCGCAATCCGCCCTACAGACGCTCCCCATACCCAGACGCCCGGCCTGCCTTGGCGTGCTCCGCAAGCACCTTCTCGAAGCCCGAGAAATCGCCCGCCTTCGGGTTGCCGCGATTGTCCCGATGGAACGATGAGTACGGCCAGTCCTCGACATTGGCGACAAGGCCGTGCTTGACCGGGTTGAACCAGCAGTAGTCGATATGCAGGGCGTAGTCCCGCTCGTCCCGGATCAGATGTTCCCAATAGCGCCGCTGCCAGATGCCGCGCTCGTGTCGAGCCTTGTGCACGTCTGTCCGCCATTCGATGGCCGGCAGCGCTCTTGAAAAGAAGGTCTTGATCAACCGCCAGCGTGTCGGGAAATCGGTATCCCCATCCGGTAGTGACCAGACGGCATGCATATGGTCGGGCAGCACCACCCAGGCATCGATCTCGAACGGCAACCGGCGTCGCACCTTCGCCACCGCCTCCCGCAGTGCGCCGATGTGTTCCGTGAGCAGCCGGCTGCGGCGGTTCCCCAGGTTGACAGTGAAGAACCAGTACCCGCCCTCGACGTAAACGCGCCGGTAGTTCGGCATGTCGGCAACTCCAGCACAGAAGCGATTGGGAGGTTATAGGCGCTGGACGGATTATAAGCGGAGGGCGGATTAGGCGATAGCCGTAATCCGCCGATTCGCGATGTGGCCCGGTACGGCGGATTACGGGCTTCGCCCTAATCCGCCCTACGGTCGCGACACCAGGCTGAGCGATGACATTTGCACCAATCCAGTGGAGCAGTAATCTCTTGGGAAGCATCGGTGCAGTCGGGCCACCTCCCGACTGGCACCAATCGCAGGGGAGGCGCATATGAGCCCATCGCTATTCGACGCCTATGTGCCGCCCCAGGACGGCTACGCCGGCACCTGGGTCGGGCGGGCTTGGGTGCCGGGCGATCCGGCCGGGCCCTCCGTGGTGATGGTGCGGCCGGAGGGCGTGTTCGACATCAGCCGGCACGTGGCCACCGTGTCGGCGCTGCTCGACTTGGCCGACCCGGTGGGCTTCCTGCGCACGCTTCCCGTGGACCGGCGGCTCGGGGCGGTGGAGGAGCTTCTCCGCAACAGCGATCCCGACGGGCGCGATGCGTCGCGGCCGTGGCTGCTGGCGCCCATCGACCTGCAGGCGATCAAGGCGGCCGGCGTCACGTTCGCCTCCAGCCTGCTGGAGCGGGTGGTGGAGGAGCAGGCCAAGGGCAACCCGGCGCTAGCCGACGAGGTGCGCGCCGCCCTCGTCGCCAGGATCGGGGTGGACCTCTCCAAGGTGAAGCCGGGCTCGGCCGAGGCCGAGGCGGTGCGCGCGGCGCTCGTCGAGCGCGGGCTGTGGTCGCAGTACCTGGAGGTGGGCATCGGGCCGGACGCCGAGATCTTCACCAAGGCGCAGCCGGGCTCGGCGGTGGGCTATGGGGCCACCATCGGGCTGCACCCCAAGTCCAGCTGGAACAACCCGGAGCCGGAGATCGTGCTCGCCGTGTCCGGCGCCGGCGCCATCGTCGGCGCGACGCTGGGCAACGACGTGAACCTGCGCGACTTCGAGGGCCGCAGCGCGCTGCTTCTCTCCAAGGCCACGGACAACAACGCCTCCACGGCCATCGGCCCGTTCCTGCGCCTGTTCGACGAGACGTTCACGCTCGACGACGTGCGCGCCGCCGATATCGCGCTGCGCGTGGAGGGCGCCGACGGCTACGTGGTGGAGGGCATCAGCTCCATGAGCCGCATCAGCCGCGACCCCGCAGAGCTGGTGGCCGAGACCCTCAACCGCTCGCACCAGTATCCCGACGGCGTGGTGCTGTTCCTCGGCACCATGTTCGTGCCCACCAAGGAGCGCGAGGGCGGCGGCGGCGGGTTCACCCACAAGGAGGGCGACGTGGTGGCGATCCGCGCTCGATCGCTCGGCACGCTGGTGAACCGCGTGGGCCGCAGCGACCGGGCGCCGGAATGGACGCTGGGCACACGCGCCCTGATGGAGAGCCTCCTGGCCCGCGGCCTGATCGAGGCCGCCGTCCGGCCGGCTGTGCGCCCGTAGGGCGGGGAGTAGGCGTCTCCGCCGCAGCGCCCTGCCGCGAGCTAACGCGCGGCGCTCACGGGCGCGGCTTTCTGCGGCGCGGCCTTCTGGCTGTCGAAGGCCTTTGCCTTGAACCTGCGCAGATAGCCTGCATACTGCGCGGCGGCCTCCTCCTTGACGCGGACGAGCCAGTCCGTGCGGGCCAGGACGCGGTCGATAAGCGCCTGGAACCGGGTCTCCCCGGCCCGGACTGCCACCCGGTACTCCTGCCCGCGGCAGAACGCCGGCGCATCGGGGCCGAAGAAATCCTCCGGCGTGTATTCGACCAGAATGCCGTCGCCGTGCAGGGCCTCCCAGCCCTCGGCGGTGGTGCCGTCCTTGACCAGGAGATCGAAGCCCGCCTTGCCGCCCACCAGCTGGGCGAGCGCCATCAAGTCCCGGCTCTGGTCGACGACGCGGAAGCTGTCCTTCTCGCCCGCCTTCTCGAAGGTCTCCAGCAGGTGGCGCACGCACCTATAGCCGGTGGTCTCGGGCTGCGCGCCGACGCGCTTGCCCTTCAACGCCGCCGCGGCCTCGGTGAACCGGCGCATCCCGGGCAGCCGATTGCCGTCGTTCTTCGAGACGATGCCGTAGCGCGTGCGCTCGTAGCTCGCCGTGCTGAACAGGATATTGTAGCGGTCCTCGCGCTCCGGCACGTAGGTGATCGACGATATGGCCATGTCGAAGCGGCCCTCGCCCACCGATTTCATGATCTCGGACCAGGGCACCGGGGCGACGCGCACCTCGATGTCGACGCACGCCTTCTCGCGGCAGAGCGCCCGGTCCGCCGCATGGCGCGAGCGCCACGGCACGCAGACCATGGGCTTGCCGTCCTCGGACTGGCCCTTGAAGAGCTCCTGACAGGCCTCGTCCGCGATGGCGTAGGCGATCTCCACGTCGACGCCGTGGTAGGACACCGCCCGGTCGAGGACTTGGCCAGGCCGCGTTCCGCCCGCGGCGGATTCGTACCAGCGGAATTTGGAGCGCCCGAACTCGTTCTCCATCGCCACGGTGACGCGGCGCGTGCGTTTGATCTTCTCCAGCACGTTGGCATACTGCTCGATCTTGACCGGCCTGCTCCAGGCCCCGAGCCGATGCGCCACATTCGTCCTCGGGTCCACGTCGACGGCCCGCACGCGCCAGTAGAACGTCTCGTTCCGTGCGGCGTCCAGTGGATAGAGCGTGTCCCTGACGAGCTCGCTGCCGGACAGCGCGGTGGGGAAGTGCGGCTCGGTCGACCACTGCACCTCGAACGTCAGGTCGGCGGCACCGGGCGGGAGATCCCAGCGCAGCAGCTCGTCCTCACCCAGCACAACCTTGAGGTCGGAGAGGCTGGGGACGGGCAGCGGCGTACCCCGCAGGTATGCAGCCGTCGCCATCGACACGACGAGCAGGGAGGCGGACCCGAGCGCGACCTGCAGGGAGATGTACCAGATCTTGAGGCGCGGGAGGAGCGAGCGCGCGCGCCTCACGCCGCTCACGACGATGCTGCCCACATAGATCGCGGCGATCGTCAGAAGGACCCACAGGATCAGCACCGACAGCCAGTACTGATCGCGCACAAGCTCAAGGAAACGTTCCGCAATCCACGTCAGATCGAACCTCACCCAAGGCAGCAAATTCATGGCTTGTCCCCCAAACGGCGGTCGGGCCGCTCCACCGCGCGCCCGCAGCAATCAGCGTTGGGAGTATAGCAGCGAGGTCGTGCGATCGTGAGCTTGTTTCCCACGATGTCACGGCTTCACGACGCCTGCCGCCAGCATTAACGCTTTATTCACGCTTGGACTTGTGCTAACAACTCACGTGGATAGTTGCTAGCGCAAGCTGCTAGCACACGAAATCCGAGGATCGCGGCCCATGAAAGTGTGGAGCATCGTCAGCCAGAAGGGCGGGAGCGGGAAGACCACGCTGGCCCTGCATCTGGCCATCGCCGCCGCCCAGGACCTGAAAGTGCTGGTGATCGACCTCGATCCCCAGCAGTCGGCCGAGCGCTGGCATGGCATCCGGCAGCGGACCACGGGCAGCAAGGACGACCCGAGCATCGCCGCCGGGCCCTACACCAAGCTGCCCGAGATGCTGCGCATCGCCAGGAAGCTCGGCGCCGACCTGGCGCTGATCGACCCGCCGCCCAAGCTCGACAAGGCCATCGCCGCGGCGCTGGCGCCGGCGACGCTGGCGCTGATCCCCGTCAAGTCCTCCATCCTCGACCTGCAGGCGCTGGAGGACTGCGTGCGCGTGGTGGACCTCGCCAAGGCCAGGGGAAAGACCGTGGCGGTGATGAACGGCGTGCCCTCGGGCCGCAACAAGGACGCCGCCATCAAGGAGGTGATGCGCTACGCCGACCGCCACGAGCTGGAGGTGATGCCGGAGCGCCTGAGCGAGCTGCCGGCCTACGCCATGGGGCTCAGAAGCGGTCGCGGCGTTACGGAGACAGACAGGAATGGCACGGCAGCCAAGGAAATCGGCGCGCTCCTCGAAGCGCTCTGGACGCGCGACAGCGAAGGCACGGACGGCTGACGTGGACCTGGAGAAGCTCTCTCTGACCGACGCGATCAAGGCGGTCGCCACCGGGCATGTGCGCATAGGCAATGGCGCCGCCGCGCCAGCGCCGGAGCCGTCGCTGACCCAGGCAATGAAGGAGGTGGCGAGCCGCAAGCGGAACCCGCCGACCACGCGGGCCGGGCGCAAGGGCATAGTCATCTACGTGGACCAGGACGTGGCCACCGCCATCCGCCGCCTGGCCTCGGAGATGAACACGACTGTGCAGGCGCTGGGCACCACCGCGTTCGATCTGCTGCTCGAGAAGTTCGGAGAGCCCCGGCCGGGATAGAGGCCGGAGCAGGACGATCGGGGTCAGACCCCTTCAACCGGGGTCAGATCCCTCGCCTCTGCGGTCGAAGATGGAACGTGAGGTTGGTCGCGAGGGGTCTGACCCCGACCACGTGATGGAGGGAGCCATGAGCAATGCCACGTCGCTGACGGACGCGGTGAAGGCCGCCGCCACGCAGAGCGCATCGCTGACCGATGCGGTGAAGGAGGCCGCGCGGAGCGGCACCGACGGCACCGTCGTCAACTTCCCGCGCCTGGCGTTCGGGAGCCGCCATGGGACGGTTCCGAGCGTCCCTGAGGCCGCCGTGGCGGGGCTCGACGGCCCCGTGGGCATCAAAACGCCGCCCGCACGTGCGCACGCTCCCGAGCAGCCGGCCGACGAGCGCCGCCTGTCCTCGCCCCTCGCCGCAACGCCCAAGCCGGCGATGCCCAACCTCTCCCGCCTGCAATCGCGGGCGCCCGCCCGCTTCCGGCCGCCGGCGGGCATCCGGCGGCTCAAGCTGCCGCGCGGCTCCATTCCCGGCGGCGACGCGATCCGCGCCATGGCGGGCGCCGCACGTCGCGCGGCTACCCGGCTCGCTGGCCGGCTCGCTGGCCTGGCCCTCCTCACCATGCTGGCGCTGATCGCCATGCCGAGCCCGGTCGGGCCGGACCGGCCGGTGGCCGCGGCAACGCAGCACAAGCGCGTCGCCCTCGTCATCGGCAACTCCGCCTATCGCTACACGCGCCGGCTCGACAACCCCCGCAACGACGCCACCGACATCGGTGCCGCCCTCAAGCGCCTGGGCTTCCAGGTGATCGAGGGCTTCGACCTGAACAAGGCCGGCCTCGACGAGAAGATCCGCGAGTTCACGGCGCATCTGCGCGGCGCCAGCGTCGGCGTGTTCTTCTACGCCGGCCATGGCCTGCACGTGGCGGGCCAGAACTATCTCGTGCCTGTGGATGCCCAGCTGGCCGGCGCGCCGGCCCTCGATACGGAGCTCGTGCGGCTCGACCTCGTGCACCGCACGATGGAGCGGGAGGCGCCCACCAACATCCTGTTCTTCGACGCCTGCCGCGACGGCCCGCTGCCCGACACGCTCGCCCGCGCCATGGGGACTCGCTCGATTGAGATCGGACGGGGCCTCGCCACCGTCCAAGGTGGTGCCGGCACGCTCATCAGCTTCTCAACGCAGCCCGGCACCATCGCCTTCGACGGAAAAGGCCGCAACTCGCCATACTCCGCGGCGCTGGCCCGGCAGCTCGCCGCGCCGCACGAGGATCTCGGCGCCATGCTCATCGCCATCCGCAACGATGTCATGAAGGAGACAGACGGCAGGCAGGTGCCCTGGGAGCACGCGGCGCTCACCGGGCGGTTCTATTTCAACCCGGCCGCAGCCGAGACGTCGGTGGCCTCGCCACGCGCGGCGGCCGCGCCGTCGGCCGCGCGCGAGGCCTTCGAGGCCTGGAGCCTGGCGATGGACACGACCAACCTGACGGTGCTCAAAGCCTTCATCGCCCGCTACGGCGACACCTTCTATGCCGAGCTGGCGCGGGCGCGCATGGCGGAGCTGCGCCGGCAAGGTATCGCCACCTCAACCCCGCCGTCGGTCGCGGGGCTGGCGCCCTCGTTCGATCCGTAGTAGCGGCGTGCGTGACCAGGCTCTGACAGCGGCGCAGGCGGCGTATTCGCGGAGGGGGACATGCTGAAACCCGGGGTCACGCTCTATTTCGTGCGCCATGGCGAGACCGACTGGAACCGGGCAGGGCGCTACCAGGGCCAGCGCGACATTCCCCTCAACGATACCGGCCGGCGGCAGGCGGCGTGCAACGGCCGGGTGCTGGCCGAGATCCTGGGTGGCGGGGCCGCACTGCTCGACTATGTGGCGAGCCCCCTGTCGCGGGCGCGCGAGACCATGGAGATCGTACGCGCGGAGCTCCGCCTGCCCCCGCTCGACTACCGGGCCGACGACCGGCTGCGCGAGGTTCACTACGGCCACTGGGAAGGCCGGCTCTGGCAGGAGCTGCCGCAGGCCGATCCGGAAGGCTACGCCGCGCGCCTCGCCGATCCCTGGAACTGGCAGCCGGTGGGCGGGGAGAGCTATCGCATGCTCTCCGAGCGGGTGACACTGTGGCTGGCGGACATGACAAAAGACGCCGTCGTGGTCTCCCACGGCGGCGTCAGCAAGGTCCTGCGCGGCCTTGTCCTGCGGCTCGGGGCCACGGAGATCGCGCGGCTCGATGTGCCGCAGGACAAGGTGCTGCGGGTGACGGCCGGCAGCGTCGGCTGGGTGTAGCCTCCTCCGCCGTCCGGCCCCGGATGGACTTGAGGCCCTTATTTCTTCTTCGCAGCGGCCTTCTTGGGGGCCGCCTTGCCGGCCGGTCCACACTTGCCTGCGGCGGCGTCCCACTTCTCCTTGCCGCGCTCACAGCCCATCTTGGACTTGGCTGCGTCGGCGGGCGCCGACGCGTAGACCATGCCGGCGAGCGCGAGCGCAGCCACGCTGCAGACAACACCAACGAAACGCATGACTTCATTACCTCCGGTTTGCAGCTGCCAACCCGCCATTGGCTTGGCGGGGTTCTCCCCTGGCGCAATTTCCATCTATATGCTGCCTTTCGCGGCGCTGTCTCGGCAATTTCCCGCCGTGCGCGCGTCGAGACTGGCCGTTGCGTGACCGGCAAGCAACAGCCGCGCTTCGCTGCACCGCAGCGGAAGTTTGGCTCGCAAGAAATGCTTGGTCCCGACCGCATCGGCACCCAACATGGGCAGCCGGCGAAATAGCGAAGGCATGAACCGAGAGGTGTCTGGCATGGGGGTTGGATATCGCTGCTGGCGAGCCCGGCTCCTTCCTCTGGCGGCGGCGGTATGCCTGATGGCGGCGGCCTCTGGCACGGCCGTGGCACAAGACGGGCAGGAGCCGTCGGAGGTCTGCTTCGACGACGAGGAGGCCGCGGCACAGCGGATTGCTGCCTGCACGCGCCTCATCGAGACCGCCAAGGACCCCGCAACGCTGGCGCAGGCCTACCTGCAGCGCGGTGTGCTTCGCGAGCACGGCGGCGAGAGCGAGACTGCGGTGACGGACTACACCGAGGCGATCAAGCTCGAGCCGGCCAACGCGCTCGCCTACTTCAACCGTGGCAACGCCTACGACCAGCTGGGCCAGTTCGATCTCGCCATCGCCGACTATTCAAAGGCCATCGAGCTCGACCCCAGGGAGCCCGACTTCTTCAACAACCGCGGCCAGGCCCGCGACCACAAGGGCCAGCACGATCTGGCCATCGCCGACTATACGGAGGCCATCAGGCTCGATGCCGGCGACCCTCGGCCCCACTACAACCGTGGCCTCTCCTACGCCAACAAGGGCGACTACCGGCGCGCCATTGCCGACTTCGACCAGGCCATCAAGCTCTCGCCGGACGATGCGGACCTGTATGTGGCGCGCGGGGCGGCGCACGAGGAGGTCGGCGAGGCCGAAGCGGCCAAGGCCGATTTCGGCAAGGCGCTGGAGATCAATCCGGAGAGCGAGGACGCCCGCGAGGGGCTAAACAGGCTCGGTGGGTAGGGTTAGAATCGTAGGTTGGGTTAGCCGCGAAGCGGCGTAGCCTAACATTGACAGGCGTAAACCCCGCTTGTCGCCGGCGCCAGGTTGGGTTACGGCCCTTCGGGCCTAACCCACCTACGGGCCACGACGGCCACGGACGTTAACCCTATGTCCCACAACACCTTCGGCCACCTGTTTCGGGTCACGACCTGGGGCGAGAGCCATGGGCCCGCGATCGGCTGCGTGGTCGATGGCTGCCCGCCCGGCCTGCCGCTGAGCGCCGAGGACATCCAGCTCTGCCTCGACAAGCGCCGGCCCGGGCAATCGCGCTTCACCACCCAGCGCCGCGAGCCGGATGCGGCGCGCATCCTGTCCGGCGTGTTCACGGACGAGGCCGGCCGGCAGGTCACCACCGGCACGCCGATCTCGCTCGTCATCGACAATATCGACCAGCGCGGGCGCGACTACGAGGACATCAAGGACAAGTTCCGCCCCGGCCACGCCGATTTCACCTATTGGGAGAAGTACGGCGTGCGCGACTACCGCGGCGGCGGCCGGGCGAGCGCGCGCGAGACGGCCGTGCGCGTGGCCGCCGGCGCCGTTGCGCGCCGGGTCATCCCCGAGGTGACGATCCGCGGCGCCCTGGTGCGGATCGGCCGGCACGCGGTGGAGCGGGCGCGCTGGTCCTGGGACGAGGTGGAGAGGAACCCGTTCTTCTCGCCAGACCCCGGCATCGTCGAGACCTGGACGGGCTATCTCGACGAGGTGCGCAAGGCCGGCTCCTCGGTGGGCGCGGCGATCGAGGTGGTGGCGGAAGGGGTGCCCGCCGGCTGGGGCGCGCCCATCTACGGCAAGCTCGACCAGGACCTGGCGGCGGCCTTCATGAGCATCAACGCGGTGAAGGGCGTGGAGATCGGCGCCGGCATGGCGGCGGCGGAGCTGACGGGCGAGGAGAACGCCGACGAGATCCGCATCGGCAACGACGGCCGGCCGGTGTTCCTGTCCAACAATGCCGGCGGCATCCTGGGCGGCATCTCCTCGGGCCAGCCGATCGTGGCGCGTTTCGCGGTGAAGCCCACCTCGTCGATCCTCTCGCCCCGCCGCACCATCGACCGCTTCGGCCACGAGACCGAGATCGCCACCAAGGGCCGCCACGACCCGTGCGTCGGCATCCGCGCCGTCCCTGTGGGCGAGGCCATGATGGCCATCGTGCTCGCCGACCACTACCTGCGCCACCGCGCACAGGTTGGCGTATAGAGTGCGCATAGGGTCAGACCCGCAGGGTCTGACCCCGAGAGGGAGTAGATCATGCCTGCAAAAAGCCAAGTGCAAGCCCTGCTGTTCGACGTGTTCGGCACCGTCGTGGACTGGCGCGGGAGCATCATCGAGGAGCTGACCCGCTTCGGGGCTGGGAAGGGAATCACGGCCGATTGGGCAGCCTTCACCGACGACTGGCGCGGGCTCTACCAGCCGTCCATGGAGGCGGTGCGCTCGGGACAGCGCGCGTGGACCATCCTCGATGTCCTGCACCGGGAGAGCCTTGAAAAGCTCATCGCCAAGTACGGTATCGCCGGCCTGAGCGAGGCGGACAAGGACCACCTCAACCGCGTCTGGCACCGGCTGAAGCCCTGGCCCGACGTTGTGGAGGGCCTCGCGCGCCTCAAGTCCCGCTATATCATCGGCACGCTCTCGAACGGCAATGTGGGGTTGCTGACCCGCATGGCAAAGAACGCCGGGTTGCCGTGGGACGTGATCCTCGGCGCCGAGACCGCGCGTGCCTACAAGCCGCTGCCGCAGGCCTACCTCGCCAGCGCCGCCCTGCTCAACCTGGAGCCGGCGCAAACCATGCTGGTGGCCGCCCACAACGGCGACCTGGCCGCCGCCTCGGCCGTCGGCCTCGCCACGGCCTTCATCGCCCGCCCGCAGGAGCACGGCCCACACCAGAGCCGCGACTTCAAGGCGGAGCGCGACTGGGGCGTGGTGTGCGCCAGCTTCACGGAGCTGGCCGGCGCGATGGGGTGCTGAGGGTTCTGGCGGCCTGCAGCTCGTCGAAAAACGCGACCGCTGGTCCGTGCTTGGGGGCGGAACGTGAGGGGATGGCTCTTGCCGGAAACCGGCCGGAGGTCACGGTCGCGGCTTCCCCAAGAGGACATAGACGGCGAACGCTCTTCGGTGTCGGGCGGGTACTCTATGGAAAGCCGACATCACAGACGCCGCCATTTCAATGTCCGCCGCCACGGAGGACCTGCGGAACCGCGTGTCAGGATCATAGTCCGCGCCGTGTCGTGCTGTCTGCATCTGCACGAATACAGAGGCGAAGTCCTGCACGGCGTTCGGGAAACGCTGGATGAAGTCCTTGCGCACGCAGCTCTCTCTTGCGGCTCGGTGATCGACGGACCGATAGACGTGACACCAAGCTCGCCTGGTTTTTTGTGGTCCTACCAGCAGCCGGGCGCATGTAGCGCAAAGCGTGTGGAACAGGGCATAGTACGTTGAGCTGCACGCACGCCGGAGATTGACCTGCTGCGGTCTGCCGGTATCGGCGTTGGCCAGAAGACGAGCCGCCTTAAGAAAATCTGACGGCTTCACACCGGGTGCCCGCTTTCATAGTCGAGCTTGGAGACGAAAGACAGCAACGGAAAGAGATCGATTTCGATCTCCTCGAGCGCCGGCCTCAGGCGACGGACAGCACTGGCCATATGGCGTGCATCTGCGCGCTTCAAAGTCCCGTCGAAGACGATTTCGATACGCAGGAGGTCGTTTCCGTCGGGATCTGTCCCCGGCGAGACGTTGACCGCGAGGATCTTGATGTTCTCGAAGCCCGGACCAAGAGTGTTGGCCACGGTTTCGGCAACCTTGTCAGCGTCGAGCTTTCTCATGAGAGCCATCCTCGGATCGCCTTGCGGCGATGATCCGCAGTTTCGCTCGTAGTCAGCGCCGGAACGGAGCATCTGGCACGCTCCGCCGCCGGAAATGATGTATCACGAACAAACCGAGAACGCAAGCATCTCTAATGGGCGCGATATCCGTCACCGCGTCCCGTACGCCCGGTCGCCGGCGTCGCCGAGGCCCGGCAGGATGTAGCCGCGCTCGTCGAGGGTGGCGTCGATGGCGGCGGTCCAGATCGCCACGTCGGGGTGCAGGCCGCGCACGCGCTCGAGGCCTTGCGGCGCGCCGAGCAGGGTAACGAGGCGGATATCCACGGCGCCGGATTCCTTCAGGCGGTCGATCGCCGCCACCGCGGTGTTGCCGGTGGCGATCACGGGGGCGACGACGATGACGAGCCGCTCGGCCAGATCGGCCGGCGCCTTGAAGAAATACTCGACGGCCACGAACGTCTCGGGCTCGCGGTAGAGCCCGGCGTGGGCAACGCGCGCGCTGGGCACCAGATCCAGCATGCCCTCGACGAACGTCATGCCGGCCCGCAGCACGGGGGCCAAGACCAGCTTCTTGCCCGCGATGCGGCGTGCCGTCGTGCGGGCGAGCGGCGTCTCGATCTCCACCTCGGCGAGCGGCAGATCGCGCGTCACCTCATAGCAGAGCAGCATGCCGATCTCTTTCAGCAGCTCGCGAAACGACTTGGTGGAGCGCGCCTTGTCGCGGATCAGCGTCAGCTTGTGCTGGACCAGGGGATGCTCGACAACGGTGACGCCGTCCATGGCTGGGCTCCCGATACTTGCCCGATACTGGGCTTTTCAGAAAACGGTCCCGTCGCTGACGACGGCGAGCGGCGGGCTGCCGTCGTGCCGGAGCGTGCGGGCGATATGCCGGCCCGCGGCCCAGGTGCCGCCCTGCAGCACCTTGGCGAGCGGCAGGGTCTCTGCGTCCAGGCCCAATCTCTGTCGCACAATGGCAGCGAGGCGGTCGAGCAGCGCCACGGTGAGCGCGCGCCACTCTACCACCAGCGTCGAGCCGACCTCGTGCGCGCGCCGCGCATCGGCCGGGTCGCGCAGAGCGAGCACGCCGGTATCGACGAGGAGCCCGCCGTTGCGGTACTCCGCCAGTCCGGTGAGGCCGTCCACGTCGGCCACGGCGAGCCCCGCTGCCAGCAACGGCTCGAGCAGCGAGTAGGTGAGCCATTGCGAGAGCTTGTGCAGCGGCATCAGCCCGGAGGTCGCATCGCCCGTCGTGAGCGCCGGATGGCGCCAGCAGTCGCCGAGCGGCATGCCGTCGAGCTCCAGGCGCGAAGGCCACACGGGACCTAGATGCCGAAGCACCTCCGAGAGCACCGCCGGCGCTGCAAGGGATCGAACGTCGGCGCTTGCTTGCAGGTCGTCGAAGAGTCCGCCGGGACGCGGCGCGTCGCTGCGGCCGAAGATGTCGGGGCTCGCCGCGACGGTCGCACCGAGCCGGCGCAACAAGGCGACGCGCCCTTCGATGCCCAGCAGCGGGTTCCCTGCGTCGACCTGGAAATGGCGGTACAGGGTCTCGCGGCTCATCTGCTGGAGCGCGGCTGCATCCACGCGCAGTGGCCGGCGCGGATCGGACGAGAACGCGCCGGCGGCGAGCATATCCAGGCTGGCGAGCGCCAGGCCCTCGGATCGGCCAACGCGGACGCCGCTCGCGGGGTCGCGATAGGTCCAGTCCGGACCGGCGCCTGCATCGAGCAGGACGCTGACAATGGCGAGGTCGAATTCCGCTCTGGCTCTCTCCGCCGCATCGCGCCATTCATGCATGCGCCGGATGCGATCCCAGCGATCCTCGCCGTTTGCCATAAAGTGGCGCCAGCGCGAATGGAACGGCACGTCGAGGGTCGGATAGGCGGCGCGCGTGATCTCGATCGTCAGGTCGGCCGCATATCCGAGCTTGCCCGGATCGACACGGAAGTGATCGAGCCTGTCATCGAGCCCCAACTCCAGCAACCGGTGTGCGCGCTCGCGCACCGCTGCGGCGCTCAGGAGCGAAAGGGCTGCTGCCGGCACTGGCAGCGTATGGGGCCGCATGGAATCCGATCCCGCCTCCGGGCTCAGCTCTTGTCGAGCTCGCGGCCGACGGTGCCGGTCGGGTCCTGCGCCTCGGCCTCTGGCGCGCTGTAGTAGCCCGCGGCCTTCTTGGCCACGATCTCCACCCGCGCGTCGGCGGGCACCAGATCGTCTGGGATGGGCACGCGCTCGACGATCTCGATGCCTTGCCCCACCAGGGCGTCGTGCTTCATGTCGCTCATGGAGACGAGGCGGTCGATGCGCTTCAAGCCCAGCCAGTGGATCACATCCGGCATCAGCTGCTGGAAGCGGGCGTCCTGCACCCCGGCCACGCATTCGGTGCGCTCGAAATAGGCGCTCGCCGCGTCGCCGCCCCGCTTCCGGGCATTGTACACGAGGAACTTCGTCACCTCGCCCAGGGCGCGTCCCTCCTTGCGGTTGTAGACGATGACGCCGAGCCCGCCCCGCTGCGCCTCGCGCACGCACTCCTCGATGCCGTGCACCAGGTAGGGCCGGCAGGTGCAGATGTCGGAGCCGAACACGTCGGAGCCGTTGCACTCGTCGTGGACGCGGCACGCGATGCGGGTAGCGGGGTCGGCGAGCTTGGCAACATCGCCGAACAGGTACACCGTGGTGCCGCCGATGGGCGGCAGGAATACGGAGAGGTCGGGCCGGGTGACCAGCTCGGGGAACATGCCGGCCGTCTGCTCGAACAGCGTGCGCCGCAGGCTCGTCTCACTGGTGCCGAAGCGCTCGGCGATGCCCGGCAGGTACCAGACCGGATCGATGGCCGCCTTGACCACGGAGACCGCACCGCTCGGGTGCAGAATTGCGCCGTCGCTGGCGAGGCGCCCCAGCTGCAGGGCCTGCCTGATCTCGGAGATGTCGAGCCGAGCGCGGGTGACCGCGATGCTGGGCCGGATGTCGGTGCCGCCCGCGATCTCGGGCTGGAACTCCTCGGCCGCCATGTGGCCCCACGGGTCGAGCGAGACGATGATGCGCGCGCCGGTCCACTGCTCGAACGGGCCGATGGTCGCTGCAGGCTGCGTGTTGGCGAGGTCGGGACGGCGCAGCGGGTTGAGCGCGCCGGACGAGACCGCCAGCGCGCGGTAGAGCGCGTAGGAGCCGCCGTGGCTGCCGATGGCGTTGCGGTCTTGCGGCCGCGACACGGTGCCCACGATGGGGCCGCGCTCGCGTGCCGTGCCTGCGCCCCACGCCACCGGAAAGCGCGGCTTGACGCCGGGCGCCGGGTGCGAGGTGAGGCGGATGTGGTCGATGCGGTTCATCTGGGTCATTGCCGACCCCCAAAATGCCAATGGCCCGCCGTGATGGACGGGCCTCCATGGCGACGCTAGCGGTTAGCCGGCGCCAGCTCTCCGGCGCCCGTGCGTGATATTAGCACGATCGGCGCCGCCAAGGCTGCAAAGTTCATGGCGCCGCCACTTGCCCACCCTTTGTGTCGCCATAGCAACGATGTGGAGCGGCGGGGCGCTGTGCAGGCGAGCGTGAGGCTGACCGATCCGGGCCTGCCGCCAAGGCCCGATTGCTGCTGAGTGCGCCAAGCGAGGTCGTGCCGACATATGGCGCGAGATGAGCCGTCGAGATGAAGCGCCGCTTGTCGTTGGACTGGGCGGGTGAGCGGCATTCGCCCAGGCGCCGGATGCCCAACCGTGCTTCCCATCAGCCGCGCATCTCATCGGCAGTCGCGTTCGCTGCATCGGATATCGGCTGCAGACTTTTCTACTGCAGACAAGGTGGTGCCGTCGTCGAGAGGGCCATGGACCTCGCCAGGGACTCATCCGGCGGGCAGACCGCCAACAGCGGTGTGGCGGCCCCTAAACCCGAGGTCGACGCGCTCTCTCAAGGGGACGCCATTTCTCGATCGCCCAGGGCTGCAGGCCCGCTTCCCTGCCCGACCGCGGAGGAGTCACCGGGCCCGCCTGGGCCCTTCTCGGCAAAGGTGGCCTCCCATGAAAGACCCACGACCATTTCCTTGCTTCTCTTGATAACATACCAACCGACCGGTATGTAAGTTCCTTGAATACCGACTGGTCGGTATTGAAACATAGCACTCATCGGAGTCTTCCAATGCGGGCCGGCAGACTTTCAGCCAGGAGCAAGATCCTCGATGCCGCGGTGGCGGTGATCAGGACCAAGGGCTATGCGGCTACCACCGTGGACGACTTGTGCGCCGCCGCGGGCGTGACGAAGGGGGCATTCTTCCACCACTTCAGGAGCAAGGACGACCTGGGCGTCGCTGCCGTCGAGCATTGGTCGCAAGCCGCCGAGCGGCTGTTCGCCGCCGCCCCGTACCATGCCCACGCCGACCCGCTCGACCGCGTGCTCGGCTATATCGATTACCGCAAGGACCTCCTCAAGGGCACCGTACCCGAGTTCACCTGCCTCGTCGGCACCATGGTGCAGGAGACCTACGACACTCACCCGATGATCCGCGACGCCTGCGCGCGCTGCGTTGCCGGCCATGCCGCCACGGTCGAGGCGGATATCCGCGCGGCCATGGAGGCGCACGGGCTCACCCCGCCTTGGACCGCCGCCAGCCTCGCCCTCTACACGCAGGCAGTGCTGCAGGGCGCGTTCATTCTCGCCAAGGCCCAGGACGGTTCCGAGCGCGGCGCCGAGGCGGCAGCGCAGTGCATCGACCACCTGCGCCGCACCGTCGAGCTGATTTTCAACCGTCCCGCCACGGGACCCCAGGAGAAGGAAGCCGCACGATGACCGACATGTTCTGGGGCGACCGCTACGGCATCCTGGAAGATCCGTTCGGGCACAGCTGGTCCATCGCCACGCGCCTGCGCGACATGACCGCCGACGAGATCCTGGAGGCGCTGAAGAACAATCCAGCCGTCTGCGGCGCGGGCGAGCCCTGATAGCCGTCGACGCGCCCGGGCGGCAGAAGGCGGGGCGGCGCGCATGCGTGGCCCCTGTCGCCGGTGATCCATGGATCCGTCCGCCAGCTCGGATTTCAGGGTAGGGTCCGCGGCAAATCCAGCGTTCCACCGGATTCCTGCGCAGGCGCTTCCTGGCTAGCCAATGGAGCGCGCGCCGCAGGAACCGGGGAGCACTCCGACATGTCGATCAGCGAACACAAGTCGATCGGTAAACACAGTCTGTCGTTGGCGCCCGAGGGCGCGCGGGGGCGATATGGCGCGCTCGGCGTCGTCATCGCACTCGCGCTGGTTGGCGCTCCGGCCGCCTCGGCTTGCGGGTGGCGGATGTGCGGCGACGGGCCGTATGGCTACCGGCCTGCACCGCGGGCCTACAGCTACAGGAGCCCGCCACGGGCCTACCGTTACAGGAGCCCGACGTGGGCCTATGGCTACAGGGGTGCGGCGTGGGCCCATGGATACACGAGCCCGGCCCGGGTCTACGGCTATGCCTACGCGGCTTGGCCGAGCACCTCGATCCCGCCGACTCGCTCCTATCTGAATACGGCCACGCCGGTGCCCAACGCCGCCGCGGTCGGCCTGACGGCGCCGATCACGAGCGCGGAGGGGTTGCGGGAAAGCGGCCTGCCGCCGAGGGGGCCAAGCCTGTTCGGCCCGAGCCCGCCGCCCCCGGCGTGGGGGTACTACTACGGCCCATATGCCCCACCGTCGTATGGCTATCGCCCCGGTCCCGCGTATGCGTATCGCCCATACTCGGGACCGCCGCCCGACACGCCGTCGTGGTGGGCGGAGCCGCGGCGGAGGCGGTAGCGTGGTCGCGCGATCGACAACAGCCAAGACAACTCCCGCTCGAAATCCGCAGCTAGAGGGACGTCGCCTGAAATCTGCGCTTTTCGCAGCCTTCAGGTTCTGCTATGGTCGCGCCATGGCTCTAACACTCGAAGACCTCGACAGCCGCACGACGACGCTGGAGCGGGCACAGGGGGACACCACCCAGACTCTGCGCTGGGTGGTCGCCAAGCTTGGCCGCATGCAAGCCGTCCAGGACGAGCATACGCTGCGGCTGGAACGGATCGAGACTCGGCTGGAAGGCGTCGAGCGCAAGCTTGATGGGCTGATCGAGGCATTGCCCAACATTGTCGGTGACGCAGTGCGGGCTGCACGAGAATAGATCGAGATCATCGGCGGATGTGGCTGGTGTCAGCCGAAGAACCCAGGGGCGCGGAGTTAGGCGCGCGCCACATCGGCCGCAATCGCCGCCACCATGCCCATGGTGAACGAAGGTGACCTTCGGTCCGCCCGCGCGTTATCTTTGCAGGATGCGCCCGGAGGCTCGATGACCGATCCCAATCCCCCCGTTCCCGAGAACCGGCTCGGCCGCGAGACCAGCCCGTACCTGCTCCAGCACAAGGACAACCCCGTGCACTGGTGGGCGTGGGGGCCGGAGGCGCTGGCGGAGGCTAGGCGCACCGGCAAGCCGATCCTGCTGTCGGTGGGCTATGCGGCGTGCCACTGGTGCCATGTGATGGCCCACGAGAGCTTCGAGGATGCGGACACCGCCGCCCGGATGAACGAGCTGTTCGTCAACATCAAGGTGGACCGGGAGGAGCGGCCCGACATCGACGCCATCTACATGCGGGCGCTGCATTCTCTGGGCGAGCACGGCGGCTGGCCGCTCACCATGTTCCTCGACAGCGAGGCGCGCCCCTTCTGGGGCGGCACCTACTTCCCGCCCGAGCCGCGCTTCGGCCGGCCCTCGTTCCGGACCGTGCTGGCGGAGGTGGCGCGCGTCTACCGCGAGGAGCCCGACAAGGTCCAGTACAACGCCGGCCTGCTGGTGAAGGCGCTGAAGGAGCGTGGCGACGGCGAAAGGGGAGGGCCCGCGCCCGACCTGTCCGATGCGGGGATCGCGGCGCTGATCGGCCCGATGGTGCGGGCGGTCGACGCTCGTATGGGCGGCCTCGCAGGAGCGCCCAAGTTCCCGCAATGGAGCTATTTCTGGCTCCTGTGGCGGCTTGCAATCCGCTATGGCCATCCGGCGGCGCTGCAGGCGGTGGACGTGACGCTCGCCAACATCTGCCAGGGCGGCATCTACGACCATCTGGGCGGCGGCTTCGCGCGCTACTCGGTGGACGAGCGCTGGCTGGTGCCGCACTTCGAGAAGATGCTCTACGACAACGCCCTGCTCATCGACCTGATGACGGAGGTCTACCGGGAGACGGGCAACGAGCTCTACAAGGCCCGCATCGAGGAGACGGTCGCTTGGGCTCGGCGGGAGATGATCGCCGAGGGCGGCGGGTTCGCGGCCTCGCTCGATGCCGACAGCGAGGGCGAGGAGGGCAAGTTCTACGTCTGGAGCAAGGCCGAGATCGAGGAGGTGCTGGGGCGGGAGCATGCCGGGCCGTTCTGCAAGGCCTACGACGTGACCGCCGAGGGCAATTGGGAGGGGCACACCATCCTCAACCGGCTCGGCAGCCTGGAGCTGCGGACGCCCGAGGAAGAAGAGGCGCTGGCCGAGATGCGGGCCAAGCTGCTGGCGCGGCGCGGGGCCCGAGTCCGCCCCGGCTGGGACGACAAGGTGCTCGCCGACTGGAACGGGCTGATGATCGCCGCGTTGGCCCAGGCGGCGCGCGTGCTCGACCGGCCGGAGTGGCTGGCGCTTGCCAAGGCCGCCTTCCAGTTCGTCCTGACCCGCATGGAGAACGGTGGGAGGCTGATTCATTCGTATCGCAACGGCCGCGCCAACGCACCGGCTACGGCCAGCGACTACGCCAACATGATCCGGGCTGCGCTGCGGCTCTATCTGGCCACCGGCGATGCGGATTATCTCGGAGTCGCCGAGCGGTGGGTGGCGGTGGTGGACGAGCGCTACTGGGTGGCGGAGCATGGCGGGTATGCCTTCACAGCCGACGACGCCGCCGATGTGATTGTCCGCATGCGGGGGGCGCATGACGACGCGACGCCCAATGCCAACGGCTTCATGATCTCCAACCTGATGGCCCTGCACCTGCTGACAGGCAAGCCGCGCTACCTCGAGTGGGCCGAGGCGATCCCCAAGGCGTTCGCGGCGGACATGGCGCGCAACGCGTTCGGCCACTGCGGGCTGATGGCCGGGGTGCTCGACCTCATCGCCCCGCAGCAGGTGGTGGTGATCGAGCCACGCGGCGAGGGGGAGGCGCCCGGATCGTCGCCACTGGCGCGGGCGGTGCTCGACCTGTCGCTGCCGGGCGCGGTGGAGCAAACGGTGGAGCCGGGGCAGACGCTGGCCAATCCGGCCCTCACCGGCAAATCGGCCATCGACGGGAAGCCTACGGCCTACGCCTGCCTGGGGCCGCAGTGCTCGCTGCCGGTGACGGAGCCGGAGGCGCTGCTTGAATTGTTGCGGAAGCAGCGGATGGTGTGAGCGTCCGAGCGCCGGCTACCGGTTGCTCTCGATCGAGGCCTAACGAGGCTCTGCCTCCGACCGGCGAGTCATGCCTGGCAATCGGCAGTCGGGCTTCGGCAGCCGTAGGGATCGAATTTTGCGACTGCCAACTGCCGACTGCCGAATTCTCGACACCGTGAAACTTGACACATCTGCGCCAACTCTTCGAGCTCAAGCAGGCTAGTCTAGTCCTGCATGGGGTCCCACGCCATGTCCTGCGTTGGCGGGCGAGATGAGATCGAATGACTTGGGCAACATGGTTTTCACGCTCCGCCGCCAGTAGGACGAATTTCAGCCGTCCGGCAGATTTCTGTCTGTCAAGGTGGGACTTGCAGACGCTGTCGTTGCTGCAGCGTCACAAGTGCACCGTATTGCATGCAGACTATCGCACATGTGATAGCGCTGCCCCGAGTCTGACATCGTGCCACCATGATCGTGGGGAGAAGACAGAGGCGTTCCTACGTATCCGAGGGACGAGCCCTACAGGGGGATGATCGACATGAAGCGACTGATCTTGGGCGTTGCGGCCGCCCTTATGCTCAGCGCGGGCCAAGCCGCTGCTGATGGGTTGCCTTCCAGGGGTGCGGTTCGGGGCCCCGATGGCCCCGTGGTTGGCACTTGGAACTGGACCGGTTTCTACATTGGCGCCGGCATCGGCGGCGGTGTGCTGGAGATTGAGACTGATGCAATCGGAGACGGAGACGGAGACGGCATCCTTGGCACCGTCGTCATCGGTTACGATCGTCAGTTCGGGCCCGGTTTGGTTGCCGGCGTGTTCGCCGACTTCGACTTCTCCGATATCTCGGCAAGAGTGGGCGGCGCCGACGTCGACCAAACCTATTCCTGGTCTGTCGGCGCGCGCCTTGGGGGCCTGATAACTCCAAAAACCCTCCTGTATGCGACGGGTGGCTATACCCAAGCGGAGTTGGAAGGGAATCTTGACGGCACAGCCGATGGGTATTTCGTCGGCGCCGGCCTCGAGCATATGCTGCGCGAGAACTGGACGCTCAAGCTTGAATACCGGTACTCGGAGCTTCAAGCGGACGTAGTGATAGGTGGCGTTGCGGCGGGTGATGCCGATTTTTCATCGCACACCGGGCGATTGGTCCTGAGCTACAAGTTCGGGCACCGCTACTGAAGCCCGAGCAGGGTGGCATCCGCAGGGCCGCGGTTATCCGCGGCCCTTTTACGTGCGCTGGCGGCCTTCCCAGCCGTGGGCCACCGATCTGCTTCAGCTTAGCCCCCTCGCGCAGCCGCCCGTGCTCGGCTCGACGAGCTGCTCCCGTTGCGCCGCAGATGTGCCAGCAGCAACATGGTGGCGGCGGGGGTGATGCCCTCCATGCGCGCGGCCTGGGCCAGGGTGGCGGGGCGGAGGGTCTCCAGCCTCTGGCGCACCTCGGCGGAGAGCCCGGCGATGGCCCCATAGTCCAGGTCAGCGGGGATGCGCACGCTCTCGTCCTTGCGGAAGGACTCGATGTCGGCCTGCTGGCGCTCGACATAGGTGGCGTAGCGGGCGTCCACCTCGATCTGAGCGGCGATCCTCGGCTGGATGTTGCCCAGCTTGGGCCAGATGGCGCGCAGCTGCGCGAAGCTCACGTCGGAGCGCGACAGCAGCTCCAGGCCGGTGCGGCGGCGGCCGTCCATGTTGAGCGCCAGGCCGTGGCGGGCAGCCTCGTTGGGCGTGAGGGAGAGACCAGCGAGCAGCCGGCGCCCCTCGTCCAGAGCCCGGCAGCGGGCGGCGAACGCCTGTGCCCGCTCGGGCGCGACGCAGCCGAGGCTCTGCCCACGCGGTGTGAGGCGCTGGTCGGCGTTGTCGGCGCGCAGGCGCAGCCGGTACTCGGCGCGCGAGGTGAACATGCGGTAGGGCTCGGACACGCCGCGCGTGACGAGGTCGTCGATCATCACGCCGAGGTAGCCGTCGGCGCGCGAGACCACGAAGTCGCGGGCGTCGCCGGCGGCCTTGAGCGCGGCATTGATGCCGGCCGCGATGCCCTGCGCGCCGGCCTCCTCGTAGCCGGTGGTGCCGTTGATCTGCCCGGCCAGGAACAGGCGGGGCAGGCGCTTCGCTTCGAGCGTGGGCAGCAGCTCGCGCGGGTCCACATAGTCGTACTCGATGGCGTAGCCGAAGCGCACGATGGCCACCTTCTCCAGGCCGGGGATGGTGCGCAGGAAAGCCTCCTGCACCTCCGAAGGCAGCGAGGTGGAGATACCGTTGGGATAGACGGTGTCGTCGTCGAGGCCCTCGGGCTCCAGGAAGATCTGGTGGCCCGTACGGTCGGCGAAGCGCACCACCTTGTCCTCGATGGAGGGGCAGTAGCGCGGGCCGACGCTCTCGATCTGGCCGGAGTACATGGGCGCCCGGTGCAGGTTGGCGCTGATCAGCGCGTGGGTGGCCTCGGTGGTGGCGGTGATGCCGCACTCGATCTGCGGGTTGGCGATGCGGGCGGTGAGGAACGAGAACGGCACCGGGTCGGCATCGCCCGGCTGCATCTCCAGCGCGGCCCAGTCGATGGAGTGCTTGTCGAGGCGCGCCGGCGTCCCGGTCTTGAGCCGGCCCAATCGGAGGCGCAGCGCGAGAAGGCGCTGCGAGAGGCCGTTGGCGGGCGCCTCGCCGTGCCGGCCGCCGGGGGTCCTCTCCTCGCCGCGGTGGATGAGGCCGCGCAGGAAGGTGCCGGTGGTGAGCACCACGGCGCCCGCCGAGATCGTGCGGCCGTCCGCGGCGAGGACGCCGGCAGCGGCGCCATTCTGGACGATGAGATCCTCGACCGACGCTTCGACCACGGTGAGGCAGGGCGTCGCCCTGATCGCCGCCTGCATGGCGGCCTTGTAGAGCTTGCGGTCGGCCTGGGCGCGCGGCCCTTGCACCGCAGGGCCGCGCGAGCGGTTGAGCAGGCGGAACTGGATGCCGGCGGCGTCGGCCACCCGCCCCATCAGGCCGTCGAGGGCATCGATCTCGCGCACCAGGTGCCCCTTGCCCAGGCCCCCGATGGCCGGGTTGCACGACATCTCGCCGACCGTATCGAAGCGATGCGTGACAAGCGCCGTCCGTGCCCCCATGCGCGCCGCCGCAGCCGCCGCCTCGCAGCCGGCATGGCCGCCGCCGACCACGACGATGTCGAATGCCTGGCTCGAGGTCCTGGACATGAGCTCCTTCAGGCTGCCGAGCGAACGTCGAGCTTGACCTTGAGCCCGGCACGGGTCGCCAAGGTCAGCAGCGCGTCGAGAGAGAACTTGTTGATCTTGCCATTCAGCAGGTCGTTGAGTCGCGGCTGGGTGATGCCTAGTCGGCGCGCCGCATTCGCTTGCGTCGTATTCCACCTGCCCACCTCGTCCTTGACCGCAATCATGACGTTCGAGCGCATCGTCATCGTTGCCGCCTCCTCGGGACTATCCTCGATGGCATCCCATACGTTGGCGAAGGTCCTGGTGCTCGTCATGCCGATCCTCGTTTGATCTGCCGCAGTCGCGTCATTGCAAGCTCCAGGTCGCGACGGGCGGTCTTCTGCGTCTTTTTCTCGAATGCGTGGAGCACGTGAATAGCGTCGGCATACGTGGCGATGTAAATCACGCGGTACGCTCCACTCGCGTCGCGGATCCTGATCTCGCGAACGCCTGCACCGATTGTTGGCATCGGCTTCCAATCACTGGGATCAAGACCCTTCTGGACCTGGTAAAGCTCGTGGCCAGCCTCCCGGCGTGCTTCATCGGGGAAGTCGCGTAGACGCTCCAGCGCGTCTCCCTGAAACGTTACCGGCTTGACTGGCATGATTATATCATTTCTTATATATCAAGCAAGAACGCCTGTCGTGACGCAGGACTAGAAGAACGCCCCGAATTTCTCCAGCACCTCCTCCGGCGCTTCCTCGGCCAGGTAGTGTCCGCTGCTCACGGGGCCGCCGGTCACCTCGACCGCGCAGTACTGCCGCCAGATGGCCATCGCGTCGTACCAGCGGGCGATCTTGCCCCTGGCGCCCCATAGGACGAGGAGCGGGCACCGGATCTTCTCGCCGGCCATGCGCGAGGCGCGGTCGTGCTCCAGGTCGATGCTGGCGGCGGCGCGGTAGTCTTCGCAGATGCCGCGGATCGTATCGGCGTTGCGCGCGGCAGCGAGGTAATCGGCGAGTGCCTCGGGGTGGAACACGTCCTCAGGCTTGGTGCCGCGCGTGGTATGGGTCGCGAACCAGACATCAGGCGCCGCATTGATGAGCACCTCGGGGTAGGGATGCGGCTGAGCCAGCCAAAACCAATGATAATATCCCATGGCAAAGCTCATGTCGGTGCGCTCGAAGTGCTCGATCGTCGGCACGATGTCGAGCACCGCCAGCTTCTCAACGCGGTCCGGATAGTCGAGCGCCAGCCGGTGCGCCACGCGGGCGCCGCGGTCGTGGCTGCCGATCAGGAACCGCGCATGCCCGAGGGCCTCCATCAGCTCCACCATGTCGCGCGCCATGGCCCGCTTGGCGTAGGATGCATGATCGAGGGTGGCGGGAGGCTTGAGCGAGCCGCCGTAGCCGCGCAGGTCCGGGCAAACCACCGTGAATCGCTTCGCCAGCTCGGGCGCCACCCTGTTCCACATGGCGTGGGTCTGAGGGTTGCCGTGCAGCAACAGCAGGGGCGGACCTGAGCCGCCGCGTCGCAGCCGGACCGGTCCCTCCTTGACCGTGACCTCCTCGACGGTGAAGCCTGGAAAGAACACGAGCGCGCCTCCTTCTGTATTCTCGTCCGGGGGCGGCGCTCAAGGTACTCTTGCCGCCCGCGTCGGGCCAAGGATTGTCGATGCCGCCACCATCCACTCCGCTTCATCCCGCCCGTTTCAAGGCGCGTCCTCCCCATGCGGGGCCGGGCCAGGCCATCGGCCTGCTCGGCGGCTCGTTCAATCCGCCGCATGTGGCGCACAGGCTGATCAGCGAGGTGGCGCTGAAGCGGCTCGGGCTCGACAAGGTGTGGTGGATCGTGTCGCCCGGCAACCCGCTGAAGAAGCGCACGCCCCCGGCGTCGCTGGCGGAGCGCATGCGGCTTGCCCGCGCCGTGGCCACCAACCCGCATATCGTGGTGACCGACTTCGAGGCGGACCTGCCCTCGCCCTATGCAGTGTCCACACTGGCGTTCCTGAAGGCGAAGAGCCCGCTCACGCACTTCGTCTGGATCATGGGCGCCGACAACCTGGCGCAGTTCCACCGCTGGGAGCGCTGGCGCGAGATCTTTACCATGGTGCCCATCGTGGTGGTGGACCGCCCCGGCTGGCGCATGAAGGCATTGGCCTCCAAGGCCGCCCGCGCCTTCGCGAAGAGCCGCAAGCCGGAGACCGACGCGGCGCTCCTGGCGCACACGCCGCCGCCGGCCTGGACATTCCTGACGGGCCCGATGTCGCACGTCTCCTCCACCGCCATCCGCAACAAGGCCAAGCCTCAGCCGCAGCCGGTGAAGAAGGCGCCAGCGCCCGAGTCGCTGCCGTGGCGAAAGCCGAAGGGTGAGGTCGCGGAGGCGGGAGCGGCTGTTTCGGCCGATGCTGCGATCGCCACATCTTGAAAACGTCAAGGTGCAGGGGCTATCTTTGATTGGCGAATCTCCCGATTGCGGGGTTCGCTCAGGCGTCCTTGGGCCTTTGCAAGGTCGTCACAGTGTAGACTGTAGACTGAGGCGTCCGGGAAGAGCCAAGGATTGCCGTCTTATCTGGATGAGAGAAGGATACCCAGCACAAGATGCCACGCGCACTTGAGGGTGCTCGCAAGAGCACGCCTCCGGCCGAGCTTGTGTCCACTCACGGCTCGGAAGCTCTGCTTGCCCAAGTCCTGGCCTGGCTCGACGATGCCAAGGCCGAGAACGTGGTGACGATCGACATCAAGGAGAAGTCGTCACTGGGCGATTTCATGGTTATCGCCTCGGGCCGGTCCGACCGGCACGTGGGCGCGGTGGCGGAGCAGATCCAGCGCAAGCTCAAGGACGAGGGCCTCGGCAAGGCCCGCATCGAGGGGCAGTCGCACTGCGACTGGGTGGTGATCGACATCGGCGACATCATCGTCCACGTGTTCCGGCCCGAGGTGCGCGAGTTCTACAACCTCGAGAAGATGTGGTCGGGCGAGCGGCCGAGCGATCCGGTGACTCATTGAAAGCCGTAGGGCGGATTAGGGCGTCAGCCCGTAATCCGCCGATCCACGCTTGAGATGGCGGGTTGAAAATGGCGGGTTACGGCCTTCGGCCTAACCCGCCCTACGCCGCCAATCCTCGCTTCTCCAGCAGCGCCCGTACCTTGGGCTGGCGGCCGCGGAAGGCCTTGTAGAGCTTGGCTGGATCGCGGGTGCCGCCGGCGGCGTAGATGTGGTCGTGCAGCTTCTGCGCGAGCCTGGCGTCGAAGATGTCGCCCGCCTCCTCGAAGGCGCTGAAGGCGTCGGCGTCCATCACCTCCGACCACATGTAGCTGTAGTAGCCCGACGCATAGCCGCCGATGATGTGCTGGAAATGCGGGATGCGGTGGCGCATGCCGATCTCGGCCGGTGCGCCGAGCCGCTCCAGCGTCTCGGTCTCGAAGGCGTCCACATCGAGCTGGTCCGGCTCCTCCAGGGCGTGCAGGTCGAGATCGACGATGGCGGACGCGAGATACTCCACCGTGGCGAAGCCCTGGTTGAAGTTGCGCGCCGCCTTGATCTTCTTGAGCAGCGACTCCGGCAGCGGCTTGCCGGTCCGGTAGTGCTTGGCGAACCGCTTCAGCACCTCAGGATGCATGAACCAGTGCTCGTAGAGCTGCGAGGGCAGCTCCACGAAGTCCCGCTCCACGCTGGTGCCGGACACGGACGGATAGGTCACGTCCGACAGCAGGCCGTGCAGGGCGTGGCCGAACTCGTGGAACAGGGTGCGGGCATCGTCGATGCTGAGCAGCGCCGGCTGGCCGGGCGCCCCATTGGCGAAGTTCATGACGTTGACGACGATGGGGCGCACCTCCTGCGGGTCGAGCTTGTGCGCCCAGCGCCAGCCCGACATCCAGGCGCCGGAGCGCTTCGAGGGGCGCGCGAAGTAGTCGCCCAGGAATAGCCCGACGTGGCGGCCGTCCTTGCCTACCACCTCCCAGCAGCGCACCTCGGGATGGTAGACGGGCAGATCGGTGCGCTCCGTGAAGCTCACGCCGAACAACCTATTGGCGCAGTCGAAGGCTGCGGCGATGACGCTGTCGAGTTGCAGATATGGCTTCACCTCTGCCTCGTCCACGTCGAACTTGGCTTTGCGCACCTTCTCGGCGTAGTAGCGCCAGTCCCAGCCGGCCACCTGGAAATTGCCGCCTCCTTTCAGCACCGCCTTGTCGAGGTCGGCGCGCTCCTCGGCCGCGCGGGCCTTGGCGGGCTTCCAGACGTCCATGAGCAGCTTGCGCACGTTCCGAGGCGTCCTGGCCATGGTGAACTCCAGGGCGGCGTCCGCCGAGGTGGCGAACCCGAGCAGGTGCGCACGTTCGGCCCTGAGCGCCAGGATCTCGGCGACGATCTTGCGGTTGTCGGTCTTGCCGCCGTTGGCGCCGCGCCGGCGCCAGGCTTTGTAGGCCTGCTCGCGCAGGTCGCGGCGGGCCGCGAACTGCAGGAACGGCTCGATCGACGAGCGCGCCAGGCTGATAGCGTGCTTGCCGTTGTGCCCGCGCTCGGCGGCTGTCTGCGCTGCCGCGGCGCGCAGCGCCTCGGGCAGTCCCGCCAGCTCGTCCTCGCTCTCCAGCACCAGCAGATACGCCTGCTCGTCCGCCAGCACATTCTGATTGAACCTGGTGGTGAGCGTGGCCAGCCGCTCGGCGATGGCCGCCATGCGCTCCCGCGCCTTGGGCGCAAGGCCCGCGCCGGCGCGCACGAACCTACGGTGCTGGCGTTCGAGCACCCGCGCCTGCTCCTCGCCGATCCGCAGCTCGTCCCTCTCCTTCATCAGGGCGTCGACGCGCTTGAAGAGCCTGGCGTCCTGGTAGACGCGCATGGCGTGCTTGGCGAAGCGCGGCGCGATCTTGCGCTCGATGGCCTGGATCGCCTCGTTGGTGTCGGTGTGGGCGAGATTGTAGAAGACACTCGACACACGCTGGAGCAAGCGCCCGGCACGCTCCAACGCCTCTATGGTGTTCTCGAACGTGGGCTTGGCGCGGCTCCCGGCTATCGCCTCGATCTCCCCGATCTCCTCGGCGAACGCGCGGTTGAACGCGGGCAGGAAATGCTCCGGCCGCACTCGGTCGAACGGCGGCATCTCGAACGGCGTGGTCCAGGACGCCAGCAGCGGGTTCTCGGATGCCTGACCCTTGGGCCTCACCGCAGCGCCGTTGGAAGCCCGCGCCGCTATCTTAGCCGCTGCCGTCATCTTGTTGCTGGCACTCGCCATTTGTGCGTACCCCTCGCCGTGAAAGGGCGCACGTATGCCGCGTCCCACTCAAGATGTCGAGGGGCGCGACCTGCGTTTTCGAGGCGTTTTTGCAAGGTCGTGGCATGGGGTCGGACCGGCCGAAGCTGCCCCGAGTCTGCCCCCGGAACCTTGCGATCCTGGCTGCGGCGTGCAAATGGCTTCGTTCGGAGAGCCGACATGACCCAGCAATTCGACGTCGTTCTCAAAGGCGGCACCGTCGTCAACCACGACGGCCGGGCGGAGCGGGACATCGGCATCCGCGGCGGGCGGATCGCGGCGCTGGGCGATCTCTCCGGCGCCGCGGCAGCCGAGACCGTCGACGCCAAGGGTCTGCACATCCTGCCGGGGGTGATCGACACGCAGGTCCACTTCCGCGAGCCGGGGCTGGAGCACAAGGAGGACCTGGAGACGGGCAGCCGCGCGGCCGTCATGGGCGGCGTCACGGCGGTGTTCGAGATGCCCAATACGAAGCCGCTCACGACATCGGCCGAGGCCCTGGCCGACAAGGTGCGCCGCGCGCGGCACCGCATGCTCTGCGACTTTGCCTTCTACGTGGGCGGCACGCGCGAGAACATCGCCGACATCCCGGCCCTGGAGCGGCTCGAAGCCTCGGCCGGCATCAAGGTGTTCATGGGCTCCTCCACCGGCGACCTGCTGGTGGACGACGAGCCCTCGCTCGACCGCATTGTCGCCCGCATCTCCCGCCGTGCCGCCTTCCACGCCGAGGACGAGGCCCGGCTCAACGAGAGAGCGGGCCTCCGGCGGCGCGGCGATCCCACCTCCCACCCCGTCTGGCGCGACACGCAGGCGGCCCTGATCGCCACCGAGCGGCTGGTGCGCCTGGCCAAGCGGCATGGCAAGCGCGTGCATGTGCTCCACGTCTCGACGGCCCAGGAGATGGCGTTCCTGGCCCAGCACAAGGACTGGGCGAGCGTGGAGGTGACCCCGCACCACCTGACGCTGGCAGCGCCCGAGTGCTACCAGCAGCTCGGCACCTACGCCCAGATGAACCCGCCGGTGCGTGGTGCGCACCACCGCATGGCGCTGTGGATCGGGCTCGTCTCCGGCGTGGTGGACGTGCTTGGCTCCGACCACGCCCCGCATACGCGAGAGGAGAAGAACCAGGCCTATCCTGCGAGCCACTCGGGCATGACTGGCGTGCAGACGCTGGTCCCCATCATGCTCGATCACGTCAACGCCGGCCGGCTCAGCCTGGAGCGCTTTGTCGATTTGACGAGCCACGGCCCGCAGCGCCTGTTCGGCATCCGCGGCAAGGGCCGCATCGCCGTGGGCTACGACGCCGACCTCACCGTCGTCGACCTGAAGCGCCGCGAGACCATCGCCAACGCCTGGATCCAGTCGCGCTGCGGCTGGACACCGTACGACGGCGTCAGCGTGCAGGGCTGGCCGGTCGGCACCTTCGTGCGCGGCCGGCGCGCGATGTGGGAGGGCGAGATCCTGGGCCCCGCCGCGGGCGAGCCGGTGCGGTTCCTCGAAACTGGGGAAGCGGGGTCAGACCCCTCGCCTCCACCGTCGCGGTAAGACCGCTGCCGTATGTGCGAGGGGTCTGACCCCGCATCGTCGCAGTAAACCGCTGCCGTATGGGGCGGAGTGTGACCCGCATGAAAGCTCGCCATCTCGTGCGATCCATTTCGGACCTATGTTCAACTTTGAGGTTGAATAATTGTTGACTGCGCGCTTCGAAGTCGGCTAATATTCAACCGACGAGTTGAACGATGGCGACATGGCAGCGATCGGGACTAGCCTCGACCATACGTTGGCGGCGCTTGCCGACCCGACCCGGCGCGCCATCCTGGCGCGGCTGGCGGAGGGCGAGGCGCGCGTCACCGAGATCGCAGACCCGCTGCCGATGTCGCTCAACGGCGTGTCGAAGCACATCCGCATGCTGGAGCGGGCCGACCTGGTGCGGCGGCGGCGCGCGGGGCGCGAGCACTTTCTCTCCCTCAATCCGCGCCCCCTGGACGAGGCCGCCGCCTGGATCGAGGCGCAGCGCGCGCTGTGGACCCGTCGCCTCGACGTGCTGGAGGGTCTGCTGCGCGCCGAGGATGCGGCGGCGGACGCAGCGGAGACCAAGCGCGCCCCGCGGAAGCGGGCTCCAGGCCGAAGCGGGCGGACCGAGACGAAGAGGAAGCAGAGGAGCAAGCCATGAGCGGCGAATACGGCGTTATCACCGAGCCGGCCACCGTGCGGATCGAGCGTCTCCTGCCGGGGCCGATCGAGCGCCTCTGGGCCTACCTGACCGAGCCCGGGAAACGCGCCAAGTGGCTGGCCGGCGGGCCGATGGATCTGCGCGTCGGAGGGCGCGCGGAGCTCAAGTTCCGCCACGCCGATCTTTCCGCCGAGAAGGCCCCGCCGGAGAAATTCCGGAGCATGGAGGGCGGGCACACGCTCAAGTGCCGCATCACCGCCTGCGACCCGCCGCGCCTCCTGAGCTACACCTGGGGCGAGGACTGGGGCGAGGTCACCTTCGAGCTCGCGCCGCGGGGCAAGGACGTGCTGCTGGTCGTCACGCATCGCCGTCTGGGCGAGCGCGGAACCATCGCCAGCGTCGCCGCCGGCTGGCACGCCCACCTCGCGAATCTCGCCGACCGGCTCAACGACCGCGAGCCGCAGGGCTTCTGGTCCACCTACATGCGGCTGGAGGCGGAGTACGAGAGACGGCTTGGCATCAGGCCCTCCGGGCCTGGCACCGTCGCTCGAACCTGACGTCAGCGGGCAAAGGAGAGACCGGCAATGACAAACTTCACTCCCGGCGGCGCCCCGGTTGCCAAGGCCGAGATGCTCATCCGCAGGCCCGTTGACGAGGTGTTCGAGGCCTTCGCCGATCCGGCCATCACGAGCCAATTCTGGTTCACCCGCGGCAGCGGTCGTCTGGAGTCGGGCGCCCGGGTGGAGTGGCACTGGGACATGTACGGCTTCTCGATGCCCGTGGCCGTCAAGGCCGTCGAGCCGGGCCGGCGGATCGTCGTGGACTGGGGCACCGGTGCCGAAGCCACCGCCATCGAGTGGACGTTCACCGCGCTGAAGGACGGCACCACCTTCGTCAGCATCGTCAACAGCGGGTTTGCCGGCGGTCCAGATACGGCCGTGCGGCAGGCGCTCGATGCCACGGAGGGTTTCGCGTTCGTCCTCGCCGGCCTCAAGGCGCTTCTGGAGCACAACATCCGGCTCAATCTGGTCGCGGACCGGTTTCCCGCCGGGATCGAGAAGGTGGACGCCGCCGCCCTGAAAGCCCTGCAGCCCTGAATGGTATCTCGTCAGGTCGCTATCGCCTCCAGCAGCGTCTGCAGCGCCTTGGCCGCGAACGCCTGCATGTTGGCTAAGCGGTCCGGGCTGCCGGTGCGAAGCGTCAGCACGCGCTCCGACGGCCCTGAGAGCGCGATGCAGGCGTGTCCCGCCGGGTCGCCGTAGCGGTTGCCCGTCGGCCCGGCCGCACCGGTCTCGGCCAGTCCCCAGGTCGCCCCGTGGCGCTCGCGCACGGTGCAGGCCAGCAGCGCGGCATAGGGCTCGCTGGCCGAGCGGATGCCCGCCATGGCCTGGTCGGGAATCGCCAGCAGTCCGCGCCGGGCCTGCCGCGTATACACCACCGCGCCTCCCAGGAAGTACGCCGACGCGCCCGGCACGGCCAGCAGCGCCGCCGCGATCAGCCCTCCTGCGGACGACTCGGCAACGGCCACCGTCTCGCCGCGCGCCTTCAACCGGTCGGCAATCTTGTGGGCGAGATCGATGAGGTGCTGCATGGTCTGCCTTTCCTTCGTGAGGTCGTGAGTCGTGGAAGCATAGCCCAATCGCTCGACCTCACGGCGGCTTCAGCCTCCCAACGGCGAGGAGGCAGTTGATCTCCGAGGGCCCATGCGCACAATGCATCGCGACTGTCCGCCGCCCGTCGGTGCCGCCCTGGCAGCCGACGAAGCGGCGGGCTCTCCCGGCTCCACTGAGGCGAGCGACCCCGATGACCTCCTTCAAGACCATCCGCGCACGGGCCGCCAAGCGCAAGGGCGGCGAGGCGGCGCTGGCCGCACTGCTGCCCAGGGTCGCGAGCCGGAAGGCGCTGATCAAGCTCGCCGACGACCGGGCCCTGGCCGAGATGACCAAGCGCATCTTTTCGGCGGGCTTCGTGTGGAGCGTGATCGAGGCCAAGTGGCCGGGCTTCGAGGCCGCATTCCTCAAGTTCGCGCCCAAGCGGCTGCTGGCCCAGCCCGACGAGTTCTGGGAGGGCCTGGCGGGCGACAAGCGCATCGTGCGCAACCCGCAAAAGCTCGCGGCGGTGCGCGCGAACGCCCGCTTCGTCGCCGACATCGCCGAGGAGCATGGCAGCTTCGGCAGGTTCCTGGCGCAGTGGCCGGCGGACGATCAGGTCGGCCTCACCGATCTCCTCGCCAGGCGCGGCGCGCGGCTCGGCGGGCGCACGGGCCAATATCTCCTGCGCTTCCTCGGCTGGGACGGCTTCGTTACCTCCACCGACGTGGTGGCCTGCCTGCGCGACGCCGGCCTCGACATCTCCGAGCAGCCCTCCTCGAAGAAGGACCTGCGCAAGATCCAGGACCAGCTCAACGCCTGGGCGAGGGAGACCGGGCTACCATACACCCACCTCTCCCGCATCTGCGCCATGTCGGTCGGCGAGAACTACGACGCCGAGACGCTGCGCAGCCGCGGAGGCATGGAGGAGTGAGGCCTGTAGAACGGGGTCGGACCCCTGGGCGATACGCTAACGTTTCTGCTCATCCGCCATGTTGGTTACGCCGCTTCACGGCTAACCCAAACCTACAGGTTCCGTCCGATCGCCAGGTACTTGTCGGCGCGCTGGCGGCGCAGCGCGTCGGGGCTGAGGGAGGAGAGCTCGGCGAAGGCCTTGGCGACGGCGTCGCCGGTGCGGCGGAAGACGAGCGCCGGGTCGCGGTGGGCGCCTCCCACGGGCTCGGAGATGACCACGTCGATGACCCCCAGGGTCTTCAGGTCCTGGGCGGTGATCTTCATATTGGTGGCCGCGTCGATGGCCCGCGCCGGGTCGTGCCACAGGATGGAGGCCGCCGCCTCGGGCGAGGCCACCGTGTAGATGGAGTGCTCCAGCATCAGCACGCGGTTGGCGGTGGCGATGGCGACGGCGCCGCCGGAGCCGCCCTCGCCGATCACCACGGCCACCATGGGCACGCCGAGCGACAGGCAGCGGTCGGTGGAGCGGGCGATGGCCTCGGCCTGGCCGCGCTCCTCGGCGCCGATGCCCGGATAGGCGCCCGCGGTGTCCACAAGGGTGAGGACCGGCAGGTCGAACCTCTCCGCCAGGTCCATGAGGCGCACCGCCTTGCGGTAGCCCTCCGGGCGGGCCATGCCGAAGTTGTGCTTGATGCGGCTTTCCGTATCGGAGCCCTTCTCGTGGCCGATCACGACTATGGAACGGCCGCGGAAGCGCCCCAGGCCGCCCATGATGGCGGCGTCCTCTGCGAAGTAGCGGTCGCCGGCGAGCGGCACGAAATCCTCGATCAAGGCCGCCACGTAATCGAGGCAGTGCGGCCGGTCGGGGTGGCGGGCCACTTGCGTCTTCTGCCAAGGGGTGAGCTTGGCGTAGGTATCCATCAGCGCCTGGTGCGCCTTCTGTTGCAGGCGCGTCACCTCCTCGGTGATCGACACTGCATCGTCGTCGCCGTCGATGGCCTTGAGGTCGGCGATCTTGCTCTCGAGCTCCGCCACGGGCTTCTCGAAATCCAGGTAGGTGCGCACGTTGACGGCTCGATCCATTCGCTTCTAGCGGGAGGGCGAGGTGCTATACACGCGAGCTTGTCGCCGTGCCGACATTTGCGGCCCGAGGCCGGATAAGTCAAGGCGCACCGTTAACAATCGGCTTCAATCGGCTTCCCGAGAGCCGGCGGATCGACAGCCTTTGGCAGCGTTCTGGGCGCAGGCATCAAGTGTGGAGCGAGTACAGGGTCGGTGTCCCGGACCCGCCACATGATCTTGGGCAATCGTCGACGAAAGCGCGCAACGCTGACAGTGGCGACCAAATCGACCCCGCCCTAACTCGGCCACGTGCGTTTGGTTGCTTGAGCCCGCATTGAAACGCCGGCGTCTCGCACGTCGCGCCGCCAAGCACGGCGGCACTATCAGCGTGCGGAGAGGCCGAACGATGACGGGGGGGCACGTGCGGCGGTTTTTGCTGTCGGTTGTCGGGTGCATTGTCGGCGTGATCGCCGCGGCATGGCTCGCCACGACTATCCTGAATCCCGGGCCCCCGAGCAGAATTGTGATCGCCACCGGCGGCGCTGGGGGCGCCTACCACAACCTGGCCGAGACCTGGAAGCGCGAGCTCGCGCGCTTCGGCGTGACACTCGCGTTGAGGCCAGACCTGGAGGGAGCCAACACGCTGGGGGCGCTGCTGGCTCCCGATGGCGGGGTTGACGCCGGCTTCGTCAAAGGGGGTGTTGTGGGCAGCCTGCAAGGCCGGCTCGCTCAAGGTGTCGACCAGATCGTGCACGACTGGCACTTCGAGCGGCTGCAATCGGTCGGCCGCCTGTTCTACGAGCCGCTGTGGGTCTTCTATCGAGGTCCGAAGCTGCTCAAGAGTCTGGGAGAGTTCAAGGGCCGGCGCATCATCGTTGGCACCGCCACCAGCGGCACCCGCCGGGTGGTCACGCTGCTGCTCAAGGCCAATGGCGTGACCGCTGAGAACTCCACGTTCATCGAGCAGGATTTCCCCGCCGACGCCAAGCCTTTGATCGGCGACGGTGCCGACGTCGCCTTTCTCTCTCTGCCGCCCGACGACAAGAAGGTCCAGGATTTGTTGCGCACGCCAGGCATCTATCTCATGGATTTCTCCGCAGAGATGGAGGCCTACGTCACCCGCTTCCCCTTCCTGTCGAAGGTCGCCATGCCCCGGGGGGCGGTCGAGTTCGATCCCGATATTCCGTCGGCCGATATAGCGCTGCTGGCCACAGCGCCGGCTCTGGTCGTGCGCAGGGAGCTGCATCCTGCGCTTGCCGTCCTTCTGACGCACGCGTCTTGGGTCAATGCCAAGCCGGGCTTCGATAAGTCGGGCGAGCCGATCCTGTTTTATCGGGCCGGGCAGTTTCCGAACGCGGACGACCCCGAGTACGAAGTCCACGCGGACGCCAAGACGTACTACAAGGCCGGCGAGCTACCCGTCCTTCTGCGTGCGAGCACCGTCATTCCGCTCTGGGCAACGGCCTTCGGCTATCTCCACGCCACGAAGATCCTTCTGATCGCCATTCCTATCCTTTCCATCATGATACCGCTCAGCCGCTACCTGCCGGCGATCTACTCCTGGATGGTTCGCCGCCGGTTGATGCGATGGTACGACAAGCTGAAGGCGCTCGAGTTCACGCTTGACGACAATCCGACACAAGCCCAACTCGCCCAGCTCTGCGAAGAGCTGCGGCGGATCGACCGAGCCGTCAGCAGGCTTCGCCTGCCGCGGGATTTCTCGGACCAGCTATACCATCTGAGGGGCCACATCGACCTCGTGGAGCAACGATTGAGCCCAGAGCGGGTGGGGACCCGGACCGGCGCTCTGTGAATCGGCCTGGCGCTGTAGGTCGGGTTAGCGCGAAGCGCGTAACCCGACATCGACAACCGCGACGGTCGTGCCCTGCCGACGTTGCGTTGCTGCCCAACAAATTGCAGAAGGGCGTTAGCACAGCGAGATTGGTCGTCCTTGCAAGGTGGCCCAGCAGTTGACCATTTTGATGTCCAACCGGTGCCACTATTCAGCCTCAGGATCGCCGAACGGTTGCCACGCTCTGCGCGCAGACGAGCGCCACTCGTCCGTCTCCGTCTCGATTGTCACGGGAGGATCGCATGCTTGGCTGGGGCAAGAAGTCCGAAGGCTCCGACATTCGCGCCAAACTGGAGCTGCGACGCGAGCAAATCCGTCAGCTCGTCCTGAGCGCCAGGCGCGCCGCCGGCTTCCAAATCCAGGCTGCCGGTGCAGCCACGGTTGCGGGCCTCCGTACCGCGGGTGGTGCCGTGCGAGCCGGAGCGCGCGCGGGACGCGAGGCCGCAGCATCAGGGGCACGGCGAACGCTGAGCGGTCTGGCAGCGACTGCAGCCATCGCTGGACAGAAGGGCCGCGCTGCAACGGGGGCGGTGACCGACGTCCTCGCGCGTCCCGGCGTCCCTAGCGTCGTGGCGGCGGCGGGCGCTATGGCGTTGGGCGCCGGCATCGGCCGCTATCGCGTCGCAGGCTTCGACGGGGAGGTCATGGCGATGCTCGCCATCGGCGGAGCGTTGGCGGTGACGCTGCTCCCCATGGCTTTGCCCGTCCTTGCCGGGCTTTCGCCGTTGGTGGGGATGGCTACAGCGGCCGTTGCAGTGTTGGCTGCTGCATCGTTCTGGGCTGCATATCGCGACGCACCTGGCCTTGCCGGCTTGAGTGGGAGCGGGGAGGTGGTGGGCCGGGCTACGGCCATTGCCGGCGACCTGTTGAAGGTGGCCGGCACCACGGTGCGGCTATCCGGCATCGAAGCCCCGGAGCGCGAGCAGCGCTGCGGCAAGGACAACAACAAGTGGCGGTGTGCAGAGGCAGCACAGTCGGCGCTGGCGAAGATGGTCGGCGGCCGGTCTGTTCGCTGCAGGCTCACCGGCAGCGATAAGGGCGGGCATTCGCTCGGGTATTGCGCGATCGATAGCGTCGATATCAATGCCGACCTCGTGCGCCAGGGCTATGTCTTTGCGGAAGGCGGAACGTCTAGTCGTTATGCCGCGCACGAGAGAGACGCACGCGATGCCAAGGCGGGGATATGGATCGGGGCGGCCCATCGGCCGGCTGAGTTCAGGGCCAAAGCCTGGGAGGAGGCCAAGCGCCGCGCTCCCGACGGCTGCCCGATCAAGGGCCAGGTGACAGGCCAGGAGCGCGTGTACGTGGTGCCGGGGACGCCAGACTATGAGCGCTTGCGCGTACAGCCGTCGCGTGGCGACCGCTGGTTCTGCTCGGAGCAGGATGCTGCATCGGCAGGCTTCAAGGCGGCGCAACGGGGCTAGACCCGATTCTGAAATTCTATCCGGCTTCGGCGTGAGAATCCCTGCCCAGCACGGGGCCCAGCCGAAAAAGCGGCACACCCCAGTGGCACGCACGGAGCCCACTGTCCGGTGCACGGCTTGATCGTCTCGGGGGCGGCTGGGTCGGCGACCGGCCACGATGTGGAACCGAGCCTCGCCGGCCAAGCTTGGCCGACGTCACCCCGGTGACATCCATGCGTAGGCCGATTATGCTAGCAGCGTGATCGCTTCTGTTTCGGGAGCCTGTCGGAACCTCAAGGTCGGCACGCGGGTGTCTTCGCCGCCCGGTGACGACAGGACGATCCCGGCTGGGCGTCGTTGGCACCGGATATTGATTGCTTGGCATTCATGTGGGGGGAACCGTGGCGTCCGTCATTGTCAGCACACTTGGCGTTTCCGACAACATTGCGCGCATCCTTGGGCGAACCATATGGATCGCCCGCGTTCCAGTGGTCAGCATAGCCGCTGCCCTGCTGATCTTCTCCCAGGCGGAGGCGCTCGATCTCTTCGTGGACATACCTCCCGACAAGCTCCACCGCGTTCTTCACTGGGTCGGGTTCTACGTCGCCGCGGTCCTGTTCTGGGTTCTGCCCGTGCACTTCAGTGCGCGCGTTGCGCTCCAGCTCAACCACGAGCGCACTGGGGTTGACACGCCGAGGCGGTACCTCGCGTTCGTAGTTGCCCCGCCCAGGATTCTCAGCGTCCTGTGCCTCCTCGTCATCGCCTACGCATTCCTGCGCGCGTGGAACCACGTTCCTTCCGTCGGACGCGGCACTCTTGCCGGCGAGGCGCGCCAGCACCTCCTCTGGGCGTCCTATTGGGCCGTGGGGCTGAGCGTCGCCTGCATGCTCGTATTCGCCTGGCTGTCGCGATTGTCCGTGCTGGAACGAAGCAAGCTGCGACCGATCGCTCCTGCCCTCTACGATCGCCTCGATAGCGTCGTTGGCTGGTGCAAGCCGCGACGGCGTTACACGACCCGGCCGGTGTTCGAGGAGGAGAGGCTAGCCGCAGCCCAGCACAATACGCTGATCAGCGTCTTCCTGCTGCTCACAATCGTCTTCGCTCTCGACATCGCGCTTTGCGTCCTATTCCTGTGGCGGCCGGTCGCCCAATACCTGCCCGCGCTGGAGAGCTACCTGCCCCGAGCCGTGTTCGTGCCCGTGCTGCTGGGATTTTACATTCCTGGCCTGGCACTGCTCGGCATCCTCTCCCACCGGTTCCGCCTGCCGCTCATCGTGGCGTTCCTCCTGGCGCTCGGAATCTGGGGCCTGTTCCAGGAGCGCCGCCACGACGTGCGCCTGCCGCCGGTGTCCTCCGGTCCCGTGCAGCGCATTGCTCTCGAGGAGGCGATCGACCGCTGGAAGGACGCGAACGGCTGCACGCAAGGCAAGTGTCCGCGACCGATCATCGTCGCAGGATCGGGGGGCGCAAGCCGGGCTGCATTCATGACCGCCAATACGTTGGCGGCCCTGCAGGAGAGGTATCCGAGCTTCCGCCAGCGGCTGTTTGCGATGTCGACGGTCTCGGGGAGCTCGCTCGGCGCCGCCGCCTTCCTCGCAGGTCTGAGCTGGAAGGACGACCGGCCGGATCCGGACAGGTGCCGCGACAGGCGCTTCCAGCTCTGGTTCGGCTGCCACGACATCGGCGACGAGGCTCTGGACGACCCGTCCAAGACTACGCTGCAAAGGCGCGTGCAGTTGTTTCTGGCCCACGATTTCCTGACACCTGTTGCTGTCGCTTTCACTTTTTCCGACATGTGGCGGATTGGTGAGAACCGGGCGGTCAAGCTCGAGAAGAGCTGGGAGAGCGCCTGGCGCCATGTGACGAGCGATCCGGTGCCTGGCGGGGACTTCAGCAAGCGCTTCTCGCTTTTCACACCAAAGGATGAGTGGCGCCCGCTGCTCATCTTCAACGGCACATCGGTAAGCTCGGGACGACGGATCGTCGTCTCCCCGTTGCTGCCCACGCATAAGGACAGGCGGCTGTTCGTCGACGCTTTCGACTACTATGAGATGGCGTGTGCAGGTCAGGCATCGCAAGCGACCGATTGCGATCTGCGGCTCAGCACCGCGATCACGATGTCGGCGCGCTTCCCGCTCGTGTCGCCCCCCGGCAACATCGTCCGCAATGGCGTGCCTGTAGACCGGGTCGTTGACGGCGGCTACTTCGAGAACTTCGGGGCGCAAAGCGCCCTGGAGCTGGCGCGGGCGCTGCAGTCCCTGAACCCGCCCCTGAAACCGTTCATCCTGCAAATCACCAACGATCCATCGGCGTTCGACTATAACGAGTGCAGTGGGCAGATCGATTGGGAGCACTACTATCATTTCCGTCGGCCGGAGCCGCCATCCGAGTTCGATACCGCCAATCTTTTCCGGTGGGCGTTCGATCCCCTCAACACCGTATTGGAGACGCGGACCGCGCGCGGCACTCAAGCGACCGCGGAAGCGCTCGCGACTGTGACCGCGGGGAGCTATGCGCAAATTCGTGTCTGTCCCGAGCTCATAGACTCCGGCTCGCAGGGTGCTCTGACCACAGCAGGGCAGACGTTGGGGCACTTGCTGCAGCGTGTCGGGCTCATACGCCCGTATGTCAAGGAGGACGGAAGGGGCGCGGACGCATTCAAGTCGCTGTCCGCCAGCTGGTGGTTGTCGGCACCGGTGCAGCAATATCTGCACAAGCAGCTTGAAGCGCCTCATAACAGGAAGGAGATCGAGCGCATCGGAAACGTGCTCGAAGGGCCTGGCTCCTAGAGGTCCGCCGCGGCGCACTCATTGGAGGCGACTTCACAATCAGCCCCATCCGCCTCGTTGCGCCGGGCGTCGTTTCCTAGCGCACATGCCTGCTCAGGGCTTCCGCCCGGCCCGTTTCGCCGCCAGCGGATGGTGCTCGAACACGAGCTGCTTCAGGCGCTCCTCCAGCACGTGGGTGTAGATCTGCGTCGTGGATATATCCGCGTGGCCCAGGAGCTGCTGCACCGACCTGAGGTCGGCGCCGCGATCGAGCAGGTGGCTGGCGAAGGCGTGGCGCAGGACATGGGGGGAGACGCGCTCCGGGTCGAGACCAGCCTCGGCGGCCAGCTCCTTCAGCTCCTGGCCGAGGCGCTGGCGCGTCAGGTGCCCCTCGGCGCCGCGCGAGGCGAACAGCCACTTGGTCCTCACCATGGGCGCCATGCCGTCGTCGAAGCCGACGTTCAGATAGCGGTCGAGCGCGGCACGGGCCGCCGCGTTCAGCGGCACGATGCGCTCGCGCCCGCCCTTGCCTTTGATGAGCAGCACCCGGCCGTCGCCGGCGAGGACCGAGCGCGGCAGCGTGACGAGCTCGCTCACGCGCATGCCGGTGGCGTAGAGCATCTCGATCAGGGCGTAGAGCCTGAGCGCCCGGAACCGGTCGCGCCCGGTGGTGCCGTCGATGCGCCGGCGCGCGGTCTCGATCAGGCGATCCACCTCGGCGGTGGAGAGGGTGCGGGGCAGTGGCCGCGCCCGCTTCGGGCCGGTCAGGCGGTCGGCGGGGCTCTCCTCGACGACGCCCTCGGCGACGAGGAACTTGAACAGCTGGCGGATGGCCGACAGTCGTCGCGCCCGCGAGGCCGGGGCGAGGCCCGCCTCGGCGGCGGCGCGCAGGTAGGCGGAGATGTCCGCCGGCTCCACGGCCGCCAGGTTCTTCTGCCGGCATTTGGCGAGGAAGCCCACGAAGTCGTCGAGGTCGCGGGCGTAGGCCTGGCGGGTGTTGTCGGCGGCGCCCTTCTCGGCGCTCAGCATCTCCATGAAGCGGCCGAGTAGCTGGCGATCTGCGTCGGTGCTCATGGCTGCACCCGGGTCGGCAGTCGGCAGTCGGCAGTCGGGCATCGCCAGTCGGGCGATATCGAGACCTGTCTCAATGATATTGGCATTGCTCTCTTCATCCGACTGCCGAAGCCCGACGCCCGACTGCCGATGGCAAGTCAATTGCCCGAGGTACGGGGCCACGCGCCATACAGGGCTTCCACGGCGAGGCGGCGGGCGTCGGTGCCGAGGCCCGTCCGCTTCAGGGCGCGGATGGCGTCTCCCAACGCCAGCACGTTGGCCCCCTCGGGGCCGTCCGGTCCCAGGGCGCGCATGACGAGCAGGATGGTGCGCCCGGCCTCCTTCTGCTGGGAGGCCTGCGCCAGCTCACCCAGCACGCCCGTCTCCGGCAGGTGCCCGCCGGTGGGCTGGGGGATGCGGCCCGCGGCCTCCCACAGGCGCAGCGGAACGGTGACGTCGAGCGCGTCCAGCACCGTCACCAAACGATGCAGCGCGGCAGGTCCCAGCCGACTGCGCTCAGCCAGGTCGTCGAGGGTGGCGAGGCCCGACTGGCGCACCTGCCGCGACTGCGGGTCGGCAAGATCGATCAGCGCCAGCCAGTGCTGCAGGTTGGCGGCGGACTCCGCCCAGCGGCGGGCCAGCTCGAGATCGCCGCCGGCCAGCGCCGTCTCCACGACGGCCTCGGCCAGCGGAGCGGACTCGGACGACGGCCACAGCTGGGCAAACAGCGGTGCCAGCATCTGGGCCGTCTGCAGATGCAACCCGGCGCGGCGCGCCTCGCTCAGCAGCGAGCGCACCAGGCGGACCTTGCGGTCCGGCACCTGGGTGGCCTCCACCGACCGGAACAGCTGCGCCCGCTGCAGCGCGGGGTCGGAGACGGTGCCGCCGCCGGGGCGCGCCGCCACGTCGGGCAGCCGCCGGTAGACCGCCGCGACGGCCTCCGGCGTCATCGCGTTGAGGCGCAACGCCGCCTCGGCCGCGCCGACCTGGACCTTGATATCGAGCGAGCTGGACTGGGCGAGGGCGACCAGCAGTGCCGGCTCGGCCTTCTTGGGGAGCTGGGCGGTATCGATCGGCCCCAACAGCTCCAGGAACCGGTAGTCGAGCAGCGACACGCGCTCGGGCAGCGGCGGGCGCCGGCCGACGCCGCCGTCGAGGCTGCCGAGGACCGACAGGGCGAGGTCGGCCGAGCTGCCTTCCTCGCGCGCCAGGCTGGCGGACAGAGCCGCGGCGGCCGTGTTGCCGACGACCGCGGCGCAGTAGCCGAGCAGCAGCTGCTTCTCGGCCTTGGGCGCCTGCGGCAGCTGCGGCTCGACGGGGCCGGCGAGCGCCTGACAGCCCTTGTCGCGGGCGCCGAGGTAGATGTCGACGCGGGCGCGCCAAAGCCGGGTGGTGGGGTCGGCCGAGCCGCCCTTGCCCAGCACCTCGGCGATGTCGCTCAACAGGCCGGAACGGTAGAGCGCCTGCAGGCGCACCTGCAGGAGGTCGTCGCTGCCCTTGCCAGACTCCTGGCCGGGTGGCGGCTGGGCCGTCGACAGGAGCAGCCGCCGCCAGAGTTGGTGCAGGGCGGGTGAGCGGGGCGCCGTGTCGAGGCCGGCAAGCCACTTCTCCGCCGCGGCGGCATCGAGGCCGTGCCAGAGATCCACCGGCAGCAGCACCGGCGCCAGGTCGCTGGCTTCGACGGTGCGGTTGACGCGGGCGTACGGCTCCTCCGCGCCGGATTGCGCCAGGGTATGGGATGGGGCATGGGATAGAACCGCGCCCGCCAGCAGCGCCGCAAGGCCATGGCGGCAGCAGGCGCGCATCAGGCCTGGCACACGTGCGGGCTGGGGCGAGTGGCGGCTCGCGCGGTCACCGGCGCACCTTGACGCCCGGCACCGGCGCGGACATTTCCCTCTGCTCCGGCTCCAACAGGATCGATGCGACATAGAGCCCGCCAAAGATCAATGCGCCCAGAACCCCTACCACCGTGAGAAATCGGAAGAGGCTAGGCATGTGGCGAAGCTACTCCCTCCGTGGCGATGCTCAAGCTTGACAATGACGCCATTATGGCCCCCCAGCTGATGCCGGATCGCTGTGGCTGGCCGGAAACAGCTGAGCTTCGGCCGCCCCGTTGCCGAGCGCCGGGGCCCAGCATGCATAGTCTGCGCAGGGCAGCTTAGGAAAGTGTGATGCGATTCGCATCGGACAAAGACGGCGAGGTCGAGGCTGCGGCGCCGGAGCGGATCATTCGCGAGCGCCTGGGCGGGCGCTCGATCGTGCTGATCGGCATGCCGGGTTGCGGCAAATCGGCCCTGGGCCGCCGTCTGGCGCCGCGTCTGGAGGTGCCCTTCGTCGATGTGGACGAGGAGATCGAGCGGGCGGCAGGCAAGACCGTCAAGGAGATCTTTACCGACCACGGCGAGGCCTATTTCCGCGACGGCGAGCGTCGGGTGGTCGCCCGGCTGCTGGCCTCCGGCCCCCAGGTGATGGCCACCGGCGGCGGGGCGCTGTTGAACGAGGAGACGCGCGCAAACATCCGCCGCTCGGGGCTGGCCGTGTGGGTCAAGGCGGACGTGGCGCTGCTGGTCCGCCGGGTGACCAAGCGCAACAGCCGGCCGCTGTTCGAGGGGCGCGATGCGGAGACGGTCGTCCGCGACCTGATGGCGGCGCGCTATCCCGTCTACGAGGCCGTCGCCGACCTGGTGGTGGAGAGCCGGGACGTGCCCCATGAGGTGATCGTGGGGGAGATCGTCGGGGCCCTGGCGCAGAGTCCGCTGCTGGCGGAGCCGGCTGCGCACCGCGGGATACCCGCGCCATGAGCTCCTCCGCTGCTCAACCGACCGGCCGGGGCACAGGATCGGCGAGCCAGCCGGCGACGGTGCGCGTCAGCCTCGGCGAGCGCTCCTACGACGTACTGATCGGCACCGGCCTGCTGGCGCGGGCGCCGGAGCTGATCCAGGCCCGCCTCGGCGCGGCGCGGTGCGCGATCGTCACCGACGAGAACGTGGCGAGGCATCACCTCGGCGTCCTGGAGAAGGGGCTGGCCGCGCTGGGCCGGCATGTCGACACCGTGGTGCTGCCGCCCGGCGAGGCGACGAAGAGCTTCGCCTCGCTCGCACGCGTGTGCGAGCGGCTTCTGGAGATGGGGCTGGAGCGCGGCGGGCTGGTGGTCGCCCTGGGCGGCGGGGTGATCGGCGACCTGGCGGGCCTGGCCGCCAGCCTGGTGCGCCGCGGGGTGCGCTTCGTGCAGGTGCCCACGACGCTGCTGGCCCAGGTCGATTCCTCGGTGGGCGGCAAGACCGGCATCGACACGCCGCAGGGCAAGAACCTGGTCGGCACCTTCCATCAGCCGAGCCTGGTGTTGGCCGACATCGGCCTGCTGGCCACACTGCCAGAGCGCGAGTTCCGCGCGGGCTATGTGGAGGCCGCCAAGTACGGCCTGCTCGGCGACGCTGCGTTCTTCCGCTGGCTCGAGGAGAATGCGCGGGCGGTGGCAGCGCACGAGACCGGCGTGCTGGCGCATGTCGTGGCCACCAGCGTCGCGGGCAAGGCTGCCATCGTCGCCCGCGACGAGACCGAGACGGGCGACCGCATGCTGCTCAACCTGGGCCACACCTTCGGCCACGCGCTGGAGGCCTGGGCCGGCTATTCCGACCGGCTGCTGCACGGCGAGGCGGTGGCCATCGGCATCTGCCTGGCCTTCGAGCTGAGCCGCGAGCTGGGGCTGGTGGACGCCGCCTCCGTTCAGCGCGTCACCGCGCATCTCGCCGCCGCCGGCCTGCCGACGCGCATCGCCGACATCCCTGGCGCGCCGGGGCCCGACGCTCGCACCCTCACGGCCATCATGGGCCAGGACAAGAAGGTGCGCGACGGCCGGCTCACCTTCATCCTGGTCCGCGGCATCGGCGCCGCGTTCGTCTCGCGCGACGTGGGGGCCGCAACGGCGCAGGATTTCCTGGTCCGGCGGATCGCGGCGGGGCGCGGCGGTGTCTGACCCTCCGGGTCAGACACCATGGCTCCAACGCTGCTGTGAGACACGGTGCTTTCAACACCGTTGCGCTACGGTGTCAGACCCTCTGGGAGGTAGTAGCAAAATTCCCGTGGGGTCTGGCGTGCATTGGGGCATTTCTGCGTGGCGAGGTTGAGATGAGGTGTGTTGCAGCGTCAATCGGGGCATTCGCAGCCCTGT
>JBIOWI010000384.1:0-2141 GCA_044868325.1 Hyphomicrobiaceae bacterium
ATGGGGTCAGACCCGCAGGGTCTGACCCCGCCGCCAGCCGCATCCAGCGCGAGTACCAGCCGGTGCAGCCCACCTACGCCCAGAGCACCACCGTGCCCGGCAGCCGCGCCCGTAAGCCGACGCTGGACGAGATGGGCTCCGCCGCGAATCGGCCAATCCCGGCACGCGACACCCCCTCTCCCCGCTTGCGGGGAGATGGCCAAGGGAATCCGAATCGTGAGGGGCAGGAGCTTGCTTCGCGCTCTCCGGTGGTCGACCCGCGCGCAAAGGCCGGCGCCTACGGCGAGAAGATCCGCGGCCCCCACAAGCCCACCCTGGACGAGATGGGCCCACACGCCGAGCGCGGCCTGCCAGTCGCCGGCAAGCCCATTCCGCTCAAGCCACCCGTCAAGACCATCGACATCGCAGACGAGCGCGAGAAGAAAAAGCACCGCCACGGCCGTCCCAAGAAAACCGGCCGGCCGGGACAATAGCAATCGCGATGGGGGAGCGCATGGGAACCAAGCCAGATGCAGGATTTCCTGCGCTCTCCACGCGACGATTGCGCCTCAGGCGCGTCGAGCGACGCGATGCGAGCGGCCTGCACGCGTGCTTCGGCGACCCCGTCGCGATGCGCTACTGGGACTTCCCGGCGTGCGGAACGATCGCCGAGACCGAGCGCGTGCTGAAGTGGCTCGCCAAGACTACAAGTCCCTACGACCACCTGGCGTGGGCCATCACCGAGGGCTCGAGCGACGCGTGCATCGGCATGGTCTGCTATCACCATCGAGAGGCGCGCAACAGACGCCTGGAGGTCGGCTACATCGTCGCCCCGCAGCACCAGCGCCGCGGCTTAGGCACCGAGGCGGTGGGAGCGCTGGTGGAGTACTGCGTGGGCAAATTGGGGGTGCATCGGGTGCAGGCCCTGATATACCCGGAGAACACTGCCTCCATCAGGCTGGTCGCGCGCCTCGGCTTTCGCTGCGAGGGAGGCCCGCTGACGGACTACTGGCGCGTCGGGGATGGCTATCGCAGCGCGATGCTCTTCGCCTGTGTCGCAACGGCCGACGCTGCGGCGACCGGCGGCACGCCGCAAGCCGCCTCGGGCAAGCATCGCCACGGCCGGCCCAAGAAGATCGGACGGCCGGGGCAATAGCATCCGGCCTGTCCCTGTCGATGAGGCCGTGGCACGGCTCGGCATTGGCCTTCCCTTTCCCTTTCTGCCGGCGATATCCGCACGATCGTCCAGCGGGCATTGCACCATGGCTCGCGGAGGCGACTCCGCTGTTGATAGGGTCGCTCTACACCTCGGTGTCGAATCGCTGACCGTTTAGGTTGCGCCGAGCCGCGGATCGAAGGAGGATGCCCGATGGACACGCAAGCCGGTGCCGCCATGCCGCCATTGCCCGATATGACCGGGCGAAGCTTCGCCCTCCTCGATCAGGCCGAGCGTGCCCGGCTCGCACCCCTGCTGCGCCCGCTGCCATGGATCGACGGCCTGATCGCGGCCATGGTGATCGCGCCGGCCGCCCCCGACGAGCCGGACGACATCGAAGGGCCGGGCGACGTGGAGGCGGCGTTGGACTGGCTCGACTTCATCTGGAGCGATGACAACGAGGAGGAGGTTGGGAAGCTGACCCCGTCCCAGAGCGTGGAAGTCGTCACGCCGGTCATGGATCACTACTGCCACGTCGCCGACGCCTTGTTCGATGCCCAGGACGGCTATCGGCCCTTCCTTGCCGGCGGGGATCCGCTGGAGGCGGCGGCGCAGTGGGCGGACGGCTTCCGCGTCGGCGTCAACCTGGAGCACGAAGCGTGGGAGCGGCTGTTCGCCGACGAGGATGCGCTGTCGCTGCTTGTCGTCATCCTCTCCCTGCTGCGAGACGAGGACATGCCGGAGGAGATGCAGGCCGAATCGCCGTTCCGGGACATGCCAGGGGACCGGCGCGAGCGCATGCGGCGCTCGGCGCTGGAGATGCTGCCGGAGATCGTCATCTCTCTGCACGAGCACGCGCGCGGCCTGGACGAGGGCGACGATCCAGAGCCGGACAAGTAGGGCGCAATGCTGCGCGAGGATGCCGAGGCGCTGGGCTGCGGCGCCGAGATCGCGCACGCGCGCACCATCGTCGCCCGCGGCACCAGCGCCGATCGTCAGGTCGCCT
>JBIOWI010000385.1:0-30944 GCA_044868325.1 Hyphomicrobiaceae bacterium
GCCGCGGCAACCGCTATCGGCTGATCCTGGTCGATCCGCCCAAGTTCGGCCGCGGCCCCAACGGCGAGGAGTGGGATGTGTTCGCCCATCTCGCCCCACTCCTGCGCGACTGCGCCGCCCTGCTGGCGCCGCAGCGTGCGGCGCTGGTGCTCACCACCTACGCCATCCGCGCCTCCGCGCTGGCCATGGACGGCCTGGTGCGTGAGTGCCTGGCCGGCCGCGCGGGGGCGACCGAGAGCGGCGAGCTCGCCGTGATCGAGCAGTCGGGCGGCCGGCTGCTGCCCACCTCGCTCTACACCCGCTGGGTGAGCGATGAGACCGCGCCCTGAGGCCGCGCGCGGCGGCACGCGCACCATCACCAGCCTGCAGAACGAGCGGGTGAAGCTGATCCGCTCGCTGCAGATGCGCAAGGCGCGGCGCGAGACCGGCCTGTTCGTGGCCGAAGGGGCCTCGCTGCTGATCACCGCCCGCGACGCCGGCTGGCAGCCCAAGATGCTGGCCTTCCTTGCCGGCAGCGCCGCCGACGGCGCGGCACGCGACCTGGTCCGATGGGCGGAAGCCGCCGGGGCCGAGTGTCTGGAGGTGTCTCAGGCTGTCCTGGGCAAGCTCGCCGCCAAGGAGAACCCCCAGACCGTGCTCGGCGTATTCGAGCAGGTCTGGAAGCCCTTGCCGGCGCCTTCGGGCGTTGCAACCGAGGCGCTATGGGTGGGCCTGGAGGCGGTGCGCGACCCCGGCAATCTCGGCACCATCGTCCGCACCGCCGACGCCGTCGGGGCGAGCGGCGTCGTCCTGATCGGACCGTGCGTCGATCCCTACTCGTACGAGGCCGTGCGCGCCACCATGGGCTCGATCTTCAACGTGCCGCTGGCGCGGGTCGGTCCGCAGGAGGCGCTGCAGTGGGTGCGGCACTGGCCGGGCGACGTCGTCGGCGCCCACCTGCGCGGCAAGGAGGACTTCCGGTCGGTCGCCTACCGCGAGCCCACGCTCCTTCTCATGGGCAGCGAGGGGCCGGGTCTTTCCTCGGAGCTGGGCGCGGTCTGCACCCGTCTCGTCAGGATACCCATGGTCGGCCGCATCGATTCGCTCAACCTGGCGGTTGCCACCGCACTGATGCTCTACGAGATCCGAAAAGGCCGGTTGCGGCCTTGAGCAGGCCCCAGCGCCCCCTCCCCTGCCCGGACTGCTTTCGAAACGCTTTCGGATTACTTTCGATCGCAAGCGAATTTCCGCTAGACCGTTTACGCGCGACGCCTCAATATCCTCCCAAGCTCATCGGTGGAGCGAGCTCGTCGCGGTTTCCGTCGCCGCGTACAACAGGGCCGCCCACCGCGCAGGACAAAGAAGAGCAGGGAGGCGTAGCGAGTCCGATGGTGGCTGCCGTCGCTGAGCGTGTTGTTCCCGAGACCGCTACGGGTGTCCTGTTGAGCGTTCGCGACGTCTCGGTGCGCTTCGGCGGCATCGTGGCATTGAGCGGCATTTCCTTCGATGTGTCGCGCGGCCAGATTCTGGGGCTGATCGGCCCCAACGGCGCCGGCAAGACCACGCTCTTCAACTGCCTGTCGCGGCTCTATATTCCTGACTCCGGCGATATCCTGTTCGAAGGCCGGTCGATTCTCGACCGGCCGCGCCACGCCATCCCCAAGCTCGGCATCTGCCGCACCTTCCAGAACGTCGCTCTGTTCGACCACATGAGCGTGCTCGACAACGTCAAGGTCGGTTGTCATGCCCGCACGGCGACCGGCTTCATTACCAACGCCCTGTGCCTGCCGGCGCGGTGGGACGAGGAGGGGCGCATTGCCGAGCGCGCCGCAGAGCTCGTCGCCTTCATGGACCTCGAGGCCCATGCCCGTCTGCCGGCCGGCGGGCTGCCTTTCCCCATCAAGAAGCGCGTGGAGCTGGCCCGCGCGCTCGCCGGCGCACCCAAGCTCCTGCTGTTGGACGAGCCAGCGGCGGGCCTCAACCACGACGAGGTCGATGTGCTGCGCGACCAGATCCGCCGCATCCGCGACACCCGGAACGTCACCGTGCTGCTGGTGGAGCACCACATGAGCCTCGTCATGTCGGTGTCCGACAGGGTCGTAGCCATCGACTTCGGCAGGAAGATCGCCGAGGGCACGCCGGCAGAGGTGCAGGCGAACCCGGAGGTGATCCGGGCCTATCTCGGCACGGGGGCCTGAGCGGTCATGCCGTTGCTGGAGGTCGAAGCGCTCAGCGCCTACTACGGAGAGACGCAGGCGCTGCACGGCGTCAGCTTCGCCCTGGAGGCCGGCGGCATCACCACGCTGCTCGGCGCCAACGGCGCCGGCAAGACCACCACCCTGCGCGCCATCTGCGGCATGGTCCCCACCAGGGGCACCGTTCGCCTCGACGGCAAGCCGATCGCCGGCCGGCCGACAGAGGAGATCGTGCGCCTCGGCGTCGGCCATGTGCCGGAGGGGCGCGGCACCTTCACCACGCTCACGGTGGAGGAGAACCTGCGGGTGGCCGCCTACACCCGCCGCGACTGGGCCGCCGCCCAGCGCGACCTCGACATGGTGTTCGAGTACTTCCCGATCCTGAAGGCCCGCATCGGCCAGCAGGCCGGCACGCTGTCCGGCGGCGAGCAGCAGATGCTCGCCATCAGCCGCGCGCTGATGCTGGGACCGCGCCTTATGCTGCTCGACGAGCCCTCGTTCGGGCTGGCGCCGCTGATCGTGCAGGAGATCTTCCGCATCATGCGGCGCATCAACGCCGAGGCCAAGGTGAGCATGCTGCTGGTGGAGCAGAACGCCGCGCTGGCCCTCGACCTCGCCGACCACGCCTACGTGCTGGAGACGGGCCGCATCGTCATGTCGGGCAAGGCCGCGGAGATCAAGAGCGACGCGGGCGTGCGCAAATCCTATCTGGGCTACTGAGACACTCTACATGGAACAGCTGTTTGCTCAGGTCGCAGCAGGGCTCGCCAACGGCGCGATCTATGCGTGCCTGGCATTGGCACTGGTGATGATCTTCGTCTCCACCGACCACATCAACTTCGCCCAGGGCGAGCTCGCCATGTTCAGCGCCTTCGTGTGCTGGCAGTTCCTGGAGTGGAACATGCCGTTCTGGATTGCGCTGCCCGCGGTCGTTCTCATCTCGTTCAGCGTCGGTGTAGCCATCGAGCGCGTCGTACTGCGTCCGCTGCACAACGCGCCTGTGCTCTCCATCGTGGTCGTGTTCATCGGCCTGCTCACCATTTTCCATTCCATGGCCGGCGGCATCTGGGGGCACACGATCAAGGCCTTTCCTTCCCCCTTCCCCAAGGTGACGTTTCCGGGGTCGGTTTACTTCGGATCGCACCAGGTCGGCATGCTGGTGGTGACAGTGGGGCTCCTCGTCGCTCTCTTTGCCTTCTTCCGCCTCACCCCGCTTGGCCTTGCCATGCGGGCTGCCGCTCAGAACCCAGCCTCAGCCCGCCTTGCAGGCATTCGCGTCGATTGGATGCTGGCGCTGGGCTGGGGTCTGGCGGCGGCCATCGGCGCCGTGGCGGGCACCCTCGTCGCCCCGGCGGTCTATCTCGACCCCAACATGATGTCCGGCATCTTGCTCTACGGCTTCGCCGCCGCCCTCGTCGGCGGCATCTCGAGCCCCGGCGGGGCCGTCGCCGGTGGCTTCATCGTCGGGGTGCTCGAGAACCTGGTCGCCTATGCTGGCGATCTGATCGAACGCGCGACCGGGTTCTACATCATCGGCAACGGCGAGAAGCTGACGGTGGCGTTGATCATCGTCATCGCCGTCTTGACTCTCAAGCCAAGCGGCCTGTTCGGCCACGTTACCGTTAAGCGGGTCTGAAGCATGGCGAGCACGACGACGGCCAACGGCGTGGCCTTAGAGAGGCGCAACTCGCTCCTGTCGTTCGTGCGCGAACGCTGGCTGTGGGTCGTGGTGGCACTGTTTGCGCTGCTGCCGATCGTCGGCGGCAAGACCGGGCTGATCAGTAACTATTCGTTCCTGCAGCTCAACTTGATGATGATGTTCGCCATCGCCATCCTTGGGTTGAATCTGCTGACCGGCTTCAACGGGCAGATCTCGCTGGGGCACGGCGCGTTCATGGCCATTGGCGCCTACGTGGCCGCTGTGCTGATGGCGCGCTTCGGCTGGCCCTACTGGGCAACGCTCCCGGCTGCGGCGCTGTTCTGCTTCGCCGTCGGCTATATCTTCGGCTTTCCGGCCCTCAGGCTCGAAGGCCATTATCTGGCGCTTGCCACCTTCGCGCTCGCCATCGCCGTCCCGCAGATCCTGAAATACAAGCACATCGAGGACCTGACCGGCGGCGTGCAGGGCATCGTCCTGCGGCGGGTCAGGGCGCCGTTCGACCTGCCGTTCAGCTCCGACCAGTGGATGTTCTGGCTGGTGCTCGCCATCGCCGTTCTGATGTTCTGGGCCGCCCGCAATCTCCTCGCCAGCCGGACGGGGCGCGCACTGATAGCGATCCGCGACCAGCCGATGGCTGCAAGCACCATGGGCATCAATTTGGCCCACTACAAGGCCGTCACCTTCGGCATCAGCGCGCTTTACACCGGTGTGGCCGGTGCCCTCTACGCCCTCATCACCGAAGGGGTGGCCCCCGACAGCTTCCAGCTGGGGCTCTCGATCGGGCTACTGGTCGGCATGGTGGTGGGCGGCATCGCGTCGCTCACGGGAGCGGTGCTCGGCGGTGTGTTCGTGCAGGTCATCGAGAAATACGCTGACGCGCTCGCGCGCAACATCGCGGCGACAGTCCACCTGCCGATCGAGGTCGAGCCGTGGACCATCTACGGCATTGCACTCATTGCCCTGGTTTACCTGATGCCGACTGGAATCGCCGGCGGCCTCCTACGGCTGCGGCTGTGGGTGAAGCAACGTCTGCCGGCGAGGGCGCCGGACGTTTGAGGAAGCTCTTTCACTGAACCGCAACAGGAGGAGACACCATATGTTGCACATGTCGCGAAGACTGCTCATCTGCAGCACAACGGCGCTCGGGCTGGCGCTTGCCGCCACCACGGCGTCGGCGCAGGGCAAGTACGACACCGGCGCGTCCGATACGGAGATCAAGATCGGCAATACCAATCCCTACTCGGGTCCGGCCTCGGCCTACGGCACGATCGGCAAGGCCATCGAGGCGTATTTCAAGAAGGTCAATGCCGAGGGCGGCGTCAACGGACGCAAGATCACCTTCATCACCTACGACGACGGCTATGCGCCGCCCAAGACGCGCGAGATGGTGCGCAAGCTGGTGGAAGAGGACAAGGTGCTGTTTGTGTTCCAGACACTCGGCACGCCGTCCAACTCGGTGATCTGGGACTACCTCAACGAGCAGAAAGTGCCGCAGCTGTTCGTGGCGACCGGCGCCTCCAAGTGGGGCGACCCCAAGGGCCATCCCTGGACCATGGGCTTCCAGCCCGACTACGTCACCGAGTCCATCATCTACGCCAAGCACATCATGGCCAACGTGAAGGACCCGAAGATCGCCGTGCTGATGCAGAACGACGACTACGGCAAGGACTACCTCAACGGCTTCAAGCTGGGGCTCGGCAAGGAGGCTGGCCGGATCGTCAAGGTGGCGACCTATGAAGTGGCCGATCCGACCGTCGACTCGCAGATCATCCAGCTCAAGGACACCGGCGCCAACGTCTTCTTCAACATCACCACGCCCAAGTTCGCGGCGCAGGCCATCAAGAAGATAGGTGAGTTGGGCTGGAAGCCTGCCCACTACCTGAACAACGTGTCGACATCGGTCGCGACCGTCATGAAGCCGGCTGGCTTGGACAACTCTCAGGGCGTTCTGTCGGCCCACTACCTCAAGGATCCGACCGATCCGCAGTGGCATAAGGACAAAGACTTTCTCGAGTGGAAGGACTTCATGCAGAAGTACTATCCGAACGGCAACCTCGCCGACGGCAGCAACGGCTACGGCTACGCGGTGGCGAACCTCGTGCACGTCGTGCTGAAGCAGGCCGGCAACGACCTGACGCGCGCCAACATCATGAAGCAGGCGGCGAACCTCAAGGGTGTTCAGCTGCCCATGATCATCGAGGGTATCAAGGCCAATACCAGCCCCACCGACTTCTACCCGCTACAGGCGGTGAAGATGATGCGCTTCAAGGGCGAGACCTGGGACTTGTTCGGCGACATCCTGTCGAACGAGACGGCGAGCCAGTAGCGGCGGATCGAGATGGTGTCAGACCATCCAGGTCTGACACCGTAGCTCCAACGCCGGTGCTCAAGACGGTGTCAGACCCGGAGGGTCTGACACCTCCTAATACCTGACCTAATACCTGAACTGCTCCGACAGGATGCGCTCGTCCAGGCTGTGGCCGGGGTCGAACATCAAAAACAGGTCGATGCCGCTCGCCTGCTCCACCTCCACGCGCGTCACCGAGCGCGTCTCGGTGTGATCGGCGACCGCGCTCACCGGGCGCTTGTCGGCCTCCAGCACGTCGAACTGGATCTTGGCCTCGTTGGGCAGCAGCGCGCCGCGCCAGCGCCGCGGCCGGAACGCACTGATGGGCGTCAGCGCCAGCAGCGCGGCGTTGATCGGCAGGATCGGCCCGAACGCCGACAGGTTGTAAGCCGTGGAGCCGGCCGGCGTCGCCACCAGGGCGCCGTCGCAGACCAGCTCCTCCAGCCGCACCTTGCCGTCGATCGAGAGGCGCAGCTTGGCCGCCTGGTGCGTCTCGCGGAACAGGTGCACCTCGTTGATGGCAAGCCCGGTGTGCACCTTGCCGGACCGGTCGACCGCCCACATCGCGAGCGGATGGATGGTGCTGATCTCGGCGCGGGCGAGCCGCTCCCGCAAGTCGCCTTCGCTGTAGTCGTTCGTGAGAAAGCCCACCGACCCCCGATTCATGCCGTAAACCGGCACGCGGTCGTGCATATGCGCATGCAGCGTCTGCAGAATCAGGCCGTCGCCGCCGAGTGCGACGGTCGCATCCGCCGATTCGATCGGGACGTTGCCGTATCGCTGGGCAAGCCGCTCCAGCGCCACGCGCGCTTCCGGGGCGTCGCTGGCAACGAAGGCGATCCTCTCGAATTTTCTCGGTAGTGCTGCCATATAGGGTAAGGCCCCTCGCGGTTTGAGGGGGTCAGACCCCTCGCCTTTGCGCTATCGACTTACACGCGCCGCTCGTGGCGAGGGGTCTGACCCCCTCCCGCTCCTTTGTCCGCTCTTATACAAGGCCCGCTCCGTTGGACCAAGACGACAAGCCCGTCCTGATCTACTCGACCTACCCGTCCGCGGCCGAGGCCGAGCGTATCGGCGGCGCCCTGGTGGACCGGGGCCTTGCCGCCTGTGTCAACATCCTCCCCGGCATGACTTCGATCTACGTGTGGGACGGCAAGCGCCAGCGCGACACCGAGGCCGCCATGATCGTCAAGACGCGCGCTCGCCTCGCCGACACGGCCGTTGCAGAGGCGCGCAAGCTGCATCCCTACTCCAACCCGGCTTTCGTGGTGCTGCCCCTCGACGGCGGCTCGGAGGACTTCCTGCGCTGGATCATGGAGCAGACGGCCGAGCCGACGTGACGGCGCGAGCTGAGTCGTTCATGCAATAGGTCGCCAAGAAAATTGATTGCCAGTTGCTGCGACGGTTCGCAAGTTGTGGATAATAGCGTCGAAACATTGCGCTTGCGTTTCGACTTTTGCCTGCCGCCAAATCTGGCGCCCCTGTGATGCTATTGTGGCGCAGTCGCATATGCATTCGCTGTTCTCCTTGGTTTCCCTTGAGTTTTTGCAATGATCCATTAACCTGCCTCGAATCAGAGGGGGCTGCGTTCGGTGCCGCGTCGCTTGGGTTCTGGTCCTCGGGGGCATGTGCATGAACGCAGTTCGTTTTGAGTTTGCCATCTGTGCATAACCCTCCAAGGCCCGATCGCTTCCGCCGCCGACCGGATGAGCACTGAGCGTAGCCGCGGCAGCAATGTCGACAGGCGCGCTCCAGAGGGACAGTGCTCGATGGGCCGATAAGGCTCGCGCCGGACGGTCCGGAGCAGCGCGCACCGAACGCCCAACGCCGCCCGGACTAGGGGGCTTTGTGAGACATATCCTGGGTGTCATGGGCGTGCTCGCCGCGAGCGTCCTGCTCGTCGTCTCGGCGATGATGAACTATCAATTCGGCTACAGCCTCGGCAAGACGCCAACCGACTCGCAGATCTACGGCATGGCGTCGGCCGCCGCGGACTGCTTCAAGGCGCTCGCGCCGTTCTTCTTCTTTGCTGCGATCCGCAACCGGGTCTGGTCGCAGGCCCTCGCCGCCGCCCTGGTGTGGCTGGTGGTGACGGTCTATGCGTTCACCTCGGCGCTCGGCCATGCCGCACTGAACCGCTTCACCACCAGCGGAGAGCGCGTCGCCGCGGGCGCCAACTACAAGGACCTGCGCGCAGACCTGAAGCGCGCCGAGGACCAGCTGAAGTGGATTCCCCCGCACCGGCCGCCGAGCACGGTCGAGGCCGAGCTCAACGTGCTCAAGGCGCAGCGCTCCTGGCTGACCTCGAGGGAGTGCACCGACGCCACCATCAAGGCGAGCCGCGAGTTCTGCCAGCAGTACTTCAAGCTCGCCGCGGAGCATGCCTCGGGGCAGGAGGCCGAGAAATACCGGGCCAAGATCGCCCAGCTCGGCGTCCAGGCCTCCAAGGTGACGGGCGCCGCCGTCATCGGCGAGGCCGACCCGCAGGCCGGCGTGATCGCCCGCCTGATCGGGGTTGACATCGGTACGGTGCAGACCGGCCTGATGCTGTTCGTGGCGCTCCTGATCGAGATCGGCTCGGGCTTCGGCATGTACGTGGCCTTCGCCTATTGGCGTCCGCACCAGAGCCTGCACGGCGGGCACCGGCCGGCGAGCAGGACGGTGGAGGTGCAGCCTGCGCGGCGGGAGGAGGAGACGCAGCCCGCGGGCAAGGACGAGACGCCGGCCCCAGGCCGGACCGAGGGGCGGACCGACCCGATCTGGTCGAGCGACGCGGCCGCGACCACGGCGAGCGGCGATGCGGCGGCCTCCGGACCGCCCCCGGCGCGGCCCTTCGGGGACAACGACAACAAGCATGGCGAGAAACATGGGCCGAAGTGGATCATGCCGGAGAACGATGTCGAGCTGTTCTACAAGCAGGGCGTCGTTCTCGCCGAGAAGGGCTCCATCGTCTCGCAGGACCTCTACGACGGCTACAAGCTGTGGGCCAAAGCCAAGGACAAGCGCCCGCTGAACCACTCCCGGTTCTCGGAGGACTTCGAGAAGCTCGGCTACAAGACGGTGCAGATCGCCGGCCGCCAGCGCTACGTCGGGATCACGCTGGCAGCGGACCTGCAGGCCGAGCTCGAGAAGAAGGCCTCCTTTCGCCGGCGCAAGTCCCAGCAGGCCCAGGACGTCGCCGCGGAGCAGCAGCGACCTGCCGTAGACGAGACCGCGGCCGCAGCGGACCGGCTGCGGGCCGCCGCAGGCGAGATGCGGGCCGCCCTGGACCAGCCGGGCGCAGCGCCCGACAAGGCCAAGGCGGCGGCTTAGGCGCAGCGGGGCGGCCCCCTCGCGAACACCGGCGCAGAGGACTCGCTACGTCGGAAGCGAGGGTCTGACCCCTCTGCAACGAGGGCCGCGCGAGCGGCCCTTTCTTTTGACGCAAGCGGCGCCTACATCAGCGCCGTGCGGCCGAAAGAGGGGAAGCCCAGGACATGCAGAAGCCACCGCCGAACGCCGATCCTGTCATCTCGGTCTCCAACGTCTCAAAGGTCTACGCCTCGGGCCTCTGCGCCCTTCGGAATATCGACCTCGACATCCGGCGCGGCGAGATCTTCGCGCTGCTCGGGCCCAACGGCGCCGGCAAGACCACGCTGATCGGCGTCGTCTGCGGCATCGTCAATGCCAGCGAGGGCCGGGTGACGGTGGACGGTCACGACATCGTGTCCGACTACCGCGCCGCCCGCGCCCTGATCGGCCTAGTGCCGCAGGAGCTCACCACCGACGCCTTCGAATCGGTGTGGGACACGACCGGCCTGAGCCGCGGCCTGTGGGGGCTGCCGCCCAACCCAGCGCACCTGGAGCAGGTGCTGAAGGCGCTGTCGCTATGGGACCGGAAGGACAGCAAGATCATGACGCTGTCCGGCGGCATGAAGCGCCGAGTCATGATCGCCAAGGCGCTGGCGCACGAGCCGCAGATCCTGTTCCTCGACGAGCCCACGGCCGGCGTGGACGTGGAGCTGCGCCGCGACATGTGGAGCCTGGTGCGGTCGCTGCGCGAATCCGGCGTCACCATCATCCTCACCACGCACTACATCGAGGAGGCGGAGGAGATGGCCGACCGGATCGGGGTCATCAGCAAGGGCGAGCTGATCCTGGTGGAGGACAAGGCGACGCTGATGCGCAAGCTCGGCAAGAAGCGGCTGACGCTGCAATTGCACGGCCGGCTCGACGCGGTGCCGGCGGAGCTGGCGGAGCACAGCCTCGCGCTGGCCGACGACGGCAGCGAGCTCGTCTACACCTACGACACGCAGGGCGAGCGCACCGGCATCACCGCGCTGCTCGCCGACCTGCGCCGCGCCGGCGTCCGCTTTCGCGACCTGAGCACCACGCAAAGCTCGCTGGAGGACATCTTCGTCGACCTGGTGCGGGGTGTCGGACCCTCTGGGTCTGACACCGTTGCACAGACCCGCGATGGAGTCATGGTGTCAGACCCGGAAGGGTCTGACACCTAACCGAGGGCAGCGCCAATGAACCTCTACGCCGTCCGCGCCATCTACGCCTACGAGATGGCCCGCACCGGGCGCACGCTGATGCAGAGCATCCTGTCGCCCGTCATCTCCACCTCGCTCTACTTCGTGGTGTTCGGCGCCGCCATCGGCACGCGCATCGCCGAGATCGAGGGTGTCAGCTACGGCGCCTTCATTGTGCCCGGGCTCATCATGCTGCTGCTGCTGACGCAGAGCGTGGCCAACGCCTCGTTCGGCATCTACTTCCCCAAGTTCGTCGGCACCATCTACGAGATCCTGTCGGCGCCCATCTCCTATATCGAGATCGTGCTGGGCTACGTCGGCGCTGCCGCCACCAAGTCGGTGATCCTGGGTCTCATCGTGCTGGCGACGGCCGGCCTGTTCGTGCCGCTTGAGATCGCGCATCCGTTCTGGATGCTGGCGTTCCTGGTGCTGACAGCGATATCGTTCAGCCTGTTCGGCTTCATCATCGGCATCTGGGCGGACGGCTTCGAGAAGCTGCAGGTCATCCCGCTCCTCATCATCACCCCGCTCACGTTCCTGGGCGGCACGTTCTACTCGGTGAGCGTGCTGCCGCCGTTCTGGCAGACGGTGACGCTGCTCAACCCGCTCGTCTATCTCATCAGCGGCTTCCGCTGGAGCTTCTACGGCGTGGCCGACGTGCCGGTGGGGATCAGCCTCGCTGCCACTGTGGGGTTCCTGGGCGTGTGCCTCGCCGTCGTGTGGTGGATATTCAGGACGGGGTATCGGCTGAAGACGTGAAGGCCGCGGGCCGTAGGGTGGGTTAGCGCGAAGCGCGTAACCCACCATTTTGTGCCCCGAACATGAACATGGTGGGTTACGGGCCTTCGGCCCTAACCCACCCTACGGATGATCGCCCTTTCTCAAATGGCCGTCAGCGAAAGCTTGGTCGCGCTGCTGCAGGAGCAGCTGGAGCCGCTGGGGCGGATCGCGTTTCGGCGCATGTTCAGCGGGGCGGGCGTCTATTGCGACGGGGTGATCTTCGGGCTCATCCCGCGCGATACGCTCCACTTCAGGGTGGATGACGGTAACCGCGCCGCCTACCAGGCCGAGGGCATGGAGCCGTTCAGCTACGAGGCTCAGGGCAAAATCAGGCAGGTCGGCGCCTACTGGCGCGTGCCGGAGAGCCTGTTCGACGAGCCCGACGAGATGGTGGAATGGGCGCGCGCGGCCCTGGCCGCCGGACGGCGTGCTGCGGCAAGCAAGGCCGGCAAGAAGGTCAAGGCCGAAAAACAGCCGCAGAAGCGTCGTCGCGCCCCCGCCAGGACGGTCTGAGAGAGGCACAGCCCGCCCGGGGGTCTTCCTAAGCCGCCCGCGGCCTGATGGCGGCCAACTCGTCGCCGATCTGGCGGCGGCGGGCCATCAGGTCATGGTCGGTCTGGAGGCCCAGGAAGAACCCCTCCGACATGCCGAAGTAGCGCGCCAAGCGCAGGTCGGTGTCGGCGGTGACGGTGCGCTTGCCGAGCACGATCTCGTTGATGCGCCGCGGGGGCACGCCAATGGCTCGGGCCAGCGCGGTCTGCGACAGATCCATTGGCTTCAGGAACTCCTCCAGCAGGATTTCGCCCGGATGCGGATTGGGGAGCAGATCAGTGGTAGTCGACGCTCTCGACTTGGTAGGCATTGCCTTCACTCCAGACGAACGCACAACGCGGCATCTCTTTCGGTGTCAGTCAAGCCGTAGGGGATGCGGAATATCACCCTACACCGCATTCGTCCACCCTGCCGACGGACAGGCTCTTACACCGGCCAGACCGGCGCATGGATGCCGAGGGGCACGGGCGGCCGGCTCCAGTGGGCCGGTGTCTCCGACAATCGGGCGGCGTGGCGGACGAAGGCGAGGCGGTCGAGCGGCGTGTCCATGGCGTCGCACAGAGACCCGATCTCGGCCTTGCTGGGCTCGGGACACTCGAGGCCGCTCTGCAGCTGTCCCAGCTGCACGAGCCAAAGTGCCGTCTGCGCCAGCGACACGCGCACCAGCCACGAGCCGCCCTCCTGCATCTTGCGCGCAAGCGCGGTCATGGCGCCGAAGGCCATCAGGAAGCCCGAGGCGTGGTCGAGGGCCTGGGCTGGCAGCTCCTCTTCACCCCGATCCCGGGGCCGAAGTCGATCCTGAGGCGGACCGCCGGCTTGCGCGCGCCCTCCGCGGGCTCCGCGGCGATGACCGTGCCGACCCTGATGTCCACCTTGAGGAAATCGTCGAATGTGATGCGCGGCGCTGGCGCGGCCGTCTCTTCCATCGTCCCTTGTCCCCTGTGGCCCAAAGCACCGGTGTCGCCCACGGTGTCATATCAGACCCACCGCCAGAGGGTGCGACGCCGCGGCGCCAGCGTGCCGCTGTCCGCAGCTTGTGCCCGCCCCACGCCATCCCATTCCGGGGCGGACCGTGGACGCTCCGGCCGCCTCGCCCCGCTCGGCCCGACGGGCCGTCCGGCACCCGTGCACGTTCGCCATGCGGCCTTTGGCTGCTTGCCCCTTGCGCATTCCTTCGAGCCGGCATACTTAGGCGCCAGCCGGCTGAAGGCACCCCTTCCCGGTTCCGGGGCCGTAGCTCAGTTGGGAGAGCGCGTGAATGGCATTCACGAGGTCAGCGGTTCGATCCCGCTCGGCTCCACCAATTTTCACACGTGGTCTTCATTTCGATCCCATCCAGTCGTCTATCCTCTCCAGTCGTCTATCCTCAGAGACTCCGGGACGCGGACGAATGTCTTGTCGCGAGTGACAAGGGTTGCGTCGATTGCCACGGCATGCGCGGCAATCATCATGTCGAGCGGCGCAAGTGTCACACCGTTGGCTTCGCACGCCGCACGCAGGTCACCATAGGTTCGTGTGACGTCGTGATCCCAGGGCAGCACGTCGACCCGGAGAAGGAATTGCTGGACTCGTTCAGACAGCGCATTGGGGTAGCCCCGCTTGGCAAGGCCGTAGCGCAATTCCCCCTCGGTGACCGATGAGATGACGATGTCCTCCATGGGAAGCGACACCAGCCTCTTGATGATCTCGGGCTGGTCGCCCTTGATGACATGGCTGGCGATATTGGTGTCGAGCATCCAGGCGGTCATTCCTTCCAACCCACGAAGGGATCGCGATCCTGAGGCGGCTGGTTCCGATCGGCCGGTCCCATGAAGTCACCCGCCACCTGATCCTTGCCGTAGAGCTCGAAGAGACCGTCCCAGGACTCCGGCTTGCGCGAGAGAATGACATCGCCGGTCTTGGGATCACGGCGCACGAACACCTCGGTCCCCTCGAAGCGGAACTCCGCCGGGAGCCTGACGGCCTGACTGCGGCCGGTCGTGAAAATCTTGGCGGTCCGAGATTTCATGGTGGCCTCCACGCATTTGATAGATATCGTGATATATATCATTGAGCGGCAGCTATCAAGGGCGGTGGCAGGGGATCACACTCCTCGTCCGTTGCGCCCACTTTTTCGGATCGGATCGCTTTTTCGCGACGGATGCGCCCGCCGTTTCCGGGCTGCGCTGTGGTTGGAATCGGGGTTGCCAGCGAGGAGCCCTTCAGAACCTCCTCCCAGCTGGCAAGTTCGTCGAAGATCGGGTTCGAGCTTTCTCCTGAGAGGTCCACCATTCAGTAATCCCAACAAAGTCAGCGTTCTAAGCTATTATCCCCTGCCTCCCAGCTGCTGATCGGAGCTTCTGCATCACGGAGCGGCGCCTCAGCCGCTAGATGCGGCGCTGGCGCGGGAGGTCGATGGGGAGATACTCGACGCCCGATCGCTGCACGGGCTGGGGATAGAGCTTCATCAGCTCCAGCACATCGGCCGGCATGCCCACCTTCACAGGCAGCCCGAGGCCCGCAGCCTCCTCGGCGGTGAGCGCGTAGTCGTGCGTCCAGTGGCCGCCGGCGAGCTTATCGGCCAGCGCCTCCGCCGCTGCCTGCTCCATGCGCGGGGTGAGCAGCTCAACCGCGCCCCTCTTGACCTGGGCGAGCGCCTTCTCGCTCACGTCGGCCAGCACCACGGTGAGGTCCCACACGTCGGAGATCGGCTTGGAGTCGCGCGCCTTGACGATGCTGGCCGCCGGGAGACCGCCGATCTGCGGGTCGATGGGCCCGAGCACCGAGAACTCGCCCAGCACGATCTCGTCCGCCGCCAGCGCGATCAGCGTGCCGCCGGACATGGCGTAGACCGGCACGTACACCGTCACCTTGGCCGGGTGCGCCTCCACCGCCCGGGCGATCTGCATGGCCGCCAGCACCAGCCCGCCCGGCGTGTGCAGGATGAGGGCGATGGGCTCGTCGGGCGGCGTCTCCTTGATGGCGGCGATGATGGTCTGCGCGTCCTCCAGGTCGATGTGGCGGGCGACCGAGAAGCCGAACAGGCCGGCCTTCTCCTGGCGGTGGATCATGGTGATGACGCGCGCATCGTGCGCCTGCTCGATGGCGCGGATCGCCTGGGCGCGCCGCATGGCGTACCAGCGCCCCGTGAGCAGGGGCTGCAGCGCCAGGAACGCCAACAGCACCCACAACAGCGACGAGAAATCGAACGACATGGCACGCACCTTCTGGCCGCCGGGCTCGCGCGACCGAAGCCCAGCCGCACTGCCCCACTCTAGCCCGGCGCCCGCCGCCGCGCCGCAGCTTGGCCGCGACCCGGTAAACGACGGCGGCGGGCGCGCACACAGATGTGATGACCCTGCGCCGGGCCGCTCCGGTGCGCAAGGCGTTCACCATGCGGGCACTGCCGGAAACGGAGGTGACCGATGCTTAACCCACGCTCACCGCGCCTCGCCGCCGCCGCAGCTCTTCTCGTGGCGGGTGCACTCAGTCATGATTCCGCTGCGCAGGGGCGCGGCGGAAGCGGCGGCACGGGCTCCGGCGTCTCGTCCGGCGTGGGCGGTGGGCTCTCAACATCGCCGTCGATGAGCGCGCCGTCGAGCGTCGCACCCGCACCGAGCCTGAGCGCCCCGTCCGCCATCGGCACGCCGGCGCCTCAGGTGCCGCAGGTGGCGCCGCTGTCTCCGCCACCGGGCTCGAACTTCCTCAGCGGCGGCAGCGCCAACCCGACCGCGACGGACACCGGCGGAGGGTCGGCGCCCTCGACAACACGGTCGCTCGGCAACGACGGGACCACATCTACGGCGCCTTCGGGCGTGCTCGGCGGCGTCACACCGCCGACCTCGGGCGGCTCAGTGCAGACCTTCCCCGGCAGCGGCGGATCCTCGCGGGCAAGCGCGAGCCCTAGCGAGTCCCGGCCCAGCACACCGGGCGGAGGCGGCGCCGGCCTCCAGGCCTGCATGGGCTTCTGGGACGCGCAGACGCATATGACCAAGGGCGAGTGGGCCGCAGCCTGCCGACGCACGGAGAACCGGCTGCAGAACCTGCGCTCCGAGCTGAACACCCCGGTACAGAGGCCGAAGGCGAATGCCGAGCGGCCCGCCCGAGTCTCCCGCGATCGAGTCTCACGGGCGAGATCGAGGTAGGGCCGCAGAGCTACATGGTGCCAGTGCGGCGGTAGCCACGGATTGCAGAAGAAGCGCGGCCTGCAACGGGTGGCCGGCGGGGCGGCATTTGCTCCGCCGTCCGTAGTATGCTGCATTCATGACCATCACCCTGACACCCAAGGCTGCTGTCGCGGCCGGCCGGTTTGCTTCCGTCGAGGAGGCGGTGCGCTTCGCTGTAGATCGTTTGGCGCTGGAGGATGCGGAGTACGGCGACCTCTCCTGGGTCAAACCCTACCTCGACGAGGCCCGCGCCGAGATCGTACGCGGTGAGACCGTGTCGATGGAAGAGGCCTTCGCTGAAACCGATGCATGGCTGAAGAAGCGCGGCGCGTGAAAAGGCTCGCATTCTGGACGGGCGCCGTCATCTCTCGCCGGAGATGATCGCACGCGGTCGCGAGTGATAGCGCCGCTCAATGAATCTCCGGCTCCGGCACCGGAGGGCCGTGCTCCAGGAAGTCGAAGTCGCAGCCGGAATCGGCCTGGCCGATGTGCTCCTGGAACATGCGGCCGTAGCCGCGCTCGTAGCGGGGCGGCGGCGGCACCCAGGCGGCGCGGCGGCGGGCCAGCTCTGCGTCGGAGACGTGCAGGTGGAGCCTGCGCTGCGCCACGTCCACCTCGATCTCGTCGCCAGTCTCGACCAGCGCCAGCGGGCCGCCGATGAAGCTCTCCGGCGCCACGTGCAGGATGCAGGCGCCGTAGCTGGTGCCGGACATGCGGGCGTCCGAGATGCGCAGCATGTCGCGCACTCCGGCCCGCACCAGCTTGCGCGGAATCGGCAGCATGCCCCATTCCGGCATGCCAGGCCCGCCCTTGGGGCCGGCGTTCTGCAGCACCAGCACGTGGTCGGGCGTCACGTCGAGGTCGTCGCGCTCCACCTCGGCGGCCATGTGGTTGTAGTCGCGGAACACGATGGCCCGGCCGCGGTGCTGGCGAAGACGCGGCTCGGCGGCGGACGGCTTCATCACAGCCCCGCGCGGGGCGAGGTTGCCCCGGAGCACCGCCGTCCCGCCTTCGCCGTAGATCGCCTTGTCGAGGGGGCGGATGACATCGGGGTGGAAGACCTCGGCGCGCGCGATGTTCTCGCCCACGGTACGGCCGTTGACCGTGAGCGCGCTGCCGTCCAATCGGTCCGACAGCAGCTGCATCAGGGCCGGAAGCCCGCCAGCGTAGAAGAAGTCCTCCATCAAATGGGCACCCGAGGGGCGCACGTTGGCGATCACCGGCACCTGGCGCGAGATGCGGTCGAAGTCGTCCAGCGACAGCGCGATGCCGGCGCGGCGCGCCATGGCGATGACGTGGATGATGGCGTTGGTGGAGCCGCCCATAGCCATGTGCACCGCTATGGCGTTCTGGAACGCCGCCGGCGTGAGGATGTCGTCGGGCTTCAGGTCCTCCCACACCATCTCGACGATGCGGCGGCCGGCCTGGGCGCACATGCGCGGGTGGCCGGCATCGGCGGCGGGGAGCGACGAGGCGCCGGGCAGCGCCAGCCCCAGCGCTTCGGCGATGGCCATCATGGTGGCGGCGGTGCCCATGGTCATGCAGGTGCCGAACGAGCGCGCCACGCCGTTCTCGATCTCGGCCCAGTCGGCCTGGGTGATGTTGCCGGCGCGCTTCTCGTCCCAGTACTTCCACACGTCCGAGCCTGAGCCCAGCGTCCGCCCGCGCCAGTTGCCCCGCAGCATCGGCCCGGCCGGGCAATGGATCGCCGGCAGCCCCATGGAGACGGCGCCCATGACGAGGCCGGGCGTGGTCTTGTCGCAGCCTCCGAGCAGCACCGCGCCGTCGATGGGGTGCGAGCGCAGCAGCTCCTCCGTCTCCATCGCCAGCAGGTTGCGATAGAGCATGGTGGTGGGCTTCACGAACGGCTCCGACAGCGACAGCGCCGGCAGCTCGATGGGGAAGCCGCCTGCCTGCAGCACGCCGCGCTTCACGTCCTCGGCGCGGGCGCGCAGGTGGGCGTGGCAGGGGTTGATGTCGCTCCATGTGTTGACGATGCCGATCACCGGCTTGCCGCGCCAGTCCTCGGCGTCGTAGCCGATCTGGCGCAGCCGCGAGCGGTGGCCGAACGAGCGCAGATCCTGCACCCCGAGCCAGCGGTGCGAGCGCAGGTCCTGGGGACGCCTACGCTTGGCCATCGCCATCCCCCCAGCCGTAACGAAGCCTCACGCCGCCTCCTGCTCCCGCTTGTAAGTCTCGATGGCCTCCAGCTCCTTGGCTATGGCCCGCTCGGCCACCTCCAGGTCGTACCGCTTCTGCAGGTTGATCCAGAACCCCGGGGTGGTGCCGAAGAACTTGCCCAGCCTCAGCGCCGTATCGGCGGTGATGCCGAGCTCCTCACGCGCGATGCGCTCGATGCGCGTGCGCGGCACGCCGCACGCCTTGGCCACCCGGTAGGGCGAGAGGCCCAGGGGCTTGAGGAACTCCTCGCGCAGCATCTCGCCCGGATGCATGGGAGGTAGAGTGGCCACGATCTTCATCGCCGTTCTTCCTCAGTGGTAGTCCACAATCTCCACATCGGCCGGTCCATCGTCCGTCCAACGGAAGCAGACGCGCCACTGGTCGTTGATGCGGATCGAGTGCTGGCCTTTGCGGTCGTCCTTGAGAGCCTCAAGCCGATTGGCGGGTGGCGCCCGCAAATCTTCAAGTATCACGGCGGCGTCCACCGCCCTGAGCTTGCGGCGTGCAGTCTTGAAGATCTGCACCGGAAAGCCTTTGGGGCACTGGCCGTGGAACACTGCCTCCGTGGTCCGATCCTTGAAGCTCCTGATCAATGCGTCCCTCCTCCGCATCGACCTCAGCCAATGTATCTCTAAACGATACCAAAGTCAATCGTTGGTATCTTTCAAAGATACGATGGGCAAGCGTAGCGCCGAATGCACTGCGGACTATTGTCCCGGCTTCGGCACGGCCTCCGCAAGGCGGCGGCGGCCGATGAATTGGACGGCGACGACCAGCAGGGTCAACCCGGCACCGGCGAGGTCGGTCCATAGACCGGGGTCGATGAGGCACAGGGCAGCGACCACCAGCAGCACCCGCTGCCAAAGGCTGGCCGCGGCCAGCAGATAGCCCGCAAGGCCTGCCGCGAGCAGGACGCAGCCGATGGTCGCAGTGCTCGACGCCCACAGGATGCGTGTCCATTCCGCCGTCACCAAGTCCCGGGTCTTGCCGTACACGGCGGGATCGACCATCAGCAGCGCCGGCTCGTACACGAACATGAAGGGCACGATGAAGGCGGCGGCGCCGATCTTCACCGCGGACAATCCCGACTTCCAGAGATCGGCCTTCGCAAGCCCCGCTGCCGCGTAGACGGCGAGCGCCACCGGCGGCGTAATGGCCGACAGGATAGCAAAGTAGAACGCGAACATATGCGCGGCTGGTGCCACCACCCCGAGCTTGATGATCGCCGGCACCAGCAGCGCCGTCATGATGATGTAGGCCGGCGTAGTCGGCATCCCCATGCCGAGCACGATGCCCGCCAGCATGGTGAGCACCAGGGCCAGCATCAGCGTGCTCTGCGCCAGCCCCACGACGAACTGAGTGAAGGTGATGCCGAGCCCGCTGATGGTGATGACGGCGATGATGATGCCGGCGCAGGCGCAGGCGAGCGCCACCCCGAGGGCGTTCTTCGCCCCGTCGATCATCGCCTCCACGATGTTGCCGAGGCGAACGTACTGCCGCGTGGAGGCCCTTAGCGCGGCCACCGGGAAACAGGCCAGCGTGCCGAGCAGCGCCGCCATGGGCGCGCTGTAGCCGGAGTACAGCACAAACAGAATTGTCAGAATGGGGATGAACAGATGGCCGCGCGTGGCGAGCACGGTGCCCAGCCGCGGCAGCTCGGACCTTGGAACACCGTGGATGCCGGCGCGCTTGGCCTCGAAATGCACGGCGGCGAAGCAGGCGACGTAGTAGAGGAGCGCGGGGATCAGCGCCCAGATCGTCACCTGGATGTAGCTCACACCCATGAACTCCGCCATGACGAAGGCCGCCGCGCCCATGATCGGCGGCATGATCTGCCCGCCCGTCGATGCCACCGATTCGACGCCGGCGGCGAAGTGCGGCTTGAACCCGGTGCGCTTCATGAGCGGGATGGAGATCGGGCCGTCCACCATGACGTTGGCGACCGCCGACCCCGAGATGGTCCCGAACAGACTGGAGCTGAACACCGAGACCTTGCCGGGGCCGCCGGCGGTATGGCCGGTGAGCCCCATGGCGAAGTCCATGAACAGCTGGCCGGTGCCGGTGCGCTCCATGAACGAGCCGAACAGCACGAAGATGAGCACGTAGGCCGCCGAGACGGAGAGCGGGATGCCGAAGATGCCCTCCGTGGTCATATAGAGCTGGTCGAGGAGGCGCATTGGCTCGACGCGGGCGACGATGAGGCCGTAGGCCAGGAAGACGATGGCGGTGATCGGCAGCGCCCAGCCGATGACGCGGCGCGTCGCCTCAATGATGATGACCGTGAGCAGGATGCCCAGCGCGATATCGGCCGGATAGAGATCGTCGACGTAGAAGATGCGGTTGACGAGGTAGTCGTAGTAGACGAACAGGTACAGGATGGGCGCTGCGGCGAGCATCAGCAGCGCGTAGTCCAGGAGGCTCGGCGGCCCTTGTGTGCCGTTCCAGCGATAGATCAGGAAAGTGAGCGTCAACGCGAACAGCAGGTGCGTGCCGCGGTAAGGGACGGCCTCGGGCGAGCCGAAGCCGATTGCCCACATGTGGTAGAGCGCCATGGCGATCGCCACGGTCCCGACCACGAGACGAACGATGCCCGCGTGGCTCCAATCGATCTTCATGGGAGCAGTCTTCCCTCTTCGCCCGCACCCCGATGGAGGCAGGCCGAAAGCCGGCGCGGGAGGGGTCCCGCGCCGGCGGAGCGATCAGCGCGTCTTCACTGCGATCCCGGCTTGCTTGTAGAACTTGGCCGCGCCCGGATGGAACGGCACGCCCACGTCCGCGGCCATGCCGGCGGGTTTGAGCGCGGCGATGTCCTTGGCCACGGTCGCCAGCGTCTGGGTGTTGTCGGCGATCGCCTTGGTGAGGGCGTAGACCTGGTCGTCGGGCAGCTTGCACGACGCCACCACGTGCGTGAAGAAGCCGATGACCTTGAGGTCCTTGTCCTGCTTCGCGTAGGTGCCCTTCGGCAGCGTGATCAGCTTGTAGCTCGGGTTCAGCTGGATCATCTTGTCGTAGATGTCGGCTTGCTCGAACATCTTGATCTCGCGCGCCGCCTGCAGATCCATGACCGCGCCGGCCGGAGCCTGAGTGTTGAGGCCGAAGGCGACGGCGTGGCCGTCCTTCATCTGGTTGACCGAGTCGGTGTAGCCGACGAAGCTCACTTTCACGTCCTCGTACTTGAGGCCGTGCGCCTCGAGGAAGTGCTTGGTGATCACCTCGCCGGTATTGCCCTTCTGCTGCGTGGTGATGCTCTTGCCCTTGAGGTCGGAGACCTTGTTGATGCCGGCGTCGGCCAGCACCACGAACTGGAAGTACTGCGGATAGAGCGAGGCGACGTTGCAGACGCCGTCGTGCGGCTTGTTGAACGGCGCACGGCCCTCCATCGCATCGGCGGTGGAGATCGAGTTGGCGAGCCCCACCTCGGCCTTGCCTTCCTGGATGGCGCGCACGTTGGCGATACCCGCGCCGGGAAGCACCTGGTAGGTGGTGCCGGGCGTCACCTTCTCCCACAGGTCCTTGAGCTGGCCGCCCAGCGGGATCCACGATCCGCCCTGCGGACCCGTCATCATCCGAAGCTCGGCCGCGCCGGCCGCTCCCGCGAGCCCCAGAGCCGCCGCCACCGCGGCGCATTGCAACATCCTTCTCCTCATCGTCGTTTCCTCCCTGCGGATTGGCGTTGGTTCGATGCCTGTGGCTACCGACACTAGCGCCCGGCATTCGGATTGGCCAGCACGGGGGCGGACGCAGGTCGCAGCCTAACGATCTGTTCCGGTATGCCCCACAGCCGAGGCCGCTTCGATTTTCGACTTGCCGAAGATCGGACTGAAGCGGAGCGAAAGAGGTTGATGCCATGGGCGGTCGCGTCCATCATCGCCGGCAACGGGATCGCATCGCCCCGCAGGCGGCCATGCGGGCAGGGAATTGAGAAACGACAGGGAGGACGGAGCCGATGTTCCGCGCATTTCGCATTGGCATGAGAGGGTGGGCGCCCGCGGGGTTGGTGGCGGGCCTCGCCCCGCTTGCCGCTGCGCTGGTCGTCGGGATTGGCGGCGCGTCCGCCCAGTCCGGCTGGGACAAGGTGGTCGCCGAGGCCAAGACGGAAGGCAAGGTCGTCGTCTACAACGGCACCAACTTCAAGATCGTGCGCAAGCTGGGCGACCTGTTCCAGAAGCAGTACGGCGTCACAGTCGAGGTGCTGGACGGCCGCGCCACCGAGGTCCGCGAGCGCATCCGCACCGAGCAGGCGGCCGGCCGCTTCATCGGGGATGTGAACTATACCGGCCGCACCACGGCGGCCCTGCAGACCGCCGAGGGTCATTTCGAGCCGTACGGCGATCTGCCGCTGGCCAAGATCGTCGAGGCGCCATTCGAGGCCAACGGCACGTTCCTACCGTCGAGCGCCGGCAACTTCGCGCTTCTCATCAATACCAACCTCGTCAAGGAGGACATCAAGAGCTGGCGGGAGTTGGAGGACCCGAAGTGGGCCGGCAAGATCCTGAGCGACGACCCGCGCGCGCTCGGCGGCGGCCAAGTCTGGTTCGAGGTGACCTACCGCGCCTTCGGCCGCGAGTTCCACGAGAAGATCGCCGCCCACAAGCCGGTGATCAGCCGCGTCTATGCCGAGAGCAACCGCCGCATCGCCCGCGGCGAGTTCCCGGTCTATCTGCCGTTCAACGTCTCGGAGTACCAGTCCCTGAAAGGCCTGCCGATCAAGGCGATCATCCCGCAGGAGGGCATTCCGTTCGTGGCGTTCGGGACGACGCTACTGAAGAGCCCGCCGCACCCCAACGCCGGCCGGCTGTTCATGAACTGGCTGCTGGAGCCCGACCAGCAACTCGTCTTCGCGCAGGAAGGCTTCCGCACGGCCGCCAGGGACATGGGTCCGCGCATCCCCGAGGACATCCGCCCCCTCACCCAGGCCAAGGCGATGGGCACCACGGAGCCCGGCAAGACACAGGGCTATCTCGACCTCGCCAAGGAGATCTACAAGTAGGCTTCAGCTCGCGTATCGTTTCGCAAGCCGGTGGCCGAATTTCTGGAACGGGCGCTCGATCGTCACGTAGGACACATACGAGACCGCGAGGTGCGCGAGAAACAGGCACAGCGCGAGCAATCCGAAGCGCGACAGCACGTCGACCACGGTCGGGAACAGCCCTGCAAAACGAGCGAACGCGGCTACCGTGAACAGCTGCAGGAGATAGAACGAATAGCTGTAGTCGCCGAGCTGAGCGAGCTTCTTCGGAACCTGCCGCTCGAAGAGCAGGACAGCGTAGACCAGCAAGGCCGATGGGATTCCCCAGGCGATCCAGCGAGGAACCATCGTGTCGTTGTACACGATCGACATGCGCTGAACCGCGCCGGCCAGAGGATAGCCGTCGTCACGGCCTGTCATCACAAGCGCGAGCAGGGCAACCGACGCCACCAGAAGCGGCCACCTATACGGCTCCACCTTCTCGAGAAGGTCGGTTCTACGCAGAAGGTAGTAAAGGGCAATGCCGAAGACGAACTCCATGTTGATGCTCGTCACGTAATAAATGCGCTCCAGAGTGAGCATGCCGGCGGCCGAGGCGCAGACCATGATGGCGCAGACGACCAGCATGAAGCGAGACGAGATGCAAATCGCGATGCCGATCATCGCATAGAAGAAAATCTCGTAGTTCAGCGTCCAGCCGGGAAATACGACTGGGTCGAACCACTTGGAATTCTCGTAGTATGGAACGAACACTATGGAGACCAGATATTTTTGAAGGAGATGATCGATATCGCCGCGAAAAAAGTGGTGCACCGTCATAGCGGTGCTGGCGATGAGGTAGAGGGGAACGATGCGGAAGAACCGCTTCAGCAGGAATGCGAAGGCGGGCTTCGACCCCGATTCGACGCTCTGGGTGCTGTGGGCCATCACGAGGCCGCTGATGCAGAAGAACAGATCCACGCCGATCGCGCCATGAAACAGGCTGTTCACCCCCAGGATCGGGAGCCACGAGACAGTCGCCTGCTGGGGCATGTGACCTGCAAAAACGAGAAGCGCAGCGACGAACCGCAAGAGCTGGATGCTTATCATCTTGGGAAATCCTGGCTCGAATAGACAGCATGCAACTCGATGTTGTCGGCAGCCCCCAAGTCCCTCAACCGCGCCATGGAGCGGCGACGCCAGCTCAGCCCTGCCCCATACCCGACCGGTGTGCCCAACCGGTCGTGCGCCGCTCCAGCTCCACCGTGGCGGCGTAGATGATGACGCCGAGGATGGCAAGGGCGATCAGGGCCGCGAACACCAAGGGCACATTGAAATCGGCGCTGGCGCGCGTGATGAGGTTGCCGATGCCGAAGCGCGAGGCGTTGGACTCGGCGATCACCGAGCCGACGTAGGCGAGCGTGATGGCCACCTTCAGCGAGGCGAACAGGTAGGGCAGCGAACGCGGGATGCCGATCTTGACCATGATGTCCCACTTGCTGGCGCCCAGCGCCTTCATCACGTCCTCCAGCTCGGGCTCGATGGTGGAGAGACCGGTCGCCACGTTCACCACGATGGGGAAGAACGAGATGAGGAAGGCGGTGAGCACCGGCGGCGCCCAGCCCACCCCGAACCACAGGATCAGGATCGGCACCACCGCCACCTTGGGGATGGCGTTGAAGCCCACCAGCAGCGGATAGCTGCCGGCGTTGACGATGCGCGAGGCGCCCAGCGCGATGCCGAGCACGATGCCGAAGGCAACGGCGATAGCGAACCCCGCAAGCGTCATCCACAGCGTATGGAACGAGTGGAACAGCAGCTGCCACCAGTAGTCGACGCTGGCCTGCCAGATGACGCTGGGCGCCGGCAGGAAATAGGGCGGCACCTTCAGGAGCCGGCAGGCCGCCTCCCACAGCAGGAAGAAGCCGACGGTGAAGGCGTAGGGCGCGGCGGCGATCGCGGCGCGGCTGGCGCCGATGCTCATCTGACGATGCTCCGCTTCGGGCCGGCAGTTGGGCGTCGGCAGTCGGCAGTCGCAGGAAGAGGCGTAGGATGCAATAAGGCGATAGCCGCATTGCACCGATCTTCGCGGTGCTCGGTGCAATGCACCTTCGGCTTATTGCACCCTACAGTCCGCTGGCGACGCCCGACTGCCGATTGCCGACTGCCGATCATGTTGCCTGCCGTGCCGTGGCGATCTGCTGCCTCAGGTCGTGCACGAGGTCGGTGAACTCGGGCGTGTAGGTCACCTCCAGGCTGCGCGGACGCGGGAAGGTCACGCGGCGCTCGGCGATGATGCGGCCCGGCCTGGCGCTCATGCAGAAGATGCGGTCGGCCAGGAAGGCGGCCTCGCGCAGGTCGTGCGTCACCAGGACGATGGTGACCGGCCGCGCCGCATGCAGGTCGCGGATCACGCACCACAGCTCCTCGCGGGTGAACGAGTCGAGCGCGGCGAACGGCTCGTCCAGCATCAGGAGCTTCGGCTCGTGGATCAGCGCCCGGCATAGCGAGGCGCGCTGCTGCATGCCGCCCGACAGCTCCCAGGGATACTTGGAGCCGAGCCCGCCGAGGCCGACCTGGGCCAGCAGTGCCTCCACCTTGGCGATGTAGGCCGCCCGCTCCCTGCGCAGCCGGCTGCGGTGCGGCTGCACGATCTCCAGCGGCAGGAGGATGTTCTCCAGCGTGGTGCGCCAGGGCAGCAGGTTGGGGGCCTGGAACGCCATGCCGGCGATCTTGAGCGGCCCCTTGAGCCGGCTGCCCGCCACACCGATCGAGCCAGTGCGGGGAAACTGCAGACCCGTCACCAGCTTCATCAGGGTGGACTTGCCGCAGCCCGACGGCCCCACGACGGCGGCGAACTCGCCCTCCTCGATGGAGAGCGAGAGCTTGTCGACGGCGGTCACGCCGCTGTCGCCGCCGTAGACGTGGGTGACGTTGTCGATCTCGACGAAGGCGCGGGCCTCCCTCTCCTCGCTTGCGGGGAGAGGGCCAAGGGGACCAGAAGGGTGAGGGGCAGCAACAAGCTCTGAGGTCGTCATATGTGGCTGCCCCTCACCCTAACCCTCTCCCCATGCCTGAAGAGGCATGGGGAGAGGGAATATTCACCCTACTGCACCTTCCGCTCGGCCGGCGGCGGCAGGAATGCCTCGGTGAAGATGTCCTCCACCTTGGGCACCGACTTGTACTTGAAGGTGAGGCCGATCTGCTCGATGGACTTGGCGAAGCGGGCCTTGTCGATGCCGCCGAAGCCGTTGGCCTTCACCCATGGCGTCACGAAATTCTGCGCCAGAGACAGCTCCAGGCGCTCCTTCTCGACGTCGGCCTTGGCCACGTCGTTGCGCTTGATCACCGTTGCAGTGGCCGCAGCGGTATCCTTCACGGTGTCGCGCAAGCCCTTGGTGACGGCACGGATGAAGCCCTTCACCGCCTCGGGCTTCTCGGCGGCGAACTTGGGGTTCACCATCAGCACGTTGCCGTAGAGCGCCACGCCGTGGTCGCTCATCAGGATCGTCACGATGTCGTCGGCCGGCACGCCGCGCGACTTCAGGCTGATGGAGACCGAGAAGGCGAAGCCGAACACGGCATCGACCTCGCCCGAGGCCAGCATCGGCTCACGCACCGGGAAGCCGACGTTCTCGAACCTCATGGTGCTGTCGTCGAGGTTGTTCACGCTCTTGAAGATCGGCCACTGTGCGTAGGCGCCGTCGGCGGCCGGGGCGCCGAACCTCTTGCCGACGAGGCTCTTAGGGTCCGTTGTAATCCCCTTGCCCTTGCGGCCGACGATGGCGAACGGCGGCGCGTCGTAGACCATCATGACGGCCTTGAGGTCGATGTCGGGATTCTCGTCGCGGAAACGGACGAGCGAGTTCACGTCGCCGGCGCCGATATCGTAGGTGCCCGAGGCCACGCGCGGGATCGACTCGCGCGAGCCGTTGCCGGTGTCGATGGTCACATCGAGGCCCTCGGCCTTGAAGTAGCCCTTGTCCAGCGCCACCGTGAACGGCGCCGCCGGCCCCTCGAAGCGCCAGTCGAGCGTGAATTTGACCGGCGTCTGCGCCAAGGCACCCGGGTGGGCGCCAGGAACGGCGAAGGGCGCGGCGAACGCGAGCAGCAACACCCCGAGTTTCAGGCCCGCACGCAGGCGGGATGCGCGGATCATAGACGTCGACTCCTCTCGGATTTCCCTCAAATTGGGGCTGGCGCGCTCTTTGGAGCCTGCGGCCCCACCGCAGTTGCAACTACTTTACCAATGTGCCCCGCGTCTCCGATACGCGCTTTTTAGGCACGCCTGCCCGCCCGCTGCCTGCCCATTTTGTATGCAGAAGTGCGATTTGCTGCCTTAGTTTGGGTTAGCCGCGGAGCGGCCTAACCCAAACTACTTGTGTGCCTGTCTCATGTCTCGGACCAGGGATGCGAGGTCCGCCCACCGGAAGCGTTCACAAGCCACAGGCCCGCCATGCCCAAGCCGCCCGCCTCTGCCGCCGTGTTCGGCGACCTCAACCCGAGCCCGCGCCTGCTGATGGGACCGGGGCCGATCAACGCCGACCCGCGGGTGCTGCGGGCCATGGCCATGCCGCTGCTCGGCCAGTTCGACCCCGAGTTCACGGCCTATATGAACGAGACCATGGCCCTGCTGCGCCAGCTGTACAAGACCTCCAACCGCTGGTCCTTTCTGATCGACGGCACGGCGCGGGCCGGCATCGAGGCCATTCTCGTCTCCCTGATCGAGCCGGGCGACCGGGTGCTGGTGCCGATCTTCGGCCGCTTCGGCCACCTGCTGCACGAGATCGCCTCCCGCTGCGGAGCCGAGGTGACCGCCATGGAGACCGAGTGGGGCTCCGTGTTCGAGCCCGACGCCATCGAGGCGGAGGTGAAGCGCCTGCGGCCGAAGCTGGTTGCCATCGTGCACGGCGACACCTCCACCACCATGGTCCAGCCGCTGGCCAAGATCGGCCCGATCTGCCGGCGCCACGATTGCATCCTCTATGTCGATGCCACGGCCACCCTGGGCGGCATGGATTTCTCCGTGGATGCCTGGAATGTGGATGCCGCCTCGGCAGGCCTGCAGAAGTGCCTGTCCGGCCCGCCCGGCTCCGCGCCCATCACCTTCAACGAGCGGGTGGAGCGGCTGGTGCTGCGGCGCAAGCACGTCGAGGCCGGCATCCGGTCTGCCGGCCATGTACCACCGAGCGGCTCGCGCATCGGCTCCAACTATTTCGACCTCGGCATGCTGATGGACTACTGGAGCGAGGCGCGCCTCAACCACCACACCGAGGCGGCCTCCATGCTCTACGCCGCCCGCGAGTGCGCCCGCATCGTTCTGAGCGACGGCCTGGCCGCGACCTTCGCCCGCCACGCATTGGCCAGCACCGCCCTGGTTGCCGGCCTGGAAGCGATGGGCCTCCGGGTGTTCGGCGACCGGCGCCACAAGATGGCGAACGTCACGGGCGTCTACATCCCCGACGGCATCGACGGCGACAAGGTGCGGGCGGCGATGCTCAACGACTTCGGCATCGAGATCGGCACCTCGTTCGGCCCCCTGCATGGCCGCATCTGGCGCATCGGCACCATGGGCTACAACTGCCGGAAGCAGAACGTCCTGATCTGCCTCGGCGCGCTGGAGGCCGTGCTGCGCCGCGCGGGCGTCGCCGTGCCGGCGGGCGCGGCGGTGGAGATGGCGTATGCGGTGTATGCGTCGAAGCAGTAGGGTGCAATCGTGCGAAAGTGCGATTGCACCGATTCTCCCGTGTAGAGCGCAGATCGGCGCAAATACGGGGGTAACGCCCTATTGCGCCCTACGATCGCGCATCCTCCAGGATCATGGCGGCGCCCTTCTCGGCGATCATCATGGTGGGGGCGTTGGTGTTGCCGGAGGTGATCTCCGGCATCACCGAGGCGTCGATGACGCGCAGCCCGTCCGCCCCGATCAGACGCAGGCGCTCGTCCACCACGGCAGTCGGATCGGTGGGGCGACCCATCTTGCATGTGCCCACCGGGTGGAACACGGTGTTGCCCACCTGGGCTGCCGCCGCCAGCAGACTCGCATCGTCGTCGGCGCCGGTGTCGCCGGGGGAGAATTCCTGCGGACTGTACCGTCGCATGGACGGCTGGCGCATGATGTTGCGCGTCACCCGGATGCCGTTGGCGGCGATGCTCTGGTCGCGACCGGTGGCCAGGTAGTTGGGCCGGATGGCGGGCGCGGCCGCCGGGTCGGACGACTTCAGCCGGATATCGCCGCGGCTGGTGGGGCGACAGTCGTAGAAGCTCAAGGTGACGCCGGGCGTCTTGTCCGGGACCTGGGTGGCGGTGTTGCTGCGGGTATAGGGCACCACCACGTAGGCGATGTCGGCACGCTCCGCGTCCGGCAATGAGCGGGTGAAGATGCCGAGCTGCGAGGGCGCCATGGTCAGCGCCCCGCGCCGGAAGAGTGCATACTCCACGGCCATCAGCGTGCGGTGCAGCGGCGAGTGATAGCGCTCGTTGAGCGTGGTGACGCCCTCCACCGTGAAGCGCAGCGGCACCTGGAGGTGGTCGTGCAGGTTGCCGCCGACGCCCGGCCGGTCAATCCGAGCCTCGATGCCGTGCTGCGTGAGATGCGCGCCCGGCCCGATGCCCGACAGCATGAGGAGCTGGGGCGAGCCGATCGAGCCTCCCGACAGGATCACCTCGCGCCGCACGCTGGCCGTATAGCGCGTGCCGTTGACCCGGTACTCCACCCCGACCGCCCGGCCGCCGTCCAGCCGCACGCGCTCGGCAAGCACGCCGGTCTCCAGCGTCAGGTTGGGCCGGGCGAGCGCCGGGCGCAGGAACGCCTTGGCGGACTGGAAGCGCAGGCCGCGCCGCTGGTTGACGTGCAGCGGCCCCACGCCCTCGATCTCGCCGCGGTTGAAATCCGGCGTCGGCCGGATGCCGGCCTCGACGGCCGCGCGCTTCACCGCGTCGAGCACGGGCCAATCCACTCTCGGCGGATCGACGCGCAGCTCGCCGCCGGCGCCGTGCGCCTCGTCGGCGCCGGCGAAGAAGTCCTCGTGCGCCTTGAAGTAGGGCAGCACGTCGTCCCAGCCCCAGCCGGTGAGTCCGAGCTGGCGCCACTGGTCGAAGTCGGCGGCGGCGCCCCGCATGTAGATCATGCCGTTGATGGCCGAGGAGCCGCCTACCACCTTGCCGCGCGGATAGGGGATGCTGCGCCCCGCCAGGGCCGGCTCCGCCTCCGTGCGGTAGCACCAGTCGGCGCGCGGGCTGAAGATGGAGAAGACGTAGCCGATGGGGATGTGGAGCCAAATCCAGTCGTCGTGCCCGCCGGCCTCCAAGAGCAGCACGCGCGTGCGCCGGTCGGCCGTGAGGCGATTGGCGAGCAGGCAGCCAGCGGAGCCGGCGCCGACGATGACGTAGTCGTATGTGATGGCGTCCATCTCCCTCTCCCCGCGCGGAAGGAAAAGGGAGTAGGGAATAGGGAGTGGGGAGTAGGGAGATGTCGCGCTCTTCGCGACTCCCTACTCCCTATTCCCTACTCCCCACTCCCCCTCTTTTCACAGCTTGTCCGGGTCGAGCTTGGAGTAGACCTCGCGCCAGAGCGCCTCCTCCAGCATGGCGGGGTCGCGGCCAATGCTCTTGGACAGCTTCTGCCACTTCTCGACGTTGCG
>JBIOWI010000386.1:0-2458 GCA_044868325.1 Hyphomicrobiaceae bacterium
GGCCGCCGCATGGGCCACGCCGGCGCCATCATCTCCGGCGGCAAGGGCAAGGCCGAGGACAAGGTCGAGGCCATGAAGTCCGCCGGCATCGCCGTGGCCGACAGCCCCGCCGCGCTCGGCACCACGCTGGCCAAGGTGCTGGGCGGGGGCGGCAAGAAGGGCTGGTTCGGGTGAGGAGGTTTCAGACCCTCTGGGTCTGACACCATATGACAACCTGCGATGGAGCCACGGTGTCAGACCCGGAGGGTCTGACACCTGCTCAAGCGTTGTCCGGCTGGTCGGCGCCGGGCTTCGCGGGGCGCAGGCGGGCGATCTGCAGGAGCTTGGTCGTGGCGAGCTTGGGGTTGGCGGGGGCGGGCCGCACCTTGGGCTGCTTCAGCAGCGCGTGTACCTGCCGTGAGGCGGCCACCACGCCCTCGTTGGCGTAGGCCTCGTGGTTCCGCTCGATGTCCCTGAGCTCATAGCGGTAGTTCACCATCAGCCCGTGCGCGGCCTTGAGGCCCTTGAGCGAGCTGTCGCCCAGCCAGTTGAGGCGCTCCAGCCGGGCGCCGTTGCCGAGGTGGAAGCGCGCCACCGGGTCGAGCGGCCGGCCGTCGGCCGCCCTCTCGCTCAGGAAATAGTGCGCCGCCAGTCGCAGGAGCAGGGGCTTCAGCGCCTCCGCCACCACCTCGCTCCCCGCCCAGTCCGGGTCGGCGAGCACCGCCAGCCGCTCGCGCTCGCCCGGTGTGACCAGGCTGGCGCCGTCGGGGCCGGCGAGGGCCGCGTCGAGCCATTCGCCGAAGCCCGGCACCGGCGAGAGCGTCACGAAGGTCCTCAGGCTCGGGTGCTCCTTGAGAAGATCCTCCACGACCTGCTTGATGAGGAAGTTGCCGAACGAGATGCCGCGCAGGCCCTCCTGGCAGTTGGAGATGGAGTAGAACACCGCAGTTGTGGGCTTGGCGCCGCCCTCGCCGTTCTTGGGCGCCTCGCTCAGCACCTCGCCAATGGCCGACGGGATGTCGTCCATCAGCGCCACCTCGACGAAGATCAAGGGCTCGTCGATCAGCGAGGGGTGGAAGAAGGCGAAGCAGCTGCGGTCGTCCGGGTCGAGGCGCCGGCGCAGGTCGTCCCAGCCCTGGATCTCGTGCACCGCCTCGTAGGCGATGATCTTGTCGAGGATGGTGGCGGGGGTGTGCCAGTCGATGCGGCGCAGCACCAGGAAGCCGCGGTTGAACCACGAGGACAGGAGATGGCGCAGGTCGCTGTCGAGCGGCGCCAGCGAGGGGTCGCCGGTGGCGATCAGGTCGCGGCGCATGTTGACGATCTCGGCCGTCGCCCCCGGCGCCAGGTTGAGGCGCCGGAAGAACTCGAGCCGCGGGCTCTCCACCGCGCGCTGCAGCGCGCGCAGCGAGGTGGTCTCCGGGCCCGACAGATAGGCCTTGGCAGCGCGTGCCACCTCGGTGGGGTCCGGCTGCATGGTGCGGGAGAGGAACTTGAGGAAGGCGAGACGGCCGTCGGGGCTCAGGCCGCGGTAGCGCCGCAACAGCTCGCCGGCGATGGCCACGCCGGAGGCCTCGCCGCGGTTGGAGTTGAGCGCGAGGGCGAGCTCGGTGATGTCGTCCTGCCGCCCGGCGCCCCTGAGCGAGCGCGGCAGCAGCTGCCGCCCCTGCTCGGCCACCGAGTTGAGCAACTCCTGCAGGAACGAGACATTCATGCGACCCGCCGTAGCCAATCCAATTGCGACCAGACCTTACATGGGCATGGCAAGCATGGGCGCCAAGCCGTTGGTCAAGCTCGCATCGTAGTGTGACGGTTTGACAAAGCAAAGACCGTGCCGCATGGCCCGCGCGGTGGAACGTGTCCGCCGTGTAGTCCCGGATGGGCTGCATTGGGTCCCGTCGAGTGCATATGGAGCCGGTGACACGGCGGGCCGAAATGCGCAATCCTGCTTCGTAGGGTGCAATAGGCGAAGCCGTATTGCACCGATCACGCGCTGCAAACGGCGCAATGCGGCTTCCGCCTTATTGCGCCCTACGAGATTTGGAGGAGCCCGAGCCAATGACCAGCCCCGTCAGCACCGTGAGTGACGACGCCTACGAGATCCTTGCGCTCAAGTACGCCGAGCTCACGCAGCGCAAGCGCTTCGAGAGCTTCATCGGCGCCGACGACCACGACCAGCCACACCCGATCGACTATTTCGTCTGGGTGGTGCGCAACGCGCAGCGCACCATTGTCGTCGACACCGGCTTCGACGCCGTCGAGGGGGCCAAGCGCGGGCGCAAGGTGGCACGGGCGCCGGCCGCAGCCCTGGAGCAGATCGGCATCGCGGCCGGCAGCGTCGAGCAGGTGGTGATCACGCACCTGCACTACGACCACGCCGGGACGCTGAGCGCCTTCCCCAAGGCGCGCTTCCACCTGCAGGCCGCGGAGATGGCGTATGCAACGGGGCCCTGCATGTGCCACGCGCACCTGCGCCATC
>JBIOWI010000387.1:0-10858 GCA_044868325.1 Hyphomicrobiaceae bacterium
CGCGCGGCTCGCGGGCGCCGACCTGGAGACGGCCGCCCGCTGCGGCCACTGCCTCGCCGGCGCCGTCGTGCAGCACCGCGGCGCCATCATTCCCCGCTCCGCGATGCCCGCGGGCTGCCGCGTGCGAGCGGAGCCGACGGGAGCCGGGAGAGCGCCATGAATGGCACCGCAAGCGCGATCGCAAATGCCCGCCGCGCGCGACTGGAGGAGGTGCTCCGCGCCACCCGGGTCGTTGCCGTCGTCACCGTCGAGGGTGCCGACGACGGCGTGCCGCTGGCCCGCGCGCTGGTCGCCGGAGGCCTGCGCGCCCTGGAGATCACGCTGCGCACGCCGGCGGCGCCGGCTGCCGCCAGGGCCATCGGCGAGGCCGTGCCCGAGGCGATCGTCGGCATCGGCACGGTCCTCACCCCGCAGGATCTGGAGACCGCACGGGGGCTCGGCGCACGCTTCGCGGTCAGCCCCGGCGCCACGCCCGAGCTGCTCGACGCGGCTGCCAGCGGCGATCTGCCATTCATTCCTGGCGTAGAGACCGCCTCCGAGATCATGGCTGCGCTGGCCCGCGGCTTCGACGTGGTGAAGCTCTTCCCCGCGGTGCCTGCGGGCGGCATCGCCGCGCTGAAGGCGCTGGCCGGCCCCTTCCCGCAGGTGCGCTTCTGCCCCACCGGCGGCATCGGCGAGGAGAGCTTCCTCGACTGGCTGAAGCTCCCCAACGTCGCCTCGGTCGGCGGCTCCTGGCTCGCCCCCGCCGCCGACATCCGCGCCGGCGACTGGCCCGCCATCACGGCGCGGGCGCGGCGGGCGGTGGAGATGGTGGGACGTTGAGCATTGTCATCGCCGGTAGGGGCCCATCATTCTGGTGTCCGCCACTTGAGGCCAGGGAACCGGGCATAGTCGCGGTCGAAGGTGATCCACTCGCAGTCACACTCGATGGCCAGCGCTGCGAACCATGCATCGGTGACGCGTCGACCGGTCGTGTTCGTCTCGACGCAGAGCCGTTTGAATATGTCCCAGTGGCGCTCGCCCGGCTCGACGAGATGGCAGTTTGGTTGCCCGAGAATATCTTCGCAATAGCCGAATGCTTCAGCCACAGTGCTTGGGTTCTTGTAAGCGCGCGCTTGGGTCGTGATACGAACCACTGCGGCGAGTGCGAGAGGCGATATGCCAAAGCGCACATTCTTCAGGATCGTGCTGTCGAGCCAAGCTCGGCTGGTAGTGTGTTCCAGCGCATCCGTGCGAAAGGCGTAGATCAGGACGTTGACGTCGGGAAGCATCATTCGGACTGCTTCATACGCTGGATGTATTCCAGATCCTCGATCTCCTGGAGGTCGGAAAGCCGCGCAATATCGACACCCGGCATGAGCCAGCCGGTCGCCTTGCTGACCGGCAGAACGACACGACAATGAGTCTCGGGCTTCTGCGGCTCGTCGACCACCGCACGAATGGCATCCTCGATTTCGTCGGGGAGCGTCATTTGAAGTGCTGCTTCATACGCTCGACGTATTCAAGATCCTCCATCTCCTGGAGGTCGGAAAACCGCGTAAGATCGACACCCGGCATGAGTCCGCCGGTGGCTTTGCTCACGCGCGGCAGAATCCGCCTTGCTTTCGCGGGCTTAGGTCGCTCGTCCACCAACGCCCGAAGCCCATCCTCGATGAGCGCGGTGAGCGTGCGTCCTTCCGACGCCGCCTTGCGCTTGGCGCGGCGCAGCAGGTCTTCAGGGAGTCGGACGGTCGTTCGCATAGGACACATGTAGGCATGAGACATACATATGTCAATGACGTCTGAGCGTCACTTCATCGTCGGGATCACGAACTCCGCCCCCTCCTTCACGCCGCTCGGCCAGCGGGAGGTCACCGTCTTGGTCCGCGTATAGAACCGCACCGAGTCCGGGCCGTGCTGGTTGAGGTCGCCGAAGGCGGAGCGTTTCCAGCCGCCGAAGGTGTGGTAGGCAAGCGGCACCGGGATCGGCACGTTGATGCCCACCATGCCGACGTTGACCTTGGCGGCGAAGTCGCGCGCGGCGTCGCCGTCGCGGGTGAAGATGGCGACGCCGTTGCCGTACTCGTGGTCGCTGGCGAGACGCAGGCCCTCCTCGTAGGTCCGGGCCCGCACCACCGAGAGGACGGGGCCGAAGATCTCCTCCCTGTAGATGCGCATGGTGGGCTTCACCTCGTCGAACAGGCAGCCGCCCATGTAGAAGCCGCCCTCGTAGCCCTGCATCTTGAAGTCGCGCCCATCCACCCGAAGCTTCGCGCCTTCCTCGATGCCCAGCGCCACGTAGTCCTTCACCTTCTTGAGGTGCGCCGCCGTCACCAGCGGGCCGAAGTCGGCGTCCGCGGAGGTGGACGGCCCGATCTTCAAGCTCTCCACGCGCGGGATCAGCCGCTCAACGAGCAGATCCGCCGCCCTCTCCCCAACAGGCACCGCCACGGAGACCGCCATGCAGCGCTCGCCGGCCGAGCCGTAGCCGGCGCCCACCAGCGCGTCGACGGCCTGGTCCATGTCGGCGTCGGGCATGACGATCATGTGATTCTTGGCGCCGCCGAAGCACTGCACCCGTTTTCCGGCCGCGCAGCCCTGGGCGTAGATGTAGGCGGCGATGGGCGTGGAGCCGACGAAACCGATGGCCGCTATATCGGGGTGCTCCAGGATGGCGTCCACGGCCTCCTTGTCGCCGTTGACGACGTTGAGGATGCCGGCCGGCAGCCCGGCCTCCAGGAACAGCTCGGCCAGCATCAGCGGCACGCCGGGGTCGCGCTCGGACGGCTTGAGGATGAAGGCGTTGCCGCAGGCGATGGCGGGCGCGCACTTCCACAGCGGGATCATGGCCGGGAAGTTGAACGGGGTGATGCCGGCCACCACGCCTAGCGGCTGGCGCATGGAGTAGAGGTCGATGCCGGGGCCGGCGCCCTCGGTGTACTCGCCCTTCATCAGGTGCGGGATGCCGATGGCGAACTCCACCACCTCCAGGCCGCGCTGGATGTCGCCCTTGGCGTCGGCGACGGTCTTGCCGTGCTCGCGGGCCAGGCAGTCGGCGAGCTTGTCGTAGTCGCGGTGGGCCAGCTCCAGGAACTTCATGAGCACGCGGGCGCGGCGCTGCGGGTTGGTGGCGGCCCAGGCCGGCTGCGCGGCCTTGGCGTCCTCGACGGCGGCAGCCACCTCGGCTCTGGAGGCCAGCGGCACCCGCGCCCGCAGCGAGCCGTCCATCGGCTGGAACACGTCACCGAAGCGCCCCGACGTGCCCTTCACGCGCTTGCCGCCGATGAAATGCGTCAGCTCTGTTGGCATGGCATTCGACATTGGGCTTCCCCGGAGAGCTGGTCTGGCTGTGTCGCCTCGGGAACATCCTAGAGCGTGTCGCAGGGCCAAGCCAAGGTCGGGACAACGACGCTCCTGGACCGCTGCCGCATAGGTCCGCTTCTCCAGAGCCCCTCAGCCTGGAGTGCCCGCAGAGGACCCCGCGCCGCGGACTTGGGCGCACTGTCGCGACACTGGGCCATCGCCGTTGCGGGTTTGTCACAAAGGCCCGCCTTTGGCTGAACGGTGTCGGATAGCCAATGGTGTGGAGCTTCGAAGTGTGGCTCACTCGCTGAGGTGCAGGAGCAAGGGGAGAGAAGAGCTCCGCGTCTTGGGGCCACGCGACACGACCCAGATCAAGGGTGTGCTGCGTTCGAGTGAGGGGTTGTCGAGTATGAAGCGTCTGCTTGCGGGCGTTGCGGTTGCGTCTGTCTTCGCGGCGGGTCCGGCTGCTGCCGAAGGATTGGCCCCACCCAGTAGGATCGCGGCCCCCGGGCCGATCGGGCCGAGCTGGAACGGGTTCTACGTCGGCGTCGGCATCGGAGCGGGCGCCGCGTCCTACGACATCTCCGGAACCAAGACCGAGACGGAACGTGTCGAGACGAAGGTATGCACGCCGGTCTGGAAAAAGGGCAAGTGCTCCTACAAGTGCACCACCAGCTATCAGGACATATCGTCTACCAAATCCTTCGGCGACAGCGGCACGACGGACGTAGGCGTCTTCGGCGTCGTCACCGTCGGCTACGACCGGGTGCTAAATCGGGGCTGGGTGGGTGGCGTATTCGCCGATTTCGACTTCGGCTCCGGCATCTCTGGTGACGTGTCGGTCGGCGGCATCGACACGTCGCTGGACCACAACTACTCCTGGGCGGTCGGCGCGCGGCTTGGCTATCTCGTCAGCCCATCGACCCTGCTATACGGCACTGCCGGCTACACGCAGGCGGAGTTCGAGCTGGACGGATTCGGCGCTAGCACTTTCGGGGGCTATTTCGTCGGTGCCGGTATCGAAACCTTCTTGCGCCAGAACTGGACGCTGAAGCTCGAATATCGCTACAGCGACTTCGGGTCAGAGACCTTCGCCGAGGGGCCGGTCACGATCGATCTCGACCCCTCGATGCACACGGCGCGCGTCGTCCTGAGCTACAAGTTCGATCACCGCGACTGACCGGAACGGAGTCGTCATGGTGTCAGACCCTCTGGGTCTGACACCATAGCTCCAACGCCCATAAAACGATGGTGTCAGACCCAGAGGGTCTGACACCATCCTCGCTAGAACTTGAAGTTGATGGCGGCGCGGATGATGTCGACCTCGCTGTCGGAGAAGCCGATGTATTCGAAGCGCACCGTGGTCCTCTGGGTGAGGATGCCCTCGACGCCGAGGCCGTAGACGAACTCGGTCTCAGTGTCATCCTCGAAGTTGATGAAGCCGACGCCGGCGGTGCCGTAGACCAGGATGGCAGGGTTGAGCAGATAGCCAAGGCGCCCGCGCACCGTGCCGAACACGTCGATGCCTTCCAAGTCGGTGAACGAGATGTCGGCCTCCAGGCCGTACACCATCCTGCCCGTCTGCCAGTTCTTGCCGATCTGCATGCCGCCGACGAGGCCGTCGTCGCTGAATGCATCGACGCCGCCGATGTGGGCGCCGGCATAAAGGCCCGTCCAGGTCAACGGGATGTCGTCGGGCCCCTCGGCGATCCTGCCCCTGTTGGGGGGGCCGTCGGCCGCCGCCAGGCCTGCCCCTCCGATCAGACCGGTCGACACGGTCAGCGCCAGCAGGCCGCTCCGCGATAGCTTCATTGTGCGATCCCCTCGTGAGTGTGCCTCGGCGCCCCACACCGATCGAGCCCAGCGCCCGAGGCACAGGTACGCGCGGCTTTGTGTCGGAGCTGGGAAGGCTTTGTGGCAGCCTTGGGAAGCCGGTTCTCCCAGTCCGCCGCTGGCGGCGCAATGGCGCATTGCACATGGAATAATCATTGTCGGATCAATACGATATCCGTATTCTTACTTACCTATAATCAGAGCATATGTGCGTTTATTGCAACACTGACGACAAAAAACCGACTTGTGGAAGAGAGCGGATGGAATGCCGTGCCTCCGAGCCCGTGCCGGCTGGACGCCGACTCACTTGTCCTCGAGACACGGAGGCTCGTCGTGGAATGCCTGTCCGGGCTTGCTGACGAGCCAATCGTCAAGCAGCTCGCCTGGGAACGAGTATCCTGGACCTTCCAGTCTCGTCTCTCCGAGGGAGAGGCTCTTCCCCGTGACTACCGCACCGTCAGCGGCAAGCCCAGCAGCGCCCAGTAGGGCAGGACGAGCAACGACACGAGCAAGGTCAGGGCCAGCATGCCCAGGCCGAGCTTCCACACGTCGGTGCGGTCGAAGGAGCCGCTCTCGTAGGCCATCAGGTTGGCCGCCGTCTGCACCGGATAGAGGATCACCGCATCCACGGCCATGGTGAGGATGAGCCCGGTGACGACGGGGTTGATGCCGGCGCTGTCGGCAACGGTGGCGTTGATGGGCAGCAGCAGGGCAATGCATGCGGCCAGGTTGGTGATCGCCAGGTGCACGAGCACCGACGCCAGCACCATGGCGACGACCAGCACCAGGGGGGCGGCGGCGAGGCTCGACAGATGGGCGGTGAAGAGTTGGCCGAGCCAGGCGGCCGCTCCCGTTCGCGTCATCAGGCTCGCCAGCGAGAGCGAGGTGCCGACGGTGAGGAGGAGGCCCCACGAGAGGCGCTGCTCGAAGGCTTTCCAGTCTATCGCGCCCGTAGCCGGGAGCAGCAGCAGGACAGCGCCGACGAGCGCAGGGATCGCCGGGGAGAGGCCATGCACCGCGTCCGTCAGCCACAGGAGCGCGGTGATCGCGAGGATGCCGAGCGTGCGCATCTCCGCCGGCGAGAACGGCGCACGCTCCGGTGCCACCTCGACCGGCGCGGCAACGCTCTCGAACCTGCCGACCATCAGGCGCAAGACCACAGCGCCGAGGGCCATCAGCGCGTAGTACGGCACGGCCATCAGCACGAACCAGCCGAGCCACGAGAAACCGCCGATCAGCGTGGCGGCCGTGATCGAGGTGATGCCGCCGGTCAGCAGCGCCGACGACGCCAGCGGATTGAGCATGCCGAGCGCCAGCATGACGGCGCACCCGGCGCGCCCCGTCTGGCCGATGCCCATCGAGGCCAGAGCCTCGCGGTAGGCCGGGATGAGGATGGCGTTGCGGGTGATGGCCGACGGGACCAGCAGCGCCAGCACCGGAAAGCCGGCAACCATCTGGGCATAGAGGCGCGCGGGGCTGCCGCCGGCCCCGCGCAGGAGAAACCGGGCGGCACGGGTGGCAAGCCCGCTTCTCTCCACCGCCGTCCCGAGAGCCACGGCTCCGATGAGAAAGAAGACCACGTCGCCTGCAAAGCCGCCGACCGCATCGGCCAGCCGCACGCCCGGGCAAAGGCCGAGCAGGACCAGGACCAGCAGCGCCGTTGCGCCGAGCGGAACCGCCTCGGACACCCACAGGACGGTGCCGGCGAGGGTGGCACCCAGCACGGACTGGCCAAGCGGCGTCAGCCCGCCGAGCGGCGGTGCCAGCCGCGCCAGTGCGAATCCGGCGAGGGCCAGGATCACCCAGGCCGCCTTGGAAACTGGAGTTTTCTGCATGGGTGCTGTTGCCCAGTGCCTTCGGGAAGACGCGAAAGCAAGCCGCGCATCTGGCCGCTCGGCAAGCGAAGCTTTATGATCCCGCTGTGAGGAAAGCTCACAGGTTCTGGATCGAGCGATGCGCAAGCTTCCGCCCCTGAAGGCGCTGCCGGCATTCGAGCTGGCGGCCGCGCACGCCAGCTTCAGCGCCGCCGCGCAGGAACTCGGCCTGACGCACGGTGCCGTCAGCCGCCAGATCAAGGCGCTGGAGGACCACCTGGGCGTGGCGCTGTTCCGGCGGCTGAGCCGGCGCGTAGAGCTGACGGAGGCCGGAGCGGCGCTCCTGCCCGCCGTGCACCAGGCCCTGCATCACCTGCAGACGGCGACCGCGCAGATCGCGGCGCAGACCCGGCAGGGCCCGCTGGTGGTCTCCTGCCTCGCCACCTTCATGATGCGCTGGCTGATCCCGCGGCTCTACGGCTTCGGCAGCGCCAATCCAGGCATCGAGGTGCGCCTGTCCGCGTCGCACCGGCCCGTCGATTTCGCGGGCGACGGCATCGATGTCGCCATAAGGCTCGACCGGACGGGGTACCGGCGCAGCGTCGCGGTGCACCGGTTCCTGCCGGACCGCATGGGGCCGGTGGCATCGCCCGCCCTGATCGAGCGTCACCGCGTTCGACGGCCCGGCGATCTCGCACGCCTCACCCTGCTGCACACCGAGACCCGCCCGCAGGCCTGGACAGACTGGCTGCGCCTTGCGAACGCCGGCAGCATCGACCCGGCCATCGACCCGGCCTGGGGGCCGCGCTTCGAGCACAGCTATTTCCTGCTGGAGGCCGCCGCGGGCGGGCTGGGCGCTGCCATCGGCTCTTATCCGTTGGTGGAGCAGGACCTTGCCAGCGGGCGGCTCGTGGCCCCCTTCGGCTTCGTGGACAGCGGAGCGTCCTATTGCCTGCTGCACCCCAGGGACACGGCCAAGGTGCCCAAGATCGCCGCGTTTCGAGCGTGGATCATGGGGGGTGCAGGTGTCAGACCCTCTGGGTCTGACACCATCGGATGAACTGACGCTGGAGCCATGGTGTCAGACCCGGAGGGTCTGACACCTACGCGGCCTTGTGCGGCCAGACCTTGCGGACCAGCATGATGAGGCCCGGGAGGAAGACGAGGTCGGCGAGCAGCGAGGCCATCAGGGTGATGCCGCACACGAAGCCGAAGATGCGCAAGCTGGGGAGGTCGGAGAACACCGTCACGCCGAGGCCGAAAGCCAACACCAGCGTGGTCAATATGATCGCCGGACCCACCAGCACGCGCGCGTTGCGGATGGCGATATCGGCGCGGGGCTCGGTGCGCTCCTCCAGGCGCAGGCGGTTGAAGAAGTGGATGAGCGAGTCGATGGCGAGGCCGAACACCACCAGCAGCGCCACCACGGAGAAGAACTCCAGGCCGCCGTCGAGCCAGCGCAGGATGGCGCCCGAGGTCACCACCGGATAGAGCCCCGGCAGCAGGCTGACGAGCCCTACGAACACCGAGCGGAAGGCGAGCGCCAGCAACACTGCAGCGAACGCCACGCATATAGGCAGCGCCTCGTTGAGCTGCTGGATCATGCGGGCGCTGTTGCGGGCGGCGATGGCCGGCAGGCCGGTGACGGAGATGGTGAACTCCGGGTGCTCGTTGCGCAGGCCCTCCAGCGCCTTGTCAACCTTCTCCACCACGGGCAGGATCTGGCTCGAGTCCACGTCGGGCAGGCGGCCCGTGACCAGCACCGACCTTTCATCCTCGGCGATGAAACGCCGCACGAGGTGCGTGGGCAGCACCTTGACATAGCGCTGCACCGTCTCGATGCGCTCGTCGCCCGCGTCCTTGAGCCAGCGGCGCAGGCTCTCCAGCGACCACACGTTGCCGAGGCCCGCCTCCTGCTCCAGGATCGCGTGCGCCTTGGCGATGACGGCGATGGGACCGGGCGCATAGAGCGACTCGCCCGTCTTCCACTCGATCATGACGTGCACCGGGTTGGCGCCGGTGAGCTTCTTGTCGATCTGCTCCGTGGCGCCGAGCGCCTGCTCGCGGTCCGGCACCATATCGGCCAGGCGATAGCGCGGCTCAAGCTGCAGGTAGGCTTGGCCGAGGTAGAGGAACGAGACCACCGCCACCACCGTGGTCAGGAACGGCCAGTGCACCACGCGGTCCACGATCCAGCCCACCAGCGCGCCGAGGCCGTCCATGAGGCGGTCGGCAGGGGAGCGGTCGCGCGCCAGCTTGTGCTCGTTGCGGATGAGGAACAGCCCCATGAGCGGCAGCACCAGGATCACCGCCACGTACGAGATGCACACCGCCAGCGCCCCCGCGATGCCGAAGGCGCGGATCAGCGCCGACTGGGAGATCAGGAGCGCCAGGAACGACAGCAGCGCCACCCCGTGCGCCAGCACGCACGCCGGCCCCACCACCTTCACCGCGAAGCGCACCGCCTGCGCCTTGGTGTCGCCCTCGCGCAGGCGGATGCGGATGGCCGACACCATCTGCATGCTGTCGGCGAAGCCCATCACCATGACCAGCGGCGTCATGACGTTGAGGAACAGGTTGAGCTTGAAGTCGAGCCAGCCCAAGAGCCCCAGCGACCACAGCACGGCCAGCACCGGCGGCAGCGCCGCCAGCAGCATCAGCGACACCCGCCTGAAGAAGATCACGGCGATGGTAGCGCCGAACAGCAGGCCGAGGCCGTTGTAGACGATCTGGTCCCGCTCCACCGCGTTGCGGATCTCGAGTTGCATCACCGGCGCGCCGGTGAGATGCGACTTGAGACCGACGGGCTTGAGCTCCTTGGCCAGCATCTCGTTGATGTTGCCGATCACCTGCTTGGCGCCCTGCTCGGCCACCGCCTGCCGGTCCAACGCCAGCACGGCCAGGGCCAGCTCGCCGTCGTCGGAGAGAAACTTGCCGGCCACGATCTCGTTGGCTTTGAGCTTGGCGATCATGTCGTCGTAGGCGGCGCTATTCTCCGGCAGATCGTCCGGCACGATCGGGGGCGCGTAGCCGGTCTCGTCGGGCTTGCCGCGGGCGGAGAGCATGGACACCAGGCCGTCCACGCCGTCGGCGAGTTGTAGATCGACAATTGCGCGGCGGAAGGCCTCGATCTGGGGCCGTTTTAGGAGGTCCTTGCCCTCCACCACCACCAGCACGTCGTACTCGCTGGAGGGGAAGCGGCGGTCGATCTCTTCGTAGCGGCGGAACTCCGGGGTGTCCGTGCGGAACAGCTCGGAGAGGGAGTCGTCCACCTTGAGCCGGGCAAGCCCGAAGGCAGCACCCACCGAGATCAGCAGAATGATGAGAAGGGTGAGCCACGGCCGGCCGAGACCGAGGAAGCCCGCCCGCTCCAGGCCGAACGCATAGGAGCGTTGCGGCGGGTCGGCAATGGCGTCCATGGGCTCCCTCGATCCGGCTCGCGCCGCAGCGGCGCGTTTGAGTTGCCCGCCATGGCGTGAGCGGGAGAATTGCGAGGCCGCATGGTGACTTGGCCGCCATGCCCGCGCAAGTGGCACTTCCGTGAGCCGCGCGCGACTTCAGGGGGCTGTGACCCGGCCACCACCGTCAAGCGAGTCCGTTGCCAGCGGCCGCAGTCCGTTGATAACTAGGCGGCCCCGTACACCGATGCAGAGGCCCGCGCCCCTATGCCCGACAAGACCTTGGATGTGAAAGGCCTCGCCTGCCCGCTCCCCGTGCTGAAAGCCAGGAAGGCGCTATCGGAGCTGCCCAAGGGCGCGACGCTGGAGGTGCTGTCCGACGACCCCCAGGCACCCGCCGACTTCACCGCCTTCGCCGAGAGCACCGGCAATGCTCTGATCGAGCACACCGAGACCGGCGGCGTGCACCGCTTCCTGCTGCGGCATTCGGCGTAGGCTCCGGACGGGGTCAGACCCCTCGCCGCTATGCTG
>JBIOWI010000388.1:0-6720 GCA_044868325.1 Hyphomicrobiaceae bacterium
GCGCAGGCCGACGCCACCAAGGCCCAGGCTGACGCCGAGGCCTACTCCATCATGATCAAGGGCAAGGCCCAGCTCGACATCCAGGAGCGGCAGGCCGCCATCCTCAAGTCCAACCCGCTCCTGATCGACTGGGAGCGGGCGCAGCGGCTGGTGCCGGGCGTGCTGCCGCACACCTTCGTGGGCGGCGACAGCAGCGCCGCGCTGATGTTCCAGCTGGGCGCGAGCCAGCCGTCGGTGAAGAAGTAGATTGGAAGGAAGCCGCCATGTTCGGCGGCCAGGAGCACTGCAATCTGAAGAAGTCGTAGCTTCCGTGGGCGCGCCCGTTGCGCGACTGCCTGGATGCGCTGGTGCCGGACGTGCTGGGTGAGGTGGTGAGGTGGTGAGGTGGTGAGTGGCGGACAGAGAATGCGGCGCGCTTCGGTCCTATCCTCGGCCGTTTTGCCTCTGCAGGCACACCACGCGCATCCCAAATCTCACCAGCTCACAACTCACCAGCTCACCCCCGGGCGTTGGGTCTTCGGCTTCGCCTCGACCCACCTAGGCGCGCGGGAGCGGGGTCGACTTGGGCCAGCGCGTGAAGCTGTGCGCAATCGGGCCGCAGTGGATGACGGTCTCGCTGAACTGCTGCTCGCTGCCGGGGGAGTGCTCGATGCGCCAGCGGCGGCGCCCGGACAATGCGTGCTCCTCGATGCGGAAGCAGGTCCACTCCCAGCGGCCGACAGAGATCAGATAGGGCAGGCCCCAGCGCCCGAACGTGACGGTGATGCTCATCGGCGCACCTCCTTGGGGGATTTGCACCGACTATGCCAAGGTCCGGTTACCGCTTCGTTGGCGATGGTGGTTATCGGCAGGTGTCGATGGTGTCAGCCGATCACCCGCTGGCGCCGACCCTCGACGACAAAACGGTGAGGCGAGTCGCGCGGGTCTCCCTCTCCCCGCCGCCCTCAGCCATTCCACAAGGGAAAACCTCGCCACAGTCGTCCGAGGGCGACGGGGAGAGGGTCGGGGTGAGGGGCAGCAAGAGGCTCCAACCTCTCAACAGCTCTTGTTCGAGGTGAGGCACCGCGAGGAGAGGCTTTCGCGTGCCCCTCACCCTAGCCCTGCCCCGCAAGGGGGGAGAGGGGACCTGTCGGCGCTTGCGGCGCGAGTTTCGTATCAGGCGAGCCGGTGTGTGGGGAGACGCCGTGTGCCGTGCGGCGTGCCATGCTTGCCAGGCCTGGACAATTGCGGTCTCATACGACGCTCAAGCATCGGCCGGGAGCGGAGGGAGGCGCGTGTCTTCGGTTGTCTTGCGGGGGGTGACCAAGCGCTTCGGCGACGCGGTGGCGCTGGACAACGTCTCCCTGGATGTCGCCCAGGGCCGGCTATGCAGCCTGCTAGGCCCCTCCGGCTGCGGCAAGACCACGGCGCTGCGCCTCGTCGCCGGCTTCACCGAGCCGACCGAGGGCGAGATCGTGCTGGGCGACCGCGTGGTGTCCTCGCCGCGGCGCACGCTGCCACCGGAGCGGCGCAACGTCTCCATGGTATTCCAGAGCTACGCGCTGTGGCCACACATGACGGTGGCGGAGAACGTGGCCTACGGGCTCACCCTGCGCAAGGTGCCGCGCGATGTCGTCCGCCGGAAGGTGGGCGACATGCTGGCGATCACCAAGCTCTCCAACCTGGCCGAGCGCTATCCGGGCGAGCTGTCGGGCGGCCAGCAGCAGCGCGTGGCGCTTGCCCGTGCGCTGATCGTGGAGCCGGAGACGTTGCTGCTGGACGAGCCGCTCTCCAACCTCGACGCCAACCTGCGCGAGGAGATGCGATTCGAGGTGCGGCGGCTCCACGATGAGTATCGCTATACCACGATCTATGTCACGCACGACCAGTCGGAGGCCATGACGACGGCCGACCTGATCGCGGTGATGAACCACGGCCGCATCGAGCAGCTGGGAACGCCCGAGGACATCTACGACCGCCCGCGCTCCGAGTTCGTGGCGCGATTCATCGGGTCGAGCAACGTGGTGACGGGCAAGGTGGTGGACGACCGGCGCATCGCGGTGGCGGGCGTGATGCTGCGCGGCAGCGGCGGCACGTTCGCGCCGGGCGGGTCGGGCGCCCCGTTGGGATCCATGTCGATCCGGCAGCACGACATCGTGCTCGGGCTGGGCGAGCCGCGCGAGGCGGAGGAGAACGTGCTGCCGGCCGTCGTCACCCGCAACGTGTTCCTGGGCGGCAACCGCGACTACGTGATCGAGGCTGCGGAGGGCACGCAGCTCAGGGTGCTGGCGCCGGCCAGACAGAACATTCCGCGCGGCAGCCGGGTGCATGCGCGCCTTCCGGTGGACAGCTGCCGCATTTTGATAGCGTGAAAAGCCCCCGGCGCAGATCGGCGGCGAAGCAGAGAGGGCATTGCACGAACGATCCGCTGAGGTTCAGATAGGGCGCGCGCCGGGCCACAGAACCAAGAACCGGCCGTTCCAGGGAGGAACCTGCATGCGCTTCTCGCGACGCGACGTCCTCAAGGCCTCCGCTGCGATCACGGGTGCACAGATCTTCGCGATGCCGTTGCGGGCCGCGGCGCCGCCGGCCACCGCCATCACCCCGGCGCTGGTGGAGGCGGCCAGGAAGGAAGGCAAGGTCGTCTGGTACACGTCGGTGGACCTGCCGCTGGCAGAGCGCATCGCCAAGTCGTTCGAGGCTAGGTTCCCCGGCGTCGCCTGCCGGGTGGAGCGCAGCGGCGCGGAACGCATTTTCCAGCGTATCGGCCAGGAGTACGGCAGCAACATCCACGCGGTGGACGTGGTCAACTCCTCGGACGCCGCTCATTTCATCGTCTGGAAGGAAAAGGGTTGGCTCGAGCCGTTCATCCCGGAGGACGTGGCGAAGCATTTCCCCGCCGCCCACAAGGATCCGGACGGCACCTTCGCCAGCTTCCGGGTGTTCCTCTGCCCCATCGCCTACAACACAAACCTGGTGAAAGCCGAGGAGGCACCCAGGAGTTACGCCGACCTGCTCGACGCGAAATGGGCGGGCAAGATCGTCAAGGCGCATCCCGGCTACTCCGGCACGATCCTGACCGCCACCTTCCAGATGGCCCGCGACATCGGCTGGGACTACTTCGAGAAGCTCGCCCGGCAGAGGATCATGCAGGTGCAGTCGGCCTCCGATCCGCCGAAGAAGCTGGCTCTGGGCGAGCGCGCCATCATGGCCGACGGCGTGGAGTACGGCGTGTTCCAGCTCAAGGAGTCCGGCCAGCCGGTCGAGCCGATGTATGCGACGGAGGGCACGCCGCTCATCGTCGGCCCCAACGGCATCTTCAAGGCCGCGCCCAACCCGAACGCGGCGCGGCTCCTGCAGTGCCACATGTTCACCGCCGAGTGCCAGCAACTCGGCGTCGACTACGGCGGCCTGCGCTCGGTGCACGCGCTGACAAGGGAGAAGCCCGGCCGCAAGCCTCTGTCCGAGATCAAGCTCATGCAGGACGACCCGGCGGCCGTCGAGAAGCAGAGCGACGAGATCAAGGCGCGATACAGCAAGCTATTCAGGGTCTGACGGCAGTCGGGGATCGGCAGTCGGGGATCGGCGGTAGGATATTCACTGCTCTGTCCACGAGCTCTTCCTGCGACTGCCGACGCCCGACTGCCGAGCAAAGGGAAGGAAGACGCCATGTTCGAGAGCAAACCCACCAGGCGCGACGCCATCAAGCTGTCGGTTGCAGCCGCCGCGACCGTGTGCGCCAGCCCCCTGCGGGCGGCGCCGCCGTCGCCGGAGGCGATCACGCCGGCGCTGATCGAGGCGGCCAAGAAGGAGGGCAAGCTGGCGTTCTACACGGCCATGGACCTCACCTTCGCCCAGCAGCTGGCCAAGGCGTTCGAGGCGAAGTTTCCCGGCATCTCCGTGCGGGTCGAGCGGTCGGGTGCCGAGCGCATCTTTACGCGGATCGCTCAGGAGTATTCGAGCAACATCCACGCCGCCGACGTGGTGAACACGTCGGATCAGGCGCACTGCCTGGCCTGGAAGCGGAACGGATGGCTGGCTCCCTATCTGCCCGAGGAGGTGGCGCAGCACTACGGCAAGGCCTACTACGAGCCCGACGCCCTGCACGTGACGACGCGCATCCTGGTGTCGCCGCTCGCCTACAACACCAACCTGGTGAAGAAGGAGGAGGCACCCAACAGCTTCGCCGACCTGCTCGATCCCAAGTGGGCCGGCAAGATCGTCAAGGCGCATCCCGCCTACAGCGGCACCATCATGAACGCCACCTTCCAGATCGCCCGCGACCTCGGCTGGGACTACCTGGAGAAGCTCGCCCAGCAGAAGGTCATGCAGGTGCAGTCGGCCACCGACACCCCCAAGAAGGTGGCGCTGGGCGAGCGCGCCGTCATGGCCGACGGCGCGGGCTATCTGGTGATCCGCTACCGCGAGGAGGGCCAGCCCATCGACATCGTCTATCCGTCCGAGGGCACGCCGCTGGCGGGCGGCCCGAGCGCGGTGTTCAAGGCGGCACCCAGCCCCAACGCGGCGCGGCTGTTCCAGAGCTGGATGCACGGGCGGGAGGGGCAGCAGATGATCGTGGATGTCGCCTGCCAGTATTCGGCGCACGGACAGGCGGTCGAGAAGAAGGGCGTGCGGCCGCTGAAGGACATCAAGGTGATGAAGGAGGACCCTGAGGGCATCGAGAAGTCCGCCGAGGACATCAAGAAGCGCTACGCGGCAATTTTCAAGGTCTGACGGCAGTCTCGGGAAACGGGGTCAGACCCCTCGCCTCCGACGTCTAGACGAGAAACGAACGCTGGGCGCGAGGGGTCTGACCCCGTTTCTCTTGCGACTGCCGACCCCCGACTGCCGTTTGCAGGAGCCATCCATCGTGGCAATCGCACTGCCATCCCGGCCCGCCGCGCGGCGGGCCATAGCCGTGGACCTCTCGGTGCCGGTCCTGGTCGGACTGGCGGCGCTCCTGTGCGCGCTCGTCGTCCTGCCGGTGTCGTGGCTGGTCTACTACAGCCTCACCGCGGCCACTGCCCCGGGGGCGGGGCGCAGCTTCACGCTGGCACACTTCCAGGCGCTGCTCACCGATCCCGACTTCATCGATCCGCTGACGACCACGGTCATCCTGGCGGTGAGCTCGGCGGCTGCCTGCTCCGCCATCGCGGCGCCGATGGCGTGGCTGGTGGCCCGCACCGACCTGCCCATGGCAAACGCCATCCGGGCGCTGGTGACGGCCTCGTTCGTGACGCCGCCGTTCCTTGGCGCGGTGGCTTGGGAGATCCTGGCCGCGCCCAACAGCGGGCTGCTCAACCAGCTCTATCGGCTTGTGACGGGAGCGCCGCAGGACGAGCACCTGCTCAACATCTACTCGCTGCCGGGGCTGATCTTCGTCATCTCCTGCTACACGTTTCCCTATGTATTCGTGCTGATCGCCAACGCGCTCGACCGCATCCCCGCCGACCTGGAGGATGCCTCGTCGATGCTCGGCGCCGGCACCTGGACGACGGTGCGCCGGGTGACGATCCCGCTGGCCGTGCCCGCGCTGCTGGCGGGCGTGCTGATAGCCTTCCTGCAGGCGATGATCCTGTTCGGCTCGCCGGCCATCCTGGCGTTGCCGGCGGGCTTCCACACCATGACGACCAAGATCTGGAGCCTGTTCCAGTATCCGCCCAAGCCGGAGCTGGCTGCCGCCGCCGCGCTGCCGCTGCTCGTGCTCACTGTGATCCTGTTGAGGGCGCAACAGGCCGTTCTGGGGCGCCGCGGCTATTCCGTGGTGGGCGGCAAGGGCGGCAGCCCGCGGCTGGTGCGGCTCGGCTGGGCGGTATGGCCGGCGATGGCGTTCGTGCTCACCGTGCTGTCGATGCCGGTGTTCCTTCCCTACTTCGCGCTGTTCAACGCGGCCTTCTCGCCCATTGCCACCACGCTGGTGACGCCGGCCAACGCCACGCTGCACAACGTCTATTTCACGTTCTTCGAGCTGTCCTCGACGCAGCTGGCCTTGAAGAACACGTTCGTCCTGGGGCTCGCCTCCGCCACGGTCGGTACCGTGCTGGCGCTGGCGGTCGGCTACCTCACGTCGCGGCGGGCCCTCCCGGGGCATCGCATGCTGGCGTTCCTGGCCACGGCGCCGATCGCCATTCCGGGCATCGTGCTGGGCGTGGGGCTGTTTCTGAGCTACACGCGCCCGCCGCTGGTGCTCTACGGGACCCTGTGGGTGCTGCTGCTGGCCTATGTGACCATCGAGCTGCCCGCCGCCTACCAGCAGATGCAGTCGGCGTTCCGCGCGGTCAATCCGGAGCTTGAGGAGGCGAGTCGCATCCTGGGCGCCACGCGGCTGCAGGCGCTGCGGCATGTCACGGCGCCGTTGCTCAGGACCAACGTGCTGGCGACCTGGTGCTTCATCTTCGTCTCGACCATCCGCGAGCTGTCGGCCGCCATCATGCTCTTCACGTCGGAGACCAAGGTGGTGTCGGTGCTGATCTTCGACCTCAAGGAGAGCGGCGATCTCGGCGCCATCTCGGTGCTGGGGCTGTCGCTGCTGCTGCTCACCTTCGCGGTGGTGGTCGGTGTCAACCGCCTGCCCGGCTTCGGCGGCACCCGCCTGCGCAACACCTGATGTGAGGCCGCATGAGCCAAGCGCCGCCTTCTGTCTCTGTCGCCGAGCGCCTGGCCGAGCGGATCGTGGCGCTGCAAGATGGAAGCGCGACCTCAAGAGTTGAGCGAGGAGAGGGCCGCAGGGTCCCCTCCCCC
>JBIOWI010000389.1:0-5561 GCA_044868325.1 Hyphomicrobiaceae bacterium
TGGATCGGCCCCGGCCAGCTCGCCAAGTCCAACGCCGAGCAGGTCGCCAAGGTGCGCCAGATCGTCGAGGGCCTGGGCCTCGCGATCGCCACCCCCGACGACGCCCGCGAGATCCTGGCCCTCAAGGGCGGAGACAAGGTCGCGTTCTAGGACCCACGCGAGCGGAGGCCCTGGCGGAACGCCGCGAAGCGGATGCCGACGTAGGAGAAGAACATGGCGATGCCGGAAGAGAGGAACACCGCCAGCAGCGGCTCGGTCGCAGGCCGCACCAGGAGGATGAGAACGAAGATGCCGTAGTTGATGAGCGCAACCGTCGATTGCACCCAGAGGTAGCGCAGGAACTCGGCGAGGCTCGGCGGCGTGGTCAGCCGGAAGGTGAAGCGGCGGTGCGCAAGCCAGCCCGCCGTAAGGGCGACCGCCACCGAGACGACGCGTGCCAGGATCGGGTGCAGCCCGAGCAGGGTCAGGCCCTTCAGGATGCTCGCGTCGATCACGAAGGCCATCCCGCCGGAGAACAGGAACGCGAGCCCGTGCTGCAGCGGGTGCTGACCGCCGGGAGCGGCGGTGCTCCATTTGCTCGTCATTCCACGACTCCCTCCCGCGACCAGTCCACCGCCGGCCCGTCGGCGCTGCGCCCGGGCCGCCAGATGCGCTCGACCAGCGAAGCGTCGCGCATCAGCGTCTCGTACTCCATGCGCCGCCGCTCCACCACCGGGTCGAGGGCGGCGAGCTCGGCGTCGGGATGGCCCGGGTGGCACATGACGATGTGGCGCGGCCCCGGCTGGAGGAACGCGCGCTCCAGCTCGTCGGCATAGGGCACGCCCACGTCGAAGGCCGAGTACCCCGAGAAACCTGCGTTGGTCGGGAGCCCGCGCCGCTGCGCGCCGGTGCCGAAGCCATAGGCCAGCGCCGCGACAGCCGTGGCCTTGCTCTGCGCGCCGCCGCGGGCGGCAATCGCGCTCCAGCTGTCGGCAGGGTCGCGCAGCAGCGGTTTGGCGGCCGGGTAGCGCCGCGACACCGCCTCGAACAGGCTGTGCCGGATGCCCGGCAGCACATGCACGTGCTCGTGCCCGTCGATGTGGTCCGGCGGGAACCCCAGGCGCTTCTCGAACGCGTCGAGCTGCCGCTCGATCTCGGCGCCGATCTCCGCAGGTCGGACGAGAGCAAGGAGCGCACGGAGGAGCGCGGCGCTGCGCCTTGGAAACGTGCCGTTGGGGGCGAAGCGGGGCATCACTCCGAGCGGCGCACCCAGCGTGAGGTTCAGGTGCAGCCCCACCGCGATGCGGCCGCGGTGCACGACGAGGCGCTGCGCCATCGCCGGCCAGCACGGCATCGTGACGATGGCGCTGGTGGCCGAGAGCCGGCGCGCCGCCGCCAGCTCGCCCACGGCTCGGGAGACCCCTTCCGTCAAGGCATAGTCGTCGGCGCAGAGGATGATCATCGCGCGCGGCGTTCCAGGCGTTCCCCAGGCCCGGTAGCATCCGCCGCGCCGGCGGGCGGGCGCTCCACCCCCAGCTCCTCGGCGACCAGAAACAGTGGCCGGCCCTTCACCTCCTCGTACATGCGGCCGAGATACTCTCCCAGCACGCCGAGCGAGATGAGCTGCACGCCGGCAAAGAACATGACCGAGATGATCAGCGACGGGAAGCCCGGCACGTCGATGCCATAGATGATGGTCTTCGTGAGGATGATCATGGCATAGCAGAACGCGAACGCCGAGATGACGAGGCCCAGGTACGACCACACCCTGAGCGGCACGGTCGAGAACGAGACGACCCCGTCGAGAGCGAAACGCGCAAGCTTGCCAAGACGCCAGCGTGAGCGGCCGGATACGCGCGGCGGCACGCTGAACGGCACGCCGGCCGAGCGGAACCCCATCCACGCATAGAGTCCCTTGTTGAATCGCACGCGCTCGCCCATGCGGTTCATGGCGTCGATGGCCTTGCGGTCGAGCAGGCGGAAGTCGCCCGCCCCCGGGGGCAGCACCGTGCCGCTCAGCCGCCCGAACGTGGCGTAGAACAGCCGCGCGAGGACGCGGAGCAGCAGGCTGTCGGCGTCCCGGTCGATGCGCCGGCCATAGACCATGTCGGCACCCTCGCGCCAGTGCCGGACGAAGTCGGCAATCACCTCCGGTGGATGCTGCAGGTCGGCGTCCATGAGGACGGCAGCGTCGCCGCTCGCGTAGGCGAACCCCGCCGCCGAAGCGATCTCCTTGCCGAAGTTGCGGCTGAGCGAGACCGCCTTGAGGCGCGGATCGCGGGCGTTGAGCGACCGCAGCACCTTCATGGTGCCGTCGGTGGAGCCGTCGTCGACGAAGATCGCCTCCCAGTCGAGGTCGAGGCCATCGAGCACCGGGCGCAGACGCTCCACCAGGGCAGGGATCGCGCGCTCCTCGTTGAAGCCGGGCACGATCACCGACAGCAGCGCGCGGCCCCTCGGCCCTGGGTCTTCCAGGGGCGGCGTCGCGGCCGGGGCGGTCATACCGGGCGCCGTGCTCGTCACCTCGAGGACCTCCGGTGGCAGGATGCCATTGCCGCTTTGCCACGCTGACGGGCCATGAGCAAGGCCGCAACGCCAATCCGGCTTACCGGGCGGGCAGGGTCAATCCGCCGCGGGCGCTCAGTTCGCAGCGACGATCCCCGAGTCGATCAGGCGCCGATGGAACCTCAGGATCTCGCCGCGCCGGGAGCAGGTGTAGTAGCGGCCCTCGCAGAGCGCCCTGATCCAGAGGCGCTCGCGGTGAGAATCCGACAAGGGCAACCCCGCCAGCTCCAGGACCAGCCCGCCGAGGTAGGATACGTCGAGCGTCTCGTAGGCCGGCAGCGGCGGCACGGCATAGTTGACGCCCTGGACCGCATAGTAGGTGATGAAGCCGATCGAATCCGGGTCCAGCGCCACGTCCTCTGCCTCGGTCTCGCTTCTGAACCCCAGGAGCGTCCGGGTGGCCATCGGATGGTGGTCGCCGTAGTGCACAACCAGGAAGCGCTCGCGCGGGAAGCGGCGCCGCAGCTCCTTCATGAGGTGGTCGTAGTCCAGCTTGGCCAGCGACAGCCGGCGCAGATATTCGTGCATCTCGGGGTCGGTGCCGCGGTCGCCGCCGGGCACGTCCATTTCCGGCGCGAACGTCCAGTCGTAGGGCCAGTGCGCCGACATGGTCTGGATGAAGGTGAAGAGCGGCCGCGGGCTCGCCTTGAAGTGACGCCCCATCTCGTCGAGGGCGTTGTCGTAGTAGAAGCGGTCGCGCTCCTGCGGGCTCTTGGCCTTCTGCGCCTTCATGTCGAAGATCTCGCGCAGCCCGATGGAGGTGTAGAACTTGTCGTTAGAGACGAAGTTCTTGTGCATCGGATAGAACACGACATTGCGGTAGCTGCAGCGCTGTAGGGCCTGCGGCAGCGTGTCCTTGAGCCGCCCCTGCATGAAGGTCTGCACGAACTGGCGCATGCCTCCGAACGAATGGGTGGAGACGCCCGCCAGCAGCGAAAATTCCGTGAGCCACGACGCGCCGCCATAGGTCTCCACCCGCAGCCGGCGCAGAGTGCCGTCCGCAGAGCGGAAGAACGGCTCCACCGACCGGTCGTAGCCCAGCGTGGGGAACAGCGACGGCTGCACCACCGACTCCTGGTGGATCAGGATGATGTGCGGCGGCTTGGCGGCCGGCTCGCAGCGATTGGGGATGGTGAAGGGGGGCGCCACGCCGGAGCTCGGATCGGCCTCCAGCAGGGCGCCGCGCCAGAGGGCCTGCAGGGTCTCGCCCCAGGAGGCGTAGAACGAGGAGACGTAGAGGTTCTCGTAATAGAACTGCATGTGGCGCCGCTCGCCCTTCAGGTGCACGCCGTACCAGGCGAGCAGGGCACAGAGCGCGAACGCCGCCGCCGACCACCGTCGCGGAACGCTGGTCCCGTCGAAGCGGTAGGCAAGGCCGACGACAACCGCCGCCACAGCCACCGTGGCGATGGCGCCCACGACGTAGCGGCGCTGCTCGGACCAGAGGTAGCTCATCGTCGAGGTCGAGCCGAGATAGAAGAAGAGGTCGTAGGCGTGCACGACCATGTTCATGGTGGCGCGCTTGACCGACGCCGCGGTCACCGTCATGGCAACGACGCATGTGACGAGAATCGTGGCGAACAGCACGCGGCGGGACAGCAGCGCCGCGAGCGCGATCAGCGCGGCTGTCACGGCCGTCGCGAAAAGGAAATAGCCCTCCCCCTCGTCCTGCCACAGGTAGGCGCCCATGCCGGTCCAGAGCGCCGTGGCGGCCGTCCAGGCGGTCGTGCCCTGCAAGCGCAGGGACAGCCCCTCCGTCGCGATGGGAAGTGGGCTCACCCCTGTTGCCGGCGCGCCCGGCAAGCCCACGGAATGGTCCGACATGGAAGTTGCGCCCGCTCGTCATCCAACCGTCACAGAGGACCATAGCTTGGATGAACCGATAATGAAGCGGGGATGCCGACCATGGGCCGACCGTGGCGAGGGTGTCGCAGGGAGGTGCACTTGCGAAGCCCGCGTGCTCTGCACAATGAGAGCCCGGCGCGACCGGGGCTCGGCGCGCCGCACCGGTGGCTGCCGCCATAACGGCTTGATCGACTTGGAAAACCGGAGTCCGCGAAGCTCTCTGCGGCTGACAGCCCCGGTTGCGGGGGGAACCGTTCGAAAGAGGACGGCGTTGTTGTGGGCCAGCTTGGGCTGGGACGGGCGCTTCCTAGGTCGGGCACCGGGCGACGGGGCACAGATCCGCCAGCGCCATGCAACCGTATTCGATCCCCGTGTCGAACGTAACCGTACGGAGTGTCAGCTGCGGGCCAGGCCAATTGAACTCCGGTAACAACTTGTGACGGAGCGCCGCCGGCCCGCCGCCTTTACAAGACCCAAATCGTTCCCACATATCCGCGCCGGGCACGCCCTTGGAGAGTTCGATGCCATCCAATGCCGTCAAGTCTGTCGAGCTGGACATCGATTGGTCCGCTCAGACAATCCTGCCGATCGAGTTCCGCAACCGGGAGGTGAAAGTCGAGGCGCGGGCCTACCAGGGGGCGGACCCCATGTGCCAGGCCCTGGTGCTGGTACACCGGGATAAGGACGCCGCAAACGGGAGCACTATTCCCCTCGTGCGCGTGCACAGCGGCTGCGTCACTGGCGACATCTTCCATTCTCTGCGCTGCGACTGCTACCCGCAGCTGCAGGCCTCGCTGGACCGCATCCTGACGAGCCCGGTGGGCGTGATGGTGTACCTGCCCTACCAGGAAGGCCGCGGCATCGGACTGGTCAACAAGATCCGCGCCTACGCCTTGCAGGACCAGGGCTACGACACCGTGGACGCCAACGTGGCCATCGGCGCCCCCATCGAGGCGCGCGACTACGACCTCGCCGCCCACATCCTGTTCGACCTGGGCTACCCCGAGATCAGGCTCCTCACCAACAATCCCGCCAAGGTGGAGGCCCTGCAGGCCGAGGGCGTCGACGTGATCGAACAGCTGCCGCTGATCGTAAAGCCGTCGAGCTACAACACGCGCTACCTCAAGACCAAGAAAGAGCGCATGGCCCACAAGCTGTGAGCCGGAGGTGGG
>JBIOWI010000390.1:0-5185 GCA_044868325.1 Hyphomicrobiaceae bacterium
GGGGGAGGGACAGGGTGGGGGGGAACCCCCATCCCCGAAGGGAGGGGTTCCCCCCACCCCTAACCCCTCCCCACAAGGAGGAGGGGAATCCGCGTGACGTTCTCGACACTCTCACAACCCGCCCATCAGCATGTACTTGATTTCCAGGAACTCCTCGATGCCGTGGTGGGAGCCCTCGCGGCCCAGGCCCGACTGCTTGTAGCCCCCGAACGGCGCCACCGGGTCGGAGATGATCCCCTCGTTGATGCCGATGATGCCGCACTCCAGCGCCTCGGCCACACGCCACACGCGGCCCAGGTCGCGGGCGTAGAAATACGCCGCCAGGCCGAACGGCGTGGCGTTGGCCTGGGCGATCGCGTCCTCCTCGCTCTTGAACTTGAAGAGGGGCGCCACCGGCCCGAAGGTCTCCTCGCGCGCCACCATCATCTCGCGCGTGACGTTGGCGAGCACGGTGGGCTCGTAGAAGTTGCCGCCCAGCGTATGCCGCTTGCCGCCCACCACGATGGTGGCGCCGTGCTTGAGCGCGTCGGCCACATGCTCCTCCACCTTCTCCACCGCCGCCTTGTTGATGAGCGGGCCGGTGGTGACGCCGTCGGCGGTGCCGGGGCCCACCTTCATCTTCTTGACCTCGGCAGCCAGCTTCTGGGCGAAGGCGTCGTAGACGCCCTCCTGCACGTAGAGGCGATTGGCGCACACGCAGGTCTGGCCGGCGTTGCGGTACTTGGAGGCCATGGCGCCCTGCACGGCCTTGTCGAGGTCGGCGTCGTCGAACACGATGAACGGCGCGTTGCCGCCGAGCTCCAGACCCAGCTTCTTGATGGTGGGCGCGCACTGCGCCATCAGGATACGGCCGATCTCCGTGGACCCCGTGAAGGTGAGCATGCGCACGTGCTCGTTGGAGGTCAGCTCCTTGCCGATCGTGCTCGCTTTGCCGGTGATGACGTTGAACACGCCCTTGGGAATGCCGGCCTCCTCGGCCAGCGCCGCCAGGGCGAGCGCGGTGAGCGGCGTCTCGGAGGCCGGCTTCAGCACCATGGTGCAGCCCACCGCCAGCGCCGGGCCGGCCTTGCGGGTGATCATGGCGGCGGGGAAGTTCCAGGGCGTGATGGCCGCCACCACGCCCACCGGCTGCTTGATGACGACAATGCGGGCATCCGCCTTGAAGCTCGGGATGGTCTCGCCGTAGACGCGCTTGGCCTCCTCGGCGAAGAACTCGATGAAGCCCGCCGCGTAGGCGATCTCGCCCGCGGCCTCGGCCAGCGGCTTGCCCTGCTCGCTGGTGAGCAGGAGCGCCAGCTCGCGCGTGTTCTGGGAGATGAGGTCGAACCAGCGGCGCAGAAGCCTGGAGCGCTCCTTGGCGAGCAGCTTCGACCAGGCGGGCAGGGCGCGGCTCGCCGCCTCGACGGCGGCCCGCGTCTCGGCCTCGCCGCACTCCGGCACGCGGGCCATGACCTCGCCCGTGGCCTTGTTGGTGACGGGCATCTTGGGCTCGCCGACCCATTGGCCGTCGACGTAGCACTGGCTCTTGGCGAGGTTGAGGGTAGGCGTGTCCATGGTGAGCTCCCGCGTTAGGGTTTCCGCCCCGTCATCCCGTCGTTGCAGATTGTGTAGGCCTCAACTGAAGGCGAGGCAAGGTTGTGCGGACATCCCCGAGATGCCGAGCGCCCCCTCGCGAGGCAGCGGCAGCCGCGCTCGATGCAGGGCGGAGCCGGTCTAGTTGAGCTTGTAGCCCAACCGTATCCCTAAGCTGGTAAGGCCGGTGTTTTCGTCGCACAGGTCGGCGTTCGACATGTGCGCAACCGTGCCGTAGACGGTCCAACGCTCGTCGAGCGCATAGCCGAGCGAGGCAGACTCGCGGAAATTTAATGCGCAGCCGTACGAATCGACGGCGGCATCCGTCGGCCCGTCATGCAAGGCGACGCCGAGCGTCAGCTCAAGCGAAAGCCTCGGCGCAAGCTTCATATCCCAGCTGAATCCGGCGTAGACTTGGTTGGTGCTCCCCACAGTATTGGCGCTGACGCCGAGATGCGGTCGGGGCCGCAGCGCAAAGTCGAGCAGCGGATTGTCGTAGCGGCCGCCCGGACGCCGGAACAACAGCTCCAAATTGAGGTCGGCTCCGTCCTCGCCGTTGTTGGCGTCGATGCTGTGCGCCAGGACGCCGAGGCGCACTTCGTCGACCAGCGGCGGGGCCTGCGCCGATGCGATTGGCGCCGTGGCGAGCCAAGCTGCGGCAGCTGCGATGGCGGCGCCCTTACTGGGCCATGTCTCGATAAGGAGGCTAAGCCGCGGTCCACGCATGCTGCACAACACCCATAACTGCCCGCCCAAGGGCTTTACCATCACGCATCTTGCATCGCACACGACAACATTGACCAACGGATGACGGAGGGGCGCATGGCTCGCCTCACGCTCCGTCTGTGGCGCAATTGTTACTGCTGTCCGAAATGGGCGCCGCGAAATTGAGCAACGAAGGAAAGGTCACTCAAGCGCCTGACAGCGATGGTAGCACGCCACCAACTACCGCTCTGCGCAACCTGCACGTCAGTCATGCCTCTCGACCTCTCCGGCGTCACCATCGTCTTCGATCTCGACGGCACCCTCGTCGATACGGCGCCCGACCTCGCGGCGGCGGCCAACTACGTATTCGGCCTGATCGGCTTGGCCCCGGTCTCGCCGGCCGCATTACATCCGATGATCGGCCGCGGCTCGCGTGCCATGATCGAGGAGGGGTTGCGCCTGCACGGCATCGCCAAGACGCCGGACGAGGTAAGCCGGCTGCACGAGCTGTTTTTCCCCTATTACGCCGACAACATCGCCGTGTTGAGCCGCCCGTTCGAGGGCATCCCGGCGCTGCTCGATGCTCTGCTTGGGGCCGGCGCGCAGCTCGCAGTGTGCACCAACAAGCTGGAGGGGCTGTCGCGTGCGCTGCTGCGTCAGCTGGCGCTGCATGAGCGCTTCTCCGCCATCGCCGGCCGCGACACGTTCGACGTGTTCAAGCCCGCGCCGGGCCACCTTACCCGCACCATAGCCATGGCCGGGGGACGGCCGGAGCGGGCGGTCATGGTGGGCGACAGCGAGGTGGATATCGCCACGGCGGCGGCGGCGGGCGTCCCCTCGATCGGCGTCACCTTCGGCTATACGTCGGTGCCGGTGCGCGATCTAAAGCCCACCGCCGTGATCGACCGCTACAGCGAGTTCTTGGGAGCGCTGGAGACGGTGCTGGAGACGAGTGGTGAGGTGGTGAGTGGTGAGGTGGTGAGTGGCGGGTTGAGGACGTGACGGCGTCTGGGCTTTCCATTCCAGTTGACAGCCGCTGCGTGCGCCAGAATCACTCTCACCATCTCACCATCTCACCATCTCACCATCTCACCTCCATTCAGTTGGGGCGCGTCTGCATTGCCTGCAGGGTATCGTCGGCGAGCGTCTTGCCGAGCTTGCTCATCTCCTCGAACTCGCTCTGGTAGTCGGCGACGGCCGTCTGAAAGAAATCGGCGTAGACGCCGTAAACGTCCTGAACCGACTTGCAGGCTGCGAGCTGCTTGGGCATGCCCAGGTCCTTCTCCAGGCGCCGGTTGAGGAAGTCGGCCCAACTCTTGTTCATCGCCGCCAGGTTCTCGTAGACCTTGCCGTTCACCTGCGCCATCGCAGTCAGGGCGGGACGGTTCAGCTCCATCAGGGCATCGAGTCCGAGCGGCGTCGCTAGAGCGGAAAAGGCCTCGGCCCGCCCGCCATCGATCTTGTCAGGCATGTCGTTTTCTCCGCTGATCCAGGGTTGAGGAATGCCAGCCCCACGCGACCTTACGTCGCAATGGAGCGCCTTTCCAGGGGGCAGATTTCCGGGGCCAGGTTTCAGTAAAGGAGCGGGGGCTTGTCCCCCTGAAACCTACCGCTAGCGGGGCGTTACGCCCGTCTCGAAGGCCTCGAGCTCGGCGCGCAGAGGCAGCCCCGCGCGGGAGCCGAGCCGCGTGCACTTGAGCGCGGCCGCGGCTGCCGCCGTGCGGGCGCTCACGGCCGCAGTGCGGCCCTCGGCGAGCATCAGCGCGAACGTGCCGTGGAAAGCGTCGCCTGCGCCGGTCGTGTCCGTCACGCTCACCCGGAAAGCCGGCACGTGGCCGCCGCCCGTCTGCTCGCGCCAGAGATAGCCTTCCGCCCCCAGTGTCACGCCGGCATGGCGGGGGCCCAGTGTGAGAACTTGGTTCAGCCGTTCGGCATCGCTGCCGGCTGACGCGAAGTCGCGCAGGGCCGGCAGTGAGAAGATCGCGTAGTCGGCGAGCTGCAGGAGGCCGGGGAGGGCCTCGCGCGCGCCCAGATCCGCGTCCAGCAAGGTCGGAACCTTGTCCTTGCGGGCCTGGGCGAAGACCGCGCGCACGCCCTCCAGCCAGCGCACGTCGCCGACGACCGCGTCGGCGCCCTTGACGCGCTCCAGCGGCAGCCAGCTGGTCCCGGACGGCATGCCGGCGTCGCGCTGGCCCACGATCAGCCGCTCGCCCTTGTCGTCCACGACGATGGCCGAGGTCGAAGAGCGCGCCCCTTCGAAAGCCTGCACGTAGCGCACGTCCACCCGCTCGGCGCGGAGCCCCGCGCGGATGGTGTGCCCGGCGTTGTCGTCGCCGATGCGGCTCCACAGCTCCGCGGCTCCGCCGAGCCGCGAGATGGCCACCGCGGCGTTGGCCGCCATACCGCCGCCGGCCTCGATGTGCTCGAGCGCACGAACCTTGGTGGGTTGCGCCGGAAAGGCGTCGATGCGGTAGATGCGGTCGAGGGCCGCATGTCCGACGCAGATGATACGCTTAGCCGCTGCCATTCGGGCCGCCTTCCGGCCGCCGGCACCGTGCCGGGGTCCAATACGCCGCCACATTAGTCGTTGCCAGCTCCCGCGAAAAGCCGATGACCCGCAATTGAGGCTGGGAAATGTCGCAGAGAGCTTGATCCAAACCGGTCCAGACTGCGTAACGGCTTTGCATCAGGACGCTGCTGTGGGCTATGTTCGACCTATCAATCAGCTCAGGAACGGGCGGCAAAGTCCCGCACAGCGCTCACCGCGGCATCATGGCAGATCTCCTGCAGCGCATTGCCGAGCGGGCTGACCCGGCGGCATTTCGCGAGCTTTACGAGGCCTATGGGCCGCGGGTGAAGGCCTACATGATGCGCAAGGGCGCCGACGCCGGCACGGCCGAGGACCTGG